>DPVW01000319.1:2838-9502 GCA_003529325.1 Candidatus Latescibacterota bacterium | reverse complement strand
GGCTGCTGCGCCCATGGTGGTCCCGAACATGGCCAGCGAGATGGCCATAAAGGCGAAGTGATGCCACATGGTGACGCTGAAGAGACGGGTCAACAGGATCTCTTACATCAGTGTCGCCAGCGAGATCAGGAAGAGGCCGACATAGATCTCCCTTCTTGTCGTCATCTTGCCCCCGTCACTCGTCCCCGCCGGGGGCAACGGCAAGGTGCGTCAGCCATGGCGGTTGGGTCGACCACTGAATGACCGGGCTTCATCATCGCCCTGACGGCCCTATATTGGGCCCCAGCCGTGAATCCGACACTGGAGATGCACCGTTTGCCCACTGAGGACAACCCCGGCAATGTCCAGGATCGACTGACGCAGCAGATCGACTTTCTCGTGCAGATGGATGCTCTGAAGCAGGTCTTTCGGCAGAGCCTTCTGATCGCCGACCGACGTCCCGAAAATGACGCCGAGCATTCCTGGCATCTGGCGCTGATGGCGATCATCCTGCGTGAGCACGCGAAAGAGGATATTGATATCACCAGGGTTCTCTCCATGCATCTGATCCACGATCTCGTCGAGATCGACGCGGGCGACACCTTTGCCTATGACGAGGCGGCGCATGCCGACAAGGAGGCGCGCGAGCGGGCGGCGGCGAAGCGGATCTTCGCCCTGCTGCCGGCGGACCAGGAGCGGTGGATCAACGCCTTGTGGGAGGAATTCGAAGAGCGTGTAACGATCGAGGCGCGGTATGCGGCGGCCCTCGATCGTCTGCAACCCCTGTTGCTCAATTATCACACGGACGGAGCGGCATGGGTGAAACATGGCGTGCGCCACGATCAGGTGGTGGCACGCAACGAGCATATCGATGAAGGTGCACCCGCGTTGTGGGAATACGCCCGGCGGCTGATTGACGACGCGCTGGAAGAGGGCAAGCTGATGTCATGAAAGTGACTGAAATCGAAGTCAGACGGGTGCAACTGGGCTACATAGATCGCGGCGCCTACGAACTGAGTCACTACCACGATATGACGGCACGGACCATCTACATCGCTCACACCGATACAGGGCTCACCGGATTTGGGGAGAGCGAGAGCACCGAGTCAGAGGAGGTGATGGATCGATACGTGGGATCCAACCCCTTCGACTGGATGGGGGATGAGACCTCCCTGGGTCTGGGAACCGCCATGTACGATCTGATGGGGAAGGCGGCAGACGTGCCCGTGTACAAACTCTTCGGACAGAAGTATCGGTCCTGGGTGCCGGTCTCCAGCTGGACGGTGAGCACCACCCCGGAGCGCATGGCTGCTGCCGTGGCCGATTACGCAGCACAGGGGTACACCTGGATGAAGTTTCACCTGTCACCCTTCGACAATGTCCTCGATCAGACCGAGGCGATGCAACAGGTCGCACCCGAGGGCTTCCGTCTGCACTACGACTTCACCATGCACGGCACGGAAGATCATATGCCGGATCTGCTGCAGAAGTTGTCGGAGTTTCCGATTGCGGGTTGTTTCGAGGATCCCCTGCCGGGAGAGGATATCGAGGGCTACCGTGAGCTGCGCCTGCGCACATCACTTCCCATCGTGCTGCACCATTTCCCGACGCAGGCAACCTATGAAGTTTTCCGCCATCCGGCGGATGCCTACATGCTGGGTCACGCCCATATCGGTGATGCGGCGCGTCGGGCAGGTCTGTTCGCTGCCGCCGGGGCGCCTTTCATGCTACAGAACACGGGCAGCGACATCACCCGGGCGATGACGGTGCACATGATGGCCGCCTTCCCGACCGGGAACTTCCACTTTGTCTCTGGGACGGAGATCATGGCGGAGCGTTTCGTGACGCAGCCTCTCGATCCGATAAATGGCCTCATCCGTGTCTCCGAGACCCCTGGCCTCGGTGTCGATCTCGATCTCGACAAAGTGCGGTCGCTGGAGTCGGCGCCGGCCATCAAAAAACCTCGTTTCATCATTCGCACGCGGTATCGCAATGGGACGCTGTTGCAGACCAGGCCGGATCCGGCGAATCCACACTTCATGGTTCGCCCGGACTGGAGCCGTGAGCTCATGCCGATGAGTTATGCCGCACCACTGGCAAGCGACTATTGGGATGACGATGGCTCCGAGGCCTTTGCCGCCACCTATCGGCGGATCGAGGAGGAGGGGGCCCTGATCGAGGCCGCGGATGCTGCGCCTAGCTGACGGCTTTGTCTTTGGTCTGCTCCTGCTGTTCGGTCTGGGCTGCCAATCGCCGGCGAATCGAGACGCCGCTGACTCCGTGCTACGCCTGTGGAAGGCCTCGCATGGAGAGACGGCACAGGACTTCGAGCATGTGCTGGCGCCGTTTTTTTCTCAGCGGCCTGCGCTGCGCCTGGAGGCGGTCGTGCACCCGTGGCAGGGCTGGGACGAACGTTACGCTACCGCCTACACTGGCGGCATGCCACCTGATATCGCCTACATGCCAGACGAGTTCTGGCCACGCTTTGCTGCCGCTGGCAAACTCGCCGCTCTCGACGAAATGTTCCCCGAAGAGGTCGAGGCGATGTCGCGGGAGTACCCGGATAATCTGTGGCAACTCGGCTCGATGGATGGCCATCAATACGGCATTCCCTTCGTCTATGTCTCCTGGCACCTCTATTACAATCCAGAGTTGTTCGATCGCGCCGGTCTCGCGTACCCACCGGCGACACCGGATGCGGCCGATTTCGACGCATGGACGTGGGACCGCTTCCGTGAAGTCGGACTGGCCCTGAGTCAGGATCATGATGGCGACGGGGTGTTGGATCAGTGGGGTCTGGCGTGGTCGACCCTCGATGTGAACCCGAATGCCATCTATCCCTTTCTCTGGCAGGGTGGCGCCGATCTGCTGGACGCCAGTCGAAAACGAAATGGTTTTGCCGAGCGTGGTGCCGTCGGTTTTCGCTTCATGCGAGAACTCGCCCGTGATGGCATCGTGCCCGAAGGCGGCCTGCACCCCGGACCCTTCGAGTTGTTTTACGATGGCCGTGCGGGCATGATGATCGCGCCGGAGTCGGCGATCCACATTCTCAAGCGGGATTTTCCCGACCTGCCATTCGGCGCCGGCATCGTGCCTCGTGGCCCGGCGATTGACTTCTATGAAGGACGGGGTGCATTCGGCAATAGTGGGTTCTGGGTCCTGTCCAAGGATTCACCAAGACCGCGAGAAGCCTTCGACCTTCTACGTTTTATCACCTCACCCGACCCGTCGGCCTACATGATGGATGTGGTGCAACTGTTCGGCGCGCGCAAAGATTGGCAGGCGCCGACGGACGATCCCCGGTTGGAGACCTTCATCCGGGGCCAGCGTTATCTCGTACCGTATCCGCTGCACCCTCGTCTACGGCTCGTGCACACGATCATCCAGGCCGAGGTGCAGGGGATGCTCCTCGACCGCAAGACACCGGAACAGGCCGTCGCCGCCGCCGCCTCGGCGGTGGATGCCCTCGTGGCCTTGCGTTGACGATGACGACTGCGCCCAAGCCTCAGCGCCATTCAGGGCCAGGCCATTCGGCGGAGGGCAGCGATCGCAGTGCCTACGCCTTCCTGGCGCCGTATCTGGTTCTCTACTGCGTGTTCATGCTGGCCCCCGTCCTCTGGGCCTTCGGTCTGTCCTTACAGACAGGCGGGCTGCTGGAGGGCACAAGTTATATCGGGCTAGCCAACTACTCAGAAGTCTGGTCGAATCCGTTCTTCAACAATGCCCTGCGCAATACGGCTCTGTACGCCATCATCGCCGTACCCGCGGCGATGGGGTTGTCTCTGGCGACGGCGTTGCTCGTTCACCCCTTGGCAAGATGGTGGAAGAGTTTCATCCGCGTCTCCCTGTTCCTGCCGCTGATCAGTTCCGCTGTCGCGCTGGCCATCATCTGGCGTGCGTTGTTGCTCCCGGGACAGACGGGGCCACTGAACTGGATCCTCGGAAATTTCGGCCTGCCACCGCAGAACTGGCTGGGGCACCCCGATTGGGTGATCCCCGCCATCGCCGCTTTCCAGGTGTGGAGTGGGTATGGATTCTGGGTCATCGTGTTGCTCGCCGGCCTCGATGCGGTGCCAACCCAACTCTACGAGGCGGCCCGGGTAGACGGGGCCGGGCGCTGGCAACTGTTTACGCGCATCACCATGCCCATGCTGCGCCCGACCCTGTTATTTCTAAGCGTCATGGGCGTCATCTGGAATCTGCAGCTCTTCGACGCCGTGTTCATGCTGACGCAGGGGGGGCCGGCGAATGCGAGTGTCTCCGTCGTCTACTACATCTACCGTGGCGCCTTCCACTTCGACCAACTCGGTCATTCGGCGACGATGAGTGTGCTGCTGTTTCTGCTCGTCATGGGTCTGACGTTGCTGCAGATGCGGTATGGTCGGCGGGATGAGGACGCCTGATGGGGAGATTGCCCTATCTCAGGATGCTGCGATATCTGCTCTCCGGTGTGCTCGCGGTGGCGTCCCTGGCGCCATTCGTATTCATGCTGCTCATCTCTTTCGAACACCATCGAGTCATCACCGGCAACCCGCTGCACTGGATTCCCACCGCACCGACGCTGACGACCTACACCGATGTGCTCACTCTGTCCGGTTTCGGAGATTGGTTGTTCAACAGCACCTTCGTCGCCGTCGTTGCCACCCTGGCTGTGCTGCTGATCCAGTCGATGGCGGCCTACGCCTTTGCCCGCAAGCGTTTTTTCGGGCGCGAGGTGTTGTTCTATCTGGTGCTGGCGGGGCTCATGGTACCTGGCTCGATGACGCTGATCCCGCAGTTCTTGATCGCCGGAAAATTTGGTCTGCTCAACAGCTACGCCGGTCTCATCCTGCCGACCCTGGCAGGTCCACTGGGTGTGTTTCTGTTGCGGCAATACATGCTCGGCATCCCCCAGTCTCTGCTGGATGCCGCCCGCATCGACGGTTGCCGTGAATTCGGTGTCTACTGGCGCATCGTGCTGCCACTGTCGCTGCCGGCGATGGGGACCCTGGCGATCATCACCTTCACAGCGCACTGGCGCGAGTTCCTGTGGCCGTTGCTGGTGGCCACAGATGACTCGATGAAGACCCTGCCCGTGGGGTTGGCGTCGTTGAGCAGCCAGTTCAACACCGACTACGGTGCGCAGATGGCAGGGGCATTGCTCAGCTTGCTGCCGGTAGTCGTCGTGTTTCTGTGGCTACAGCGCTATTTCATCGCCGGATTGACGGCGGGGGCGATGAAAGAGTGAGAGGTTTTATGGCCGATCATCCTCAGTTCAGCTCGAAGCGCTCCAACTCCCATCGCTGGGCCCAGGCGCGGCTCAGGCGAACACGCAGATGGGCGTCTTCGGCGTCATAACTCTGTTCCAGGATCTCGCCCTGCTCGTGCAATTGGGAGAGCAGGCGACCCTCAGCCTGCGGAATGCGGAGATCGAGGGTGACCTCGTGCTCCTGACAGCGGACGAGAATCTTCTCGAGCAACACGTCGAGACCGGCGCCGGTGTGCGCCGAGATGGCGGCGCGGTCGGGTTGACCCATGGCGGCGCGCACGTGTCCTTCGACTTCGTCCCCTTCACCGATCTGATCGATCTTGTTGAACACCGTCAGGGTCGGCCGATCCTCAACGCCGAGGTCGTTGAGCACACTCTGCACGGTTTCCATCTGGTGATCGTAGTGCGGGTGGCTCAGGTCGACGACATGCAGCAGCAGGTCCGCCTCGATGGTCTCCTCGAGGGTGGCACGGAAGGAGGCGAACAAGTGATGGGGCAGGCGGCGGATAAAGCCGACCGTGTCGGTGAGCAGAATCTTGTGTCGTGGATCGACCTCGACGGCACGAGTCGTTGAGCCGAGGGTGGCGAATAGCCGGTCCTGGACAAGGACATCAGAACCGGACAGGGCCCGCATCAGGGTCGACTTGCCGGCATTCGTGTACCCCACCAGGGCGACACGGAAGGAATCAACGCGACTCTTGCGGCTCGTCGCCATCTGCGAGGCGATCCGGTCGAGTTCGCGCTGCAGCTGCCCGATACGCCCGCGCACCAGGCGGCGGTCGATCTCGAGTTGGGTCTCACCCGGTCCACGTACGCCGGCGGCGCCCATACCTCGGATGGCGCCGCCACCGGCCTGACGTGATAGGTGAGACCACTGGCGGGTCAGGCGCGGCATCAGGTAATTGAGTTGAGCGAGTTCGACCTGCACCTGGGCGGTACGTGTCTTGGCGTGGCGTGCGAAGATATCGAGGATGATGGCGCTGCGGTCGAGAATGCGTTTGTCGGTGAGCTTCTCCAGGTTGCGCATCTGCGCCGGCGAAAGATCGTTGTCGAAGATGATCATGTCGGCGTCGCAGCTGATGGCCAGGTCCCTGAGTTCTTCTGCCTTGCCTTTGCCGACGTAGTAGGTGGGGTCGATACGCCGGCGATTCTGCAGGACTTTTTCGAGGATCGCCAACGTCGCGGTGTCGGCGAGGCGGGCCAGTTCGTCGAGAGACTCCTCCGCTTCCCACGTGGGGACTCCTGGCAAGGAGAGGCCTACCAGCAGGGCGGATTCCTGAGGGACTTCAGTCGAATGTGTCATGTCGGCAATATCTCCGGCTGTCGGCTATGATGTCAAGCGGCAGAAGCGGCTTGACACTTGTTGAAGAACAAGTGTAGCCTCGAAGCAGGAAAAGGAGTCTTCGTGAGCGATTCAGAAGAGAAACAGACAGAGAT
>DPVW01000319.1:0-2508 GCA_003529325.1 Candidatus Latescibacterota bacterium | reverse complement strand
AGAGAAACAGACAGAGATCGTCGTCCTCAGCGACGCCGTGCCCATGATGGCCGTTCTGCCCCTGCGCAATACGGTCGTCTACCCGCACATGCCCAATCAACTCACCGCTGGTCGGGAGCGGTCACTGAAAGCCCTTGAGAAGGCGGCGGCGGACAATGCCCCTATCGGGATCTTCACCCAGCTCAATGCGGACGTGGAAGAACCGACCCTCGAAGACGTCTTCCCCGTAGGCACTATTGCCAAGATCCATCGCATCTGGCGATTGCCCGACGGTTCGGTGCGTTTCATCATCCAGGGCCTTGAACGGGGCCGCCTCGAGTCTCTCGAGTCCAGCGATCCCTTCCTCCTCGGCCGGGTCCGCAAACTCAGAGATGAAGGGGACGAGAGCTCCAACAGTGTGCAAGGCCTGATGCGCAGTGTGAATGGTCAGTTCCAGGCCGTCGTCGATCTGTCACCACAGCTGCCGGAAGAGTTGAAAGTTGTCGCCGTCAATATCGAGCATCCCGGGAGGCTGGCAGACCTCGTCGCGTTCTACCTCGACCTGCCCCTGGAGGAGAAACAGGCGGTCCTGGCGGAAATCGATATCGCCAAACGGCTGGAGTACATCGCCGGTGTGCTGGCACGTGAACAGGAAATCCTGGAAATCGGCGCCAGTATCCAGGATCAGGTCCAGGAGCGGATGGGCAAGTCGCAGCGCGAGCACTATCTGCGAGAACAGTTACGCCAGATCCAGAAGGAGTTGTCCGGCTCCGATCCATCCAGTGCCGATCTCGATGATCTGCGAGGTCGGGTCGAGGAGGCCGGTCTGTCAGCGGAGGCAGCCGAAGCGGTAGAACGGGAGCTGGGTCGGCTGGAACAGATGATGTCATCCTCCCCTGAATACTCCGTGGCGAGGACGTATATCGATTGGCTGTTGGAGTTGCCGTGGCAGCATTCAACCGAAGATCATCTCGATCTGAAGCAGGCGAGTACCATCCTCGGTGAGGATCACTTCGGACTCGACAAGGTAAAGGAGCGTATCCTCGAGTACCTGGCCGTACGCCGTCTGAAGAAGGAGACGAAGGGGCCGATCCTCTGTTTCGTCGGTCCCCCCGGCGTAGGCAAGACATCTCTCGGCCGGTCCATCGCCCGAGCCATGGGTCGCCAGTTCACACGCATCTCACTCGGTGGCGTGCACGACGAAGCGGAGATTCGTGGCCATCGTCGAACCTATGTTGGCGCTCTGCCCGGGCGCATTATCCAGGGCCTGAAAAAGGCGGGTTCGAACAACCCCGTGTTCATGCTCGATGAGATCGACAAGGTGGGCGCCGACTTCCGTGGCGATCCGTCGGCGGCGTTGTTGGAGGTGCTGGATCCCGAGCAGAACTCGACCTTCGAAGATCATTATCTCGACCTGCCCTTCGACCTTTCCCGGGCGATGTTCATCACGACGGCGAATGTGTTGCATACGGTGCCCCCCGCACTTCGGGACCGTATGGAAGAGATCGCCATCCCCGGATATACGCCTTATGAAAAAGTGCAAATCGCGCGACGTCATCTGCTGCCACGACAGCTGACAGAGCACGGGCTGGCGCCCAGCAAAGTGAAGATCAGCGACAAAGTGATCGCCCTACTGATCGAGGAGTACACGCGAGAAGCCGGTGTCCGCAATCTGGATCGCGAACTCGGTGCATTGTGTCGCAAGTCGGCGCGGCAGTTCGTCGAGGGGCGCAAGGGTTCGGTCACGGTCACCCCGGCACGGCTCGCAGGATATCTCGGGCCAGCGCAGTTTTACTCCGAGGTCGCCGAACGGGGCGACGAGGTCGGCGTCGCCACAGGACTGGCGGCGACGGCGGTGGGGGGCGAGATCCTGTTCATCGAGGCGACGCGAATGCGAGGCAAGAAGAACCTGATCCTTACCGGTCAACTCGGTGAAGTCATGCAGGAGTCGGCAAAGACAGCCCTCAGCTATCTGAAGTCGCGGGCTGACGAGCTCGGTATCGATGCCACCGACGTCGACGAATCAGACATCCATCTGCACGTGCCGGCTGGGGCGACACCGAAAGAAGGACCATCGGCGGGTGTGGCGTTGGCGGTGGCTCTGACCTCCATGTTCACCGGTAAAGCGGTACGCCGGGATGTAGCCATGACCGGGGAGATCACCCTGCGTGGTCGAGTATTGCCAGTGGGGGGCGTGCGGGACAAGGTGCTTGCCGCGCAACGGGCGGGGATCCGCACCGTGCTGTTGCCGCGTCGCAACGAAAAGGATCTGGAGGACGTACCTGCCGAAATCCGCAAGTCGATCAAGTTCATCATGGTGGACGACTTCGACAGCGCCCTGGAGGTGGCGCTGGCAGGACCACGACGTGCAAAGAAGAAGAAGGCACCGACCGGTCGGAGTCGCCGCCGTTGACCCAACTTCAGCTGCAAGAGGCGCTGCAGGCCTGCGGGGAGCCGGGATCGACGGAGGCGCGTCGCCAGTTTCACCAGCAACGAATGGCGCAATTGACACAGGCCCACCACGACGGG
>DPVW01000390.1 GCA_003529325.1 Candidatus Latescibacterota bacterium | reverse complement strand
GCCCAGATTTTTTGTTGGATAGAAACTGAAGCATGCGATGTCGCTCATGGCGCCTGCGCGTGCACCTGCACGTGCAGCTCCATGTGCGTGCGAAGCGTCTTCGATGACGGCAACCCCAGAGGCCTGCGCGAGGCTACGCACGGCATCCATGTCAGCCAGCCGCCCGTACAGGTGCGTCACGATCACCGCCGACACCCGGGCAATCGCAGAACGCAAGGAGTCGACAGACATGTTCATGCTGGTTGGATCGACGTCCACGTAGTGTGGAATCGCGCCGACAACCCGGATGGCCGTTGAGGCATAGCCCCCCGCGTTGGCAACGGTCGCCACGGCGCCCCCCTTGCCGATCCCCAGACTGCGCAGGGCCAACTCGAGGGCGTCTGTACCACTGTTCAATGCCACGCAGTGGGCAACGCCGCAATACTCGGCGAATTCCGCCTCGAAGCCCTGGACCTCCTCACCCAATGCATACCAGCCCCGATCACACACGGCGCAGATGGCGGCCTTCAACTCATCGGCAAAGGCCTGTTGCTGCCGGCGCAGATCATTCTGAGGAATCATCGACATAGAGGTTCGTGGCTCGCGCTATGATGGCCCGGCACGCAGATATTCATCGTAGTCCCTGATGTACTCAGCATCATCGTAGACGTCAGAGGCCAACACCATGAGCACGGCATCTGACGTATATGCGTACTGAGTTGACCAGACCATCGGTGGAACGTAGAGCCCCACACCTGGACCGTTGAGGACGACAGAATCGGTCTGCGAGCCGTTTTCGACGGCCACGTGGACCGACCCCACGACGCACACGAGGAACTGCTCCAGCGTCCGGTGAGCGTGCTCGCCGTGAATTTTCGAACTGGGCACATCATACACAATAAAGACCCGCTTCGGCTCAAAAGGCAGGTGATCAGGATACTGGCCAAACGTCAGGGCGCCCCGGAGGTCGCTTATGATCGGCATAGGGATCAATCTCACACCAGGAACGGTCAGGTCCTCGGGCTCTGCCGGCGCCGCCAACCCGGGTTCTCGCAACGGCACGATCTTGCGCTTGCAATCGGGTGCGCTGTAACCAACCAGTTGCGCCGGATTGCCCCGCACAATGGCATTGGGAGGCACATCCTTGGTGACGACGGCACCGGCCCCAACGATCGCGTTCTGACCGATCGTCAGCCCGGGCAGAATGGTGGCGTTGGCTCCGATCGATGCCCCATGTCGCACAAGAGTCTCGGAGTACTTATCCGGTTGGCGGCCGCTGCGTGGGAACGGATCGTTGGTAAAGGTGGCGTTGGGACCGACAAAGACATCATCCTCGAGGCGCACGCCATCCCAGAGCTGCACGCCGCATTTGACCGTCACATTGTTGCCGACAACGACGTCGTTCTCCACGAATGTGTGGTCGCAGAAATTGCAATCGTTGCCAATGGTGGCGCCGGGCAGAATGTGGGCAAATGCCCAGATGCTCGTGCCCGTGCCGATCCGATCTGTTTCGACGATCGCCGCTGGATGCTGAAAGAAGTCTGCCATCGTCACGCCCCCGGCTTGCGTACTTTAAGATACACATAGTCCGACAGGTCAACCGACTGCTGCCGGCGAATGCGGTTGTCGAGAAGTGCCAGGATATGCGCCCCGAAGGGCAGCGTTACCAGCAGGTGTCGAAGACTGAGAGAGCGAGGTCGGCCGAGGATACTGTAGTAAGATGGCTTGATGTCTTCGATGATGAAGGAACTGCTGTCGCGGACGAGGGCGATAAAGTCATTCAGCGTCAGAAAGGAACAGTGGTCCTCAATGCAGGAAGCACTATAACCAAAGGCGCGCGACGAAGAATGATTGAACACCATCAGGCCTCCCGGTTTCAGCAACCGCTCGGCTTCACGGATGACTGCTGCCTTGTCAAGAATCTGCAGGATGTGAACGAAGACGTCGTTGGAGACCGCGACGTCAATGCTCTCGGCCGCCCGGGGAATATCTCTGGCGTCGCAATTGTGGACCTCGTCATAGCCGGCCTGGCGGGCCAATTCCGCCCGACCTGCATCAAGCTCAACACCGACAACCTGCGAAAAGCCGAGCCGGCGGAGAAAGGCTGCCAGTTTCCGTGGGAGGTGCCGATATTGAGGACAGTCGCCGAAGCTCCGATCTCACCGGCCAGCATGTGCTCAACCGTCTGCTTGAGCGCCCTGAAGTAATACCGATTCCATCGTCGCGCCATGAAGCCCTGCGCCGTGGCCGCAGTGCCCCCGATGCGAGCCACATTATCCTGGTGCGTCTTGCCTGACTCGGTCATCAAGTGATCTCCATTGCGGCAGTAGCCTCAACTGATGGTCGTGTATTCGTGGTAGGTTCCACCCCACTTCTCCTTGAACTGCCGGATGCCGATTTCCTTGCCTTCGGGCGCGGGGTTGACGCCGCTGAGATCCAGCATGCGAAGTCCCTGCTCGTGACCCCACCGAATTGCGGTCCATTTGATCAGATCCGGTCCAAAGAGCTTTTCACTGAAACTGCGTTCTGACTGGAACGAGCCCAGTTCACCGATACTGTCACCATGTCCCCAGATAGACAATCCGGCTATCATGTCACCATCGTGTTCGGCTACAAAGGTCTCAAACCAGCCGTCTGGTCGCAGGTCCACCCACATAGACTCGAAGTCTTCAAACCCGTGCATGCGCTTGTCATAGCGTTGAGCGCAGTCAGCGGCAAAGATGTAGTACCTACGCAAATCATCAAGGTTCATTACACGCCGAACCGAGATCTGGTCTTTTTCGGCCCGCCGCACAGCCTTGCGGGCCGAACTCTTCGTTGCGGCGAGGAGTTCCTCGAGCGGGGGACGAAGGTCAATCTGAATCGTTCCCCAACGTCGTGTCCTCCAGGACTCAGGCAAGACGGTCTCGTACTTGGTGGGCCAACTACCGGCGGCTACGTGCAACCAGCGACGTCTGGCCTCGAGTCCCAATCCTTCTGACATGCTCTGGTAGTGGCGTTCGCCGGCGTCACCGACAATCACAGGCTCGCCGTGCCAGATGAGGCTCCCCAGGCGCGCGTGCCTGAGGGCTGATGCCAGGTAGCGAGCCGAATTTTTCAGTCCTCGGATCCCTGGCGGCCAGCGGCTGAACGCCAGCAACCTTAAGGCTGGCTCACCGCCCTCGGAGGTGGTGACAAATATAGGTTCGAAGCCGAGCAGGCCGCGCATCCGCCGGGCCCAGGCTACGGTGTGATACAGCGTCAACTGAGCACAGGTGCCCTGGCGGATGGAGTCGTCCCAATTGGCTGGCGGCTGAGCAGTTGTCTCGACGGCTATGTCGTTGCCAGGCGCCATGTTGCCACTTGCAGTCCCGTCGAGTCGTTCAAGTATAGGTAATTACAGACAAGTATAGGTAATTACAGATGTTATCAGCAGAAGGCACCTCTATAATAATTGCAAGTTTTCGCCAATACGTCACTTGGCGAAGCGGGTATCGCATTTGCCGGTATAGTGCCCCTTGTACTTCCTATCCGCTACCAATGGAGGGTCAGGGAATAATCGAAGCAGGCATTTATTAGCGGTTGGTTTGGCGAGTTGTGGGTGCTGGTAGCGCACTGGGTTGGCACGGACCAAGCCGACCGTAACTGCTTGAGGGGGCTACAGTTCGGACGGCCCTGATCGCATTGCCACAGCATGCTTTGACGTATACGTTCTGTAGTCTCATGTCGACCACATACGGC
>DPVW01000032.1:4348-5249 GCA_003529325.1 Candidatus Latescibacterota bacterium | reverse complement strand
GGTTAGGGTATGCATCCGACAGAACCATCTGTAGCGGAACGGAGGCGCCAACCGACCTTTCCACAACCGCTGTCAGCGCACCCCCTTCGACGAGATGCAGTGCCGTGTTCGCCGCCACGGAGCCATGGGTCTCGATGGCGCCACTCGGCCAGCGCACGACCAGAGAATCGACTCGGGGCGCCTCCCCCAGACCGAAAAGAGTGACGCGGCTGCTATACGACATCCCCGCCGTGCCATTCACCTCCCGCAGGTAGGACCGACCACCAACCCAGGCGGTGAGGCGAGCACCGATGGCGTCGGGATTGCTGATCACACCACGGGCAGTCACACGCAACCAACCGTGGGGACTGCCACCATTGGCGTAGAGCCGGTTGTGGGTGCCCTCATTGATCACGTAGACATCCGGATCGCCATCGTTGTCGATGTCACCCACAAGCACGGCGCGGGCACGGGAGGTGTCGGCGAGCCCGAAGGCTGCCGCCTGATCCAGAAATGTGCCATCTCCCAGATTAATGATTGGGGCTGGGCGACGACGGAAAACTCTCCAGCGTCGTTGCGCTGTAGTTGGTTCGGTGACTGGTGCAGGATCAGATACAGATCCTGGTCACCATCCTCGTCGTAGTCGACGAACAGCCCGCCCACCGCGTCCTGGGGGGCAGTCCAGGCGAAAGCGCCCGCATCGAAGGTGCCGTCCATCTGATTTCGATACAGGGACGCTGGGTCGTTGCGTGACGTGCGCAGCACCAACAGGTCCGGCCAACCATCGGCGTCGGCGTCACCGAAGGCGGCACCGTTGGATTCGCCAGTGGTAGCCGCGAGCCCGGCAGCGACACCTGTTTCGACGAAATGTATCTGAGCTTGGGAGCACACGACCAGGGCACCGACGAGCAGAAACGGCAGA
>DPVW01000032.1:0-3999 GCA_003529325.1 Candidatus Latescibacterota bacterium | reverse complement strand
CTTTCACAGCTGACGGTCGAATTAGCAGGACCGGTCAGATGACGCACCGTCTATGAATATAGTCTCATACCGTGTGGGAATGACAACGGCCCCACTCCAGCTGTACGAAGCGGGGCCGTTACGGCTGTCCAAAGAGACGGCAGCCTACTTCTTTGTGTAGGCTGCCTTGAACTCATGCACCGTGTCGTGCAATACGTCCGTGTGTGCCTTGTCCGTATTCTGCTTGCTCTTCATTGCATAGACGAGCATTTTGTGCAACATGGCCAGTTGATTCTTATACGACTCGACGGCACCGGCATCCGACATGTCGGGCAGCTTGACCCGCTGCGTCATGAAATATTGAGTGACGATCTCACGAATGTGGTCGGCGTGTTTCTCTTTGTTCAGTACCCAGCGGGTGATCTGATTGGCATTGGTTGCGGGGTCGGCAGATAACTTCACGATCATATCGACGGACTTCGCGATCGTCGTAATATCCTCGTCGAGCGTCGCGAATCTCAGATCGTCACCATAGATCCCGCAAGGGATCTCGCAGTGGGCGCGAGCTTCGGTGGCGCCAAACACCGTGGCCATGGCGGCACATATCAGCAGCAGTTTTGGACGCATTCTCAATCTCCTCGTTAGGTTACTTGGCGCTTGATCTGTTGCGCCAAGTCTAGCCGCCGGCTCCTGACGATGCAACCGACAGCCCTTCTTCAAGAGGTCAGATTCAATGGTCGACACGCCATACATCAGCCGCGTTTTTACCCCTGCCGGAGATTTCACCTCCGGGATCGAGGGCCCGGCAGTCGATCGCGACGGCAATCTGTACGCTGTCAATTTCGAACGCCAGCATACCATCGGTCGTATCACACCATCCGGCGCAGCGAGCCTCTTCCTCGATCTGCCAGAGGGTAGCACGGGCAACGGCATTCGCTTCGACAGCGCCCATCGTATGCTGATCGCCGACTACACGGGTCACAACATCCTGCGCGTCGACATGCAGACCGAACAGATCGAAGTCTTCGCTCACGAGCCAACCTTCCACCAGCCCAACGACATTTGTATCGCCGACAACGATATCCTATTCGCCAGCGATCCGGACTGGAAAGGCTCGATGGGACAGATCTGGCGAATTGATACCGACGGTGCCGTGACCTTGCTGGAGAGCGACATGGGCACGACCAACGGTATCGAGGTCGGCCCCGATGAACGTACCCTGTATGTCAACGAGTCCGTGCAGCGCAACGTCTGGGCCTATAGCCTGACAGCGACCGGTGAGATCAGCGACAAGCGACTGTTGATCCAGTTTCCCGACTTCGGTATGGATGGAATGCGTTGTGATGTAGATGGCAATCTGTACATCACACGCCATGGCAAGGGCACAATCGCCAAGGTCTCCCCTGCGGGGGAGGTACTTCTTGAGATTCAATTGAAGGGAAAGATGTGCACGAATCTGGCCTTCGGGGGAACCGATGGCTGTAGCTGCTACGTTACCCTTGCCGATGAGGGCAATATTGAACTCTTCCGCACGGAACGACCGGGACGTGCATGGTCGATTCAGTCCAGCTCGTCAGCGCCTTCGATATCGGTAATCTGATCGCGGACGCGGGCTGCCTCTTCGTAGGCTTCCTCCGCCACCAGACGGTCGAGTTGTGCCCGCAACGCATCGATTTCACTTGGAGACGCGCCTTCGGGTGGACCTGAGACGGTGATATCCGTCGTCGGCAACATGACGCCATTCTTGGCGATCTTCAGCCCCATGAGATTCTGCAGGTTGTCCACCTCGTCGGCGCTGTCAGCCTCCTCTTCGAGGATTTCGGCGTCCTCCTCGACGCCGCCGGAGAGTTCCTCTCCGAGTTCAGCGATATTCAACATACCGCTCAACTCCCGTCCCGCCTCCTGCATGACCTCTGGGCTCATGAAGATGGGAACGGCCATCATGGTAGCCAGGATCATGCCATCACTAGGGCGACAGTCGAGGTAAAAGACTTCATCCTGAGTTTGAACCAACAGATAGGCGTGGAAGGTCTCGTCTTTGAGCGTGTGAATGACGAGTTGATGCACCTTTCCCTTCACCCGCTCGAGCAGATTCTGTAACAGATTGTGCGTCAGGGGGCGCGGGAAGACGAACTGCTTCATCGCCATCACCAGATACTGTCCCTCTGGGGCGCCGATCGAAATGGGAACGAACTTGTCCTCTTCGCCCTTTAGAACGACAAGAAAAGACTCTGGTGGAGTCACATCATCGAACGGATAGATCCGCCAGATCTCGACAGGAAGAAGATGTTCGTTTTTTATCTTGCTCATTGAGAGAAGCCGGCGTGAAGGCTGGTGGCACGACTCGACTCGAATATACCTGATCACGAGTGAGAATCAAGCAACTCTGCGCTCCCCGGTCACATGAGTCCGTGTTCCTTCAAGCTGAGAAACTCACTGTCACAAAGGATGATGTGATCCAGGATGTCGATGCCCATGATGCGTCCCGCCTCGACGAGGCGTTGCGTCAAGTCGATGTCCTCACGACTCGGTGAAGGGTCACCGGACGGATGATTGTGGGCAAGAATGATACTTGCCGAGGTCTGCGCGATCGCCACCTGAAAGACCTCGCGGGGATGGACGATTGAGGCGGACAACGAACCGATGGAGATCACTTCTTTGTGCGTCACCTGATTGCGGGCGTTGAGATACAAGCAGAGGAAATGTTCCTTGCGTTGATCACGAATTTCGGTCAGCAGCGGCACCGCGTCCGCCGGGCAGGAGATGATCGGCTGAACACCCAAGCCCAGTCTTAAGCCGCGACGCGCCAACTCGAAGGCTGCCACCAGCAGTGCCGCCTTCACCCGACCCACTCCCCGCAGGCGACGCAGTGCCTCCGGTGCCATCGCCACCAGTTCCTCCTTTGGATGGGTCTCCAGGATCTGTCCAGCCACCTCGAGCACGCCGTGGCCACGATAGCCGGTGCCGAGGACGACGGCCAGTAGCTCGTCGTCACGCAGGCCTTGCACACCGCAGCGCGACAGTCGTTCACGCGGCAGGTCCTCGGGATGCAGGTTCTTGCCATTGGGGCCGGCGCTGTCGCGCACCGTCGGGGCGTAGGTCTGGGTCATGGCAGTCTAGCCTTTCTGGAGACATCGTGGGAGGCACAGTTCACACCACTGTGTGCTGCACAACACGTCCGTCCGTCTGCTGTGGACCGACGAGGAGCACTAAGCAGTCTCCGTACCAGCTTCTCGCATCACGGCCCAAATGTGTCGGAACACGTCCCCCAGACTCACGTATATTCATCCTCGCCTATGCAACGTCTCATTCATGTCGCTGCCATTCTGCGCCGCCCGGCGGCAGGCGCAGTCTGCACCGGTCTCCTGTTGGCCCTGGCCTTTCCATGCCATCCAGAGAATCCTGTCGCCTTCCTCTATACTGGGCTATGGGCCTGGATCGCATTGGCTCCCCTGCTGGCCGGTCTGCGCGGGTTCCTCAGCCTGCCAAGCGCATTCCGCCTGGGAGCTACGACGGGATTCCTCTTCCATCTTCTCAGCCTCTACTGGATCGGGAATACGCAGGGCGGCGGCCTTGCCGTCGTCGCTGGCGCCATTCTGGGCGCCGCCTGGCTGAGCCTGTTTACCGGCGCCTTCGCAGTCGCGCATGTGCTGGTATTGCGACGTTTCGGTCCACAGGCACTGCTGGCCGCTCCCGTGTTGTGGACGTCGATGGAATATCTACAGTCCTTGGGTGAGCTCGGGTTCCCCTGGCTGCTGCTCGCCCACAGCCAGGCCTCCTTCCCGGTCCTGTTACAGCAGGCGACGGTCACCGGCGCCTATGGCGTCTCCTTTGCCATCCTCCTGTGTTGTGCACTGATTGCCAGGGCCATGATCTGCGGGTTGCATCGATGGCGCTGGCTCGGGGCGGCGGTCGCGGTGCCCGCAACAGTCATTCTCTACGGAACACTGACCATGAAATCCGAGACCCCGGGGGGCCTGCGTGTCGCCATCGTGCAGAACAACATGGGTATCGAGAAAT
>DPVW01000005.1:8052-17005 GCA_003529325.1 Candidatus Latescibacterota bacterium | reverse complement strand
CGGGGCGCGGTGCGGACCGGCAGTTGGCACCATGTAGCGGCTGTATTGGCGAGTGATGTCGATGGTGGTGTCATGCGTATCTACATCGACGGCGCCGGGGCTGCCTGGTTTGCTAATGACCGCTCCGATCCATTTGTCGGATTCCGTGATCTGGCCCTGGGCGTGGAGACCGGACCGGAGTGGAAAAGAACAGTTGGATTTTCTCTGGGCACGGTGGACGACAGTGTGCGCCTGGAGTTTGCCCGCGCTCTCGACGACGATCCAGCGGCGCTCGAGCCTTCGTCGGACGGATGGTCGATGAAGGCAAGGATCTCTCGTGCCTTCTAGTGTAGACAAGTAGGATACTGGCACAAGACATTGGCGGACAATCTTTTGCGGGCGTGTCCGCTCTTTGTTTTCCAGCCTCTCTCTTGACGGCGTTGAGATCAGCCACTTCTTACCCCACCTGATAGTGATGAGCCGCGGCTACGCACAAACCGGGTGAATGTCATGGACAAGCAGTTTCGAGTAGAGACCCTTCTCGACGGAGACCTAGCTGAATTGTACGAGGCGGTCCTGGCCGAATTCGAAGGGGCCAGTGGCATGAGTCTGTCGGAGGTGAATCGGGCGTTGCTGCAGACGGGAATGCTTTTTCACCTGACGATGATGACTTCCATGGGGGTGGTAAAGGATGAGGCCCGTCGCGAGTCCCTCGATGGCCTGGCGCAACGGATTGGTAAGGACAATCTGCTGTGGGAAATCGTCGAATTGGCACGCAAGCATTGGGGCGGAGGGGGAACAGGCGCCGTCGATCTGCAGGCTTAGGGAGGATTACAAGTCGTGGTAAGCCCCTGTATTCGCTCCATTTGAGGGCTTTTTCCTCAAGTTGACAGAGGCCGATGGCCCCGCTAGATTCGGCCTGTGACCGAATTCTACAACGACATCGTTCTCGACCACTACCGGAATCCGCGCAATACGGGGATCCTGGAAGCGGCTGACGCCGTGGGCAAGGCGGAAAATTCCGCTTGCGGTGACGTCCTTCATCTGTATCTAAAGATCGAAGAAGACCGCGTGTCAGCCGCCCGCTTTCAAACCTTCGGATGTGCTGCAGCCATCGCTGCCGGCTCATGTCTCACGGAAATGATTACGGGACTTTCACTGGACAAACTTCGAGACATTCGCCGACAGGACGTGGTCGACGCCCTTGGCGGTCTGCCGCCCATGAAGGTTCACTGTTCCGTGCTTGCAGAAGACGCGATTCGGGCTGCACTGGAAAATTTCGGCAATTCAGACTGACCGTTCTTACGCATTTCCAATTCACTCGAAAGGAATACACCATCATGGCCTTCACCTTGCCCGACCTACCTTACGCCCACGACGCCCTCGAGTCCATCATCGACAAGGCGACGATGGAGATTCATCACGGCAAGCACCATAACGCCTATGTCACCAACCTGAATGCCGCCCTCGAAGGCCACGCCGATCTGGCATCGAAGAGCATCGAGGAGCTGATCACCAACCTCGACGCGGTGCCCGAGGATATCCGCACCGCCGTGCGCAACAACGGGGGTGGTCATGCCAATCACAGCATGTTCTGGAAGACCATGGCACCCGAGGGCGATAGAGGCGAACCCTCCGACGGTTTCCTCAAGGCTGCCGAAGCCGCTTTTGGATCCACAGACGCCGCCAGGGACGCCTTCGCCAAGGCGGGTGCCACTCGTTTCGGCAGTGGTTGGGCATGGTGTGTGATCAAGGATGGCAAGATGAGCATCATGAGCACAGCCAATCAGGACAATCCGATCATGACGGGTGAAGGTACGCCGATCATCGGTCTCGATGTCTGGGAGCACGCCTACTACCTGAACTACCAGAATCGACGTCCCGATTACATCGCGGCATGGCGCGACGTGATCAATTGGAATGAGGTCAACCGCCGTTTCGACGAGGCGATGTAAGCAGCAGATCCGTGTCGCCGCCCACTTGGGCGGCGACAGAAATGTCTCGTCTGAAGGGTGACCACATGGCCATGGATGACTCCAGCCGCTGTGCGGCAGCTCCGTCTGCTGCCGTTGGCGAAGAAGAAGAGTGTACAAACGCTGTCGAAGAGCAGCGCTGTGTCCTCGACGACAGCCATAAAGAGCTCCGGGATGATGATTTCTGGCGCCAGATCCCTGCCTATGCCGATCTGAGCGCCAGTGAGTTCCATGACCATCGGTTTCAGAGTCGGAACTGCGTTACCAGTGCGCGCAAGCTGCGTCAGGTTCTGGGCGACCGTGTGCCGGACTCGTTCTACGCCGATGTGGAAGCTGGGGTTCGCGGCTCGACGATGAGTCTGCGTCTGTCTCCCTACCTGCTGTCCCTCGTCGATTGGGACGCCCCCGAGACCGACCCGATTCGAACCCAGTTTCTGCCACTGGCGTCCCGCTTCCGGCCAGATCATCCAGAGCTCCATTTCGATTCACTGAATGAGCAGGCAGATTCTCCCGTTCCGGGGCTCATACACCGCTACCATGACCGGGCCCTGCTGCTGGCGCTGGATACCTGCCCGGTGTACTGCCGCTTCTGCACGCGCTCGTATTCTGTCGGGCTCGATACGGAAGGCGTCGAAAAGGTTCACTTCGGGGCCACCCTCGAGCGCTGGGAGCAGGCCTTCGAATACATTCGCCAGCACCCCGAGATCGAAGATGTCGTTGTCAGTGGTGGCGACATGTACAATCTGAGAGCAGAGCAGGTGGCACTGCTGGGAAACAGTCTTCTCGACATCGATCATGTGCGCCGGTTTCGTTATGCCACAAAGGGGCCGGCGGTGCTACCGCAGAAACTGATCACCGATCACGACTGGGTGGAGGCCGTGGCCAGCGTCGCCGAAGAAGGACGCCGTCGGCATAAGCAGGTCGCCCTGCATACCCACTTCAACCACGCGTCGGAAATTACCGCGATTACTCGGCAAGGCCTGGATCGGCTGCTGGAACGAGGCATCATCGTGCGCAATCAAGCGGTGCTGCAGCGCGGTGTGAACGACGACGTGCAGAGCATGCGACGACTCATCCGCCGTCTGTCATATCTGAATGTGCAGCCATACTACGTCTTCGTACATGATATGGTGCGCGGCGTCGAGGAATTGCGCACGACGCTGCAGACCGCGATCGACCTGGAGAAGCAGGTCCGCGGTGCCACGGCGGGGTTCAACATCCCCGCCTTCATTCTCGATACGATGGGCGGTGGTGGCAAACGCCACGTGCACTCACACGAACAGTACGATCGGGACACGGGGATCGCCGTATTCTCCAGCCCCGTCGTACGACCAGGACGTCGGTTCTTCTACTTTGATCCGATCCATGAACTCGGCGCCGAAGCGCGGGCCCGCTGGGCGGATGCCGATGAACGGGCGGGCATGATCAACAGCGCCCGCCAGGCGGCGAGTGCCTGATCACGAGGTTCGTATATTCGAATATCGACCATGAAATGAGAGGTGGGTGGCCACGAGCCGCCGGCTTCCCAAAACGGACGTCAAGACATGAATACTTCCGTCATCCAGGGCGCAGAATTATGGCTCGCAGTACTGTGTGGCCTCGGTCTGTTGCTAGTCGGTGTCGGGCTTGGCTACTTCATCAGTCATTATCTGAAGAAGGTGACGCAACACCGCCTGGAAGAAGAGGCCGAGGCACGTGCCGTGCGTCGACTGGCGGAAGAGGAGCGTGCCCAGCGTATCGCTTTCCTCGAGGAGAAGGATGGCTGGTACCGGGTCAAAGCCGACCAGGAACGAAAAATCGAAGAGGCCATCGAGTCGCGAGACCTGCGCGAGAAGGAGTTGAGTTCGCGGGGACGTGACCTCGAGAACCAGCGTAGCGATCTGCGCAAGGAGTGGAGTCGCTACAAGAATCAGGAACACCGTCTCGGTTCGCGGGAGCGAGCCATCCGTGATACGGAAGTCGAAATGGAGGCGGTGAAGAGGGAGTTTCGGGAAAAGCTCGAACTGGCAGCCAACCTGACGGGGGACGAGGCCAAGGAGCAGCTACTCGAACACCTGCAAGGAGAGGTCCGGGCGCGTGCAGCCGCCACGATTCGGGCCGAGCGGACAAGGGCTCGAGAAGAGGCCGATCGGGAGGCGCGCCGCATCGTCGCACAGGCCATTCAGCGCTGTGCGGTGGAGGAAGCCGAACAGATCTCGACCTCTACCGTGACCTTGCCGAGTGAGAGTCTGAAGAGTCGCATTATCGGCAAGGAAGGGCGCAATGTGCGCTCTTTTGAGAATGCAACCGGCGTCAAGGTCGTCGTTGACGATACACCCGATACCGTGTTGCTGTCCTCCTTCGATCCACTACGCAGAGAGGTGGCGGCGCGTTCGATGGAGCGCCTGATCCGTGATGGTGGTTTCACGCCGAATCGTATCGAGGAGGTCGTTGCCGACGCGAAACGAATCCTCGATGAGGACATGGAGGATGCCGGCCGCAAGGCCCTCGCCGAAATTGGCGCCGCCGATTATCACCCCGATCTGCCAGGCTCACTGGGGCGCCTCAAATACCGTTTCAGCTACGGGCAGAATCAGTTGCAGCACTGCCTTGAAGTCGGCCAACTGGCCGGTCTCATGGCGATCGAGATCGGTCTCGACGCACCCCTGGCACGACGTGCGGGTCTGTTGCACGACATCGGCAAGACGGTCAGTCGGGAAATGGAGGGATCACACATCGATCTCGGCATCGACATGGCCGAGCGCTTTGGCGAGCATCCCGTGATCCGCGAAGTCATCGCCGAAAGCCACGAAGATCACGACCGCGTCGATCCGATCTGTTTTCTGGTGAAGGCGGCGGATGCCATCTCCTCCACGCGCCCAGGCGGGCGCCGCGAGGATCCCGAGGGGTATGCACGGCGGATCATGAGGCTCAAGGATATCGCGACCTCCTTCGAGGGTGTCAAGGACGTCTTCGCCATCAACGCAGGACGCGAGATTCGGGTGATGGTGCGTGGCGATCATGTCAGTGATGACGACGCGGAGATCCTCGCTTTCGACATCGCCGAACGGGTGCGTCAGGAACTCACGTTTGCCGGTGAGGTGAAAGTTATGGTCGTGCGCGAGACCCGCGCCGTACGCTACACCGGTCCAAAGACATCTCGACCGGAACGAGCCGGCAATGACCGACCCCGGGGTCGACGCCCGGCGCCATCTCCGCGCAACGGGCAACCTCCACGCAATGGTCATCCACAGGGCCCGCATGGGGCCACGCCAGCCGGAGGCTAAGTTGTCTGCCCCCGTCTCGACCGCCGCACGGCGGCATGCCCACGGCGGTCTGCGGCGCATGTTCAGCAGACTGCTGGGTCGTCGTCGATCGGTTCTTGCGGGCACGCAGGCGTTGCGGGGAACGCCACGACTGCTACGCGCAGAGGACGATTCTGTGCGCTGCGTGGCCTGCGCCCTTTGCGCCGGTGCTTGCCCGTCACAGTGTATCACCGTCGATGCGGGACCTCCCATGGCGGGGGATGCTCTCAACGAACGTAGCCGACGCCCGGCGCGATTCGAGCTTGACCTTGGTAAGTGCCTGCTGTGCGGTCTGTGTGAGGCCGCCTGTCCTGCGGGCGCCATCCGGCTCAGTCGTGTACAACCGGTGACGACGGCGCTGCGACGCAGCGACATGAAGTTGGACCTCGAGGCGTTACTGGAGCCCGCATGACGGGCGTCGCAATTCTCGGTTGCACAGGTTCCATCGGCAGTACCACGTTTCGGGTGATCGAGGGCTTAAGACGCCAGGATGGCGAGGACGCCTGGCCGGTTGCGGTGCTGACGGCGGGACACCGGGTTGAGGAGTTGATCGGCCTCGCCAGGAAATGGCGACCGCAGCTTGTCTGTGTCGCCGACGAGAGTGCAGCTGTCCATGTTCGAGCCGCGTTGGGGGAGACACGTGTTGTCCATGGTGCCAGGGGACTGCGAGCGGCGGCAATCGAGCCTGGGGTCGACGTGGTTGTCAATGGGCTCGTCGGTGCGATCGGGCTGGAGCCAACGATGGCGGCTCTGCACCAGGGCCTGCCGGTGGCCATGGCCAACAAGGAACCGCTGGTGATGGCTGGTGGACTCGTGCTGCAGGCAGCCCACGCCGGCACGGGTCGTATCCTGCCTGTTGATTCCGAACCCAGTGCCATGTGGCAGTGTCTCAATGGCGAGCGGCAGCAGGATGTGAAGCGCTATCTGCTGACTGCGTCAGGCGGTGCCTTTCGTGATCGCCCGCGAGCAGAACTGGTGTCGGTGACGCCGCAGGAGGCGCTCGCGCATCCGACCTGGCGTATGGGACCCAAGATCACAGTCGATTGTGCGACGCTGATGAACAAGGGCTTCGAAGTCATCGAGGCAGGTTGGCTTTTTGATGTCGGTGTCGAGCAGGTAGATGTCGTCATCCATCGCGAGTCGATCGTGCATTCCATGGTTGAATTCGTCGATGGTTCCGTCATCGCTCACCTCGGCCGCACGGATATGGCAATTCCAATTCAGTATGCATTGACCCATCCTGCTCGCAGGGAAGCGGTGTTGTCTCCACTCGACGTCGTGCGTCTTGGCGCGCTGCACTTCGAGGCGCCAGATCTGGACGAATATCCCGGGCTAGCGCTGTGTTACGATGTGGGACGAGTGGGGGGGACGCTGCCGACGGCGCTGAACGCCGCCAACGAAGTGGCGGTGGCCGCTTTCCTCGAAGGCAGCATCGGATTTCTAGATATCCACGAAATCAACCGCGCCGTCGTCGATGGCTGGGAACCAGGGACCGCAGCAGATGTGGAAACCGTCCTCGATGTCGATCGTCGTGCCAGACAGCGGGCCAGGCAGGTGGCTGACAGCCGCCGCGCGGCCGCCTGAGAACATTTTCGGAGCGTCGAATGGCAAAGAAGGAGCGCCAGCCCAAAACACTCGAGAAGCAGGAGTCGCAGTTGAGCGAAGATGAGCGAGGCCATATGATGGGCACAATACATGTCTGCCAACGGGTGCTTCATGGTCTCACGGGGGTCATGATCAGCGCTTTCGCTCTGATCGTGCTGTTCACGACGATCAGCAGCGGTCCTTTCGTGCAGGTCACGGGACGGGGTCTGTATTTTCTCATCCTGGCGGCGGCGGTGACCTCGCTGGTGACATGGATTGTGCGAGTGCGCATGGAAAAACGACTGGGGAATGAGACCCACGTGGTAGCTGATATCATGAAACGTGTCTGAGAGCGCCTGTGGAGAAGATTACGGCGAAGGGACATTTCCATGCGGCGCATCGGCAACTTGGCTATGATGGTAAGTGTGCGTATGTCCATGGCCACACCTGGCGGGGGACCTTTGTAGTCTGCGCTGAAAGTTTCCCTCGTTTGGAGGATATCGACATGTCCGTCGACTTCGGTGCCCTCAAGGATATTTTCAAATCCCTGGATCATCGTATGCTCGTCTCCAGTCGGGACGAGGCCTTTCTGCATAGCGGTCTGTTCGAACCGGAGGGTGTCATCCTGTTGCCCGGCAACAATCCCAGTGTCGAAAATGTCGCGCTGTACTGCATGGACCAGGCTGTCGATGTACTGCAAGGGTTGTTCCCCGGTCGGGGAATTGACTACGATTTGCAGCTGACGATCCAGGAGACGGACAACAATTTTTTCACTCTCGATCGGTCGGTGACCATCTGATGCCACGCGAGGGACTTATGACGTCCCAGGAGGTCAGTCGATACCTGCGTTGCTCGGTGACGACGGTCCGCAGGCTCGTCGGCAAGAGGGAGATGCCACATTTTCGCCTGGGCAAACTGGTACGTTTTCGCCGCAGCGAGATCGATGCCTGGTTGAATCTGCATCACGAAGGCGAGCTGCCAGCGGATGGCTCACGGGAGCCATTGTTACACCCCGATCAGTTGTTTCTGTTTGCACGTGAGGTCGGACGCGGATAGTGCGACGCCTCTTTTTCCTGTTGTCGATCGCGGCGATGCTGCCGCTGGTCGCCTGTGGCATCCTCGACCGCGACAATCCCTCCGATCCCGGTGTCAACGACGACGATCCGGGTCTCGAACTCATTGCCACACTGCCAACGGATCTCGCCATAGGTCCCGGCACGCAGTTGTTTGCCGAGGTGCGCTACACGATCACCGCCGCCGATCTGAAGGCGCCGATTACGGGAACGATGAATCTCGTTGGCGAAAGAGCGCGGGCCATCGCCCGTGGTGTGCCGGATGGGTTGGACCGCCGGGTGCATATCGAGGTCTTTGACCACAATCGGATCCGTACGCTTGCTGCCTCCGACACGATCGATATCGAGGACCGCGTGCCGTCCGTGCTGTTTCTACGCCTGGTGCGTCTCACTGGAGAGGTAGAACTGACGTCGGTGCTCCCTCCGGAGATTGTCAATCTCTCGGTTCGTGTCGTCGTCGACGTCGATACCTTGATTTTCGATTATGAGATAGAAGATCCACGACTGCACGAACTGATTGGCGGTATACCGACTGGAACCGGGGTTCGCCTGCTGATGCGGGGTCACGATGCAGATGGGTCGGTGCTGGTCTCCGAAGATGTAAGAACCGATGTGCGAGACGATCTGCTGGCAGCCGGCGCCGTCGCGATTACGGCGAACTTTCCTGACTATGTGCCAATCGTTGCCGTCGATCGTCGTGGGGACCGCGTCATCCGACAGTTGCCGATTTTTGGAGAAATTCCCGGTGATCCCGGATACAATGACCTGCGTCAGGTGATCGAGGTGCGAGTCCTTATGCCGTGGGTCTCCACGATGGCTGGTATCGTGACCGGGTGGTCCGCTACCTGTTGTTCGAGAACCCGGAAAGCAGCGCCACTACCGAGTTTGGCGGCCAGTTGATATCGGCACCGGTGATGTATGCGTTCTTCGACAATGATCGCGACGAAGTGGATGGTTTTGCCCTCGACGATGACGGGTCCACCCACAACGTCGTAACGCGTCTGCCCACACAGGAAGGCTACTCACCCTTGTGGGCGCTACGGGTGTTCAAGCTCAGTGT
>DPVW01000005.1:0-7722 GCA_003529325.1 Candidatus Latescibacterota bacterium | reverse complement strand
GTGTCATGTCCGTCGGTTCGGCACAGGACAATGCACCCGTTGTCAGCACGGCCCCGGCAAGTGGTGGCTGATGAAAAAAGCCTCGATCGAGCGTGTCGTCGTTCTCGGCGCCGGTGTCATGGGGGCGCAGATCGCTGCCATGGCGGTCAACGCAGGTCTGCACGTGGAGCTGCTCGACCTGCCTGGCGACGAGGACCCGGCAGGACGAGCCCGCGCGGGGATCGAGGGTTTGAAGCAGCTGCGACCACCGGCCCTTTTCCTTCCTGAACTGGCAGCGGGCATCCGCCCTGGCAGCTTCGATGATGCCGAGATTGGCCAGGCGGACTGGATCATCGAGGCCGTCGTCGAGGACCTCGAGAGCAAATGCCAACTCCTGGCCAGCATCGCGCCGCGCCTGGCGGCTGACGCGGTGATTTCGAGCAACACCTCCGGTCTTTCGATCGCCGCCCTCGCCGCAGCTTGCCCGGAGAATGTGAGAGGCCGTTTTCTCGGCATCCACTTCTTCAATCCACCGCGATACATGAAACTCGTCGAGGTGATCCCGGGGCCTGATACAGACGCCGAAGTGGTGTCGACGATGTCAGAGTTTGTCGGTCGGCGGCTGGGAAAGGGTGTGGTGGAGTGCCGGGACACACCGAATTTTATCGCCAATCGTCTCGGCGTGTTCACCATTCTTGATGCCCTGCATCGCATGCAGGAGCATGGACTCACCGTCGAAGAGGTGGATACAGTGACCGGGACGGTGCTGGGACGCCCACGTAGTGCCACCCTGCGGCTCTGCGACCTCATCGGCCTCGACACCCTGGTGCACGTGGCGACGACGTCCCATGACAATCTTGCGAGCCATCCAGGCCTCGAGCGATTGTCGATACCGGCTTGTCTGAAGGGTCTGTTAGAGGATGGGCGTCTCGGTAGCAAGCGTGGGGCGGGTTTCTATCGCAAGACACCGGAGGGACTCGAATGTGTGGATCTGGCGAGTCTGACCTATCGGCCGGTGCAAGACGTGGACTGTGCCTTGCCGGGACGAGGCGCCCTGGCTGACCGTCTGCAAGCCGTGTGGTGTGCGGAGGATCGACTCGGCAATTTCGCGCGAGAACATCTGGTGGCGACCCTCGCCTACTGCGCGCAGTGCGTCGAGGAGGTCGCTTACGCTCTGGAGGATGTCGATCAGGCGCTGCGTTGGGGGTTCAACTGGGAAGCTGGCGCCTTCGAGATGATCGACATGATTGGCGCCGAGCGTCTGTCGACAGCGATCACCGCATCCGGGGCAGACCCCCCGCTGCTATTGGCTGGGATCCTCGCCGCCGAACCAAATCGTGTTGCCCTGGGCAATGGCCGACAACGACAGATATCCTCGCCTGCACCTACGGATGCCGAATGGCTTGCGGCGGGAGAACTGATGATGGATGTGGAGGGCCTGCGTCTGGTCTATCTCGGCGAGGGCGCGGCGGCGATCGAACTGCGCGGCAAGCTGAATATGCTGCCACCGGATGTATTGCGTCACCTGCAGGATGCCATCAACCGGGAGGCATTCGAAGTGCTGGCCTTGACCGGAGCGGGGGGGCACTTCTCCGCCGGCGCCGACCTGAAATATGTACTGCGACTCATCGACGCCGGCCAGTGGACGGAGTTGGAAAGTTATCTGCAGTTGTTCCAGGAAACGACATCCGCCGTGCGTTATGCCTCGGTGCCTGTGGTGGCGGCAGCTCGGGGGCTGGCGCTGGGTGGGGGGTGCGAACTGTGTCTGACAGCTGCATCTCGTGTCGTCGCTGGCGAGTTGCGTATGGGGTTGGTGGAGACCAAGGTGGGCGTCATCCCGGGGGCCGGAGGGTGTAAGGAGATGGTGCGGCGTTTCGGTGCCGATGTGGCATCGGCGTTGCCGACGTTGCAGAATGGGTTGATGTCCGACAATGCACTGCAGGCACGGGCATGGGGATTTCTCGGCGACGACGATGCCGTCTATCTCGACGAGGAGCGGCTGTTGGCGCCGGCAATCGAAGGGGGGCGACGTCTGCTTGCACAGGGTTGGGCGCCACCGGTGGCGGCGCCGCTGGAGGTTGCCGGACCGCAGGTACTGGCGTCGATAGAAGAAGAGTTGGCTCGTGGCGCCGAAGAAGGTCAGCTTATGGCACAGGAGGTCGTTGTCGGCAAGGCCCTGGCAGGTGTGTTGTGCGGTGGTGGCGACGGGGGGCCCGTAAAGGAGTCACGGTTGCTCGAGTTGGAGCGGGAGGCATTTCTCATGCTCTGTGGTACCGATGCGACCCGAGCGCGTATCGATCACATGTTGAGTACCGGCAAACCGTTGCGCAACTGATCTGGAGGGAAGGCAAGAGGATGGGACTGAGAACGCGAGAACAATATCTGCAGGGGTTGCGGGATGGACGCTTCGTCACATTCAAGGGCGAACGTGTGGCGGATGTCACCACCCACGAACATCTCGGCGTAGGGGCCCGGCATACGGCACTCGACTTTGAGCTGGCTGAGGCGGAGGCACACCGAGAGTTGTTCACCTGGGCGGATGACGAAGGGGCTACGCACAGCCGCTACTTCAAGCGGCCGGAAAATGCGCAGGACCTGCTCAACCGGCGCGAGATGATCGAGACGTCGACGCGCGAAGGTGGCAGTGTCGTATTGCTGGTGAAGGAGATCGGCACGGACGCACTATTCGCCCTGGACCTGGTCAGTCGTGTCGTCGACGAGAAGGCGGGCACCGAATACAACGCCCGTGTCGCCGCCTTTCACCGGCACTGCCGCGACAACGACTTGACTCTGGCGGTGGCACAGACCGATGTAAAAGGGGACCGCAGTCTGCTGCCGACGCAACAGGAGCATCCAGACTATTACCTGCACATCGTCGAGGAGCGGGAGGACGGTATCGTTGTGCGTGGTGCCAAAGCGCACACGACGGGGACCCCCTTCGTCGACGAAATCATCGTGCTGCCGACGCGGGCGATCGGTGCAGAAGACGCGGACTACGCCGTTGCTTTTGCGATTCCCGTCAATACGCCTGGCGTCAAGTTGCTGGCCAGCCCTTTTGGCGCCGGTGAGTCGCCGAGTCAGTTTCATTCACCGGTCAGCTCCAGACATCGCCTCGTCGATACACTGACCATTTTCGACGATGTCTTCGTGCCCAAAGATCGTGTGTTTCTGCAGAAGGAGTGGCAGGCAGCCGGTTTTCTGGCCAACACGTTTGTCGAGTTCCATCGATTCACCGCCGTCTCTTACAAACCCCCCCTGTGCGATCTATTCATCGGTGCCGCCGCCCTGCTGGCCGATTTCAATGGGATCCAGAAGGCCAGTCACGTGCGTGACAAACTGATGAAGCTCATCGCCTGGACGGAGATCGTGCGTGGTCTCAGCCGTGCGGCCGCCTTCGATTGCCGTATCACCGATTTCGGCCTGGCTGTGCCGAACATCATCCAGACCAATCTGGCGAAGTATCATTTTGCCGCACAATACCACGAAGCCATCGGTTGGGTCCAGGACATCGCCGGGGGCCTCGTCGTCACCGGCCCGGACGAGGCCGACCTGGCCAGTGCCGAGATCCGCCCCTACATCGATCGGTATCTGGGTGGCGCTGGTGTTAACGCCGAGGACAGACTCAAAGCCCTCAACCTCGTGCGCGATCTGACAGCCTCGGACTTTGGCGGCTACAATCAACTGCTGGCCATCCACGCCGAAGGCAGTATCGAAGCGCAGAAGATCACCATCTACCGAGACTACGACCTGGATCGCTGCAAAGACCTGGCAGCGCAGATCATAGGAGTGGAACGGTCCTAGGCCGCCGTCCACCCCCCATCTACGTATAATGTCGTTCCCGTAACGTAGCTGGCCGCGTCCGAGCAGAGAAAGAGGATGGGCCACGCCACCTCCTCCGGTTGGCCGAAGCGACCCATGGGCGTGCGATCTTCAACCCAACCACGCAGTTTGTCGCGTCGTTTGACTTCGGCCGTCATCTCCGTCTCGATATACGCCGGTGCGATGGCATTAACACGAACGCCGCGCTGCGCCCATTCCACCGCCATGGTTTTCGTCCATGCTGCCAGGGCCCCCTTTGAGGCGTTGTATGCCGCGATTTTCGGCAGGGCTCGGACCGAGCCGATGGAGGTGATGTTGACGACGGCACCGCTCTGCCTGGCGAGCATGGGGGCGCATATCTGGCGGGTGATGCGCACCGTGCCCTGCAGATTGACACGCAGGATCTCAGACCAGGCGTCGTCTTCGAGTTCTTCGACGGCGGCCACGTGGGGGCTGATGGCGGCGTTGTTGACGAGAATGTCGGCACCATCCGGCCAGTGGCGGTGTAGCGATTCGGTCAGGTGTGTCGCACCATCGGCGGTGCCCAGGTCGGTGGGGATGGCAATTCCCTTGCCTCCCAGGGCCTCGATGGCGCCCACGACCTCGTCCAGTTGTGTGGCGGTGCGACTGGTGACGGCGACTTCCGCTCCCGCCTGGACCATGGCCAGGGCGCAGGCACGGCCGATACCTCTGCCGCCACCGGTGATCAGGGCGCGGCGCCCATCGAGGCGGAAGGGGGGGGCATCTGCTGCACCCATTCGGGTTCTCCATGGCGGAAGGTGGTGGTTGGCTCGGGGAATATAGGAGAATCGGCGTATGACGGAAGCGCCTGGTGGCGACGGTCTGGCGCGTGCACTGGCGTTGTGTGCACTGGGGTACAGCGCCGCCGCCCGCGAGCGTCTGTTGCCGCTGCTGCCCGAGGAACTGGCGACACAGGTCAGCGATTGGCTGCGCCGTCCCGAAGCGCTGATGGAGGGTGCCACGTCGACCCACGAAGAAGCCCTGCTGGCGCGTTATGATGCGGTTGACGAACCGGAGTTGGGTGAGGAGGAGGATGAACCTGCACCTTCCATCGAAAAGCCGGCGACGCGCTTGCCAGAGGTCCTGGTCGCCGTCCTGCTCGCATCGGCGCCGGCAGGTGAGGGTGCGGTGCTACTGTCGGAATTGCCTCTCGATATGCAGGGGGAGGTGACCGCACTGCTTGCCATATCGACACCCCTGAGTATTCTGCGTGGCCTGACAACACAGGAGCGCCCGCTTGTTGAAAGACTGCGGCAGCGATTGTCCGACGAGGCCTGGGGCGCAGGCGACCTGTGCCATGCTGCGCGGCACGCGGCGTCTGCGTCGGGCCCTGTCAGCGACGGCCGCCACCGACGCCGATGCGGCGGCGATCATCCAGAGCCACCTGTTCGACTTCGACGATCTGATCCGCCTGCGCACCCAGGAACTACAACGTTTGCTGGGTCGAGTTGACAACGCCACCCTTGCCGGTCGCTGGTCGATGCGGGCGAACGGGTGGCGGAGCGCATCTTTGCTAATGCCTCCGATCGTCGTGCCCAGCTGCTGCATGAGGAGATGGAGCTCTATGTCGAGCAGACGCCGGAGGAGATTGAGCGGGCCAGAAGTGAGGTGATGGCAACGGTGCGAGCTCTGTATGAGCGGGGTGACATTGCGACCTACTTCGGCTCCATCCGGCGTGGGGACGAGAGCGACTCGGAGATGGATGATGAAGAGGAGGAGGAATACGACGAACAGGAGCAGGAAAGTGGAGAGTCGGTGTAAGAGGCAACCCGAGATGGGAGTGGGTCTCGTCGTCTCGTCATGCTGTTGGCGGCAGCGGCAGCGGCGCTGCTCGTGGTCGCGCTCCTCAGCCTCTTCGGCAACGACACGTCCGCCCGCAAGGCCACGTCTGATTCGGTCACCAAGCGCGGCACCGCTGGGGGGGGACCTGTCGTGGTTGAGGGGGAGGAGCAGGAGGGCGCTGACAGCGAGCTACAGCTTGATGCCGGCGAGGTGATGCGCCCCAAAGGCCCGATCGATGCGGTCCTCGAGTTTCCGAATGCCGGTGGGGCACGGGTCGATGTCGCTACTGGCGCAGAAGTGACCGGACTCTCCGCCGACGGCGAAGAGAGGGCACCATCGGCAGAGAAGGCGGCGGGACTATACCTGCGCGTCGGCCGCGGGTCACAGCCGTGGCGGCGGACTTCACAGTGCGGACCCCTCTGGCGCATGTCACGGGTGGCGCCGGAAGTCAGTTCACCGTGCGTGTCGTGCTCGATGGATCAACGACGTCACGCGCAAGACGGGGCGCCGTTGAAGTGCGGTCTATCGATGGTGCGCACGTGGTCGGGTTGGGTCCCGGTGAGGGAGTGCGCTTCGACAGTCGGGTAGAGTGGAGCTAAGTCCTTAACAGGTATGCAGAAAAGAGCAAAAATGGGGTTGCTCTCTCGAGGCAGGCCGTTTATACTTTGACCATTCCTTGGAACAACAGGTGTCCATCCCCTTCGGGTCCCCCACCCGATGCGATGCCTGGCAAGGACCAATCCCCTTTGTAGATGTTCGTTGTAGTTATGCGATCCGTCCCCACGGATCCGTTGTATTTGGTTCAAACTCCTCATCCCCATGTTCGATCTCCCAATCGAACACAAACAGTTCGGTCTGTGTACCTGTCGGTGCAGATCGAATCGAGCGCAGTAGCCGGTCCTTCGCTCCCAAGTTCTCATGGGGAGGGACTCATACCTGCAGTACAGAGGGGGTGCATTGTTCATGGCCACATTACAGACCGATACGCTGGTCGACCAGTACTTCCACGAAATCGAAAGTTCCGTTGGCCTGTCGGCGGCCGAAGAGGTCGAGATTGCCAAACGGATTCAGGATGGTGACGAAGTAGCCCTTTCGGAGCTGGTACAGGCGAATCTTCGCTTCGTCGTCAGCGTTGCCAAGGGGTATCAGAATCTGGGTCTGCCACTCTCCGACCTGATCAACGAAGGCAACCTGGGACTGATGGTCGCAGCGAAGCGCTTCGACGGATCGAAGGGTTTCAAGTTCATTTCGTATGCCGTATGGTGGATCCGTCAGTCCATTCTGCAAGCGTTGGCGGAACAGTCACGCATCGTGCGCCTGCCGCTGAATCGTATCGGCGAGTTGACCAAGGTCAACAAGTGCATGACGAAGCTCGAACAGCGTCTCGGACGTGCCCCTGAGGTAGAGGAGATCGCCGAGGAGTTGAACTCCAACCCGGACGACATGGACATGTTGCTGCGTCTGGCGCAGCGGCCGGTCTCATTGGAGACCCCATGTGATGATCAGGAGCCGGATCGTTGCATCGGCGACCTGCTGCCCGACGACAGTCTGCCCGCATGTGATGATGTGTTGTCAGAAGGGGAGTTGAAGCAAGAGATCCTGTCGGTCATGGATGCACTCACCGAAGGTGAGGCGCGCGTGCTGCGGATGTATTACGGTCTCGATGGCCAGGAGGGCATGACCCTCGAAGAGATCGGCACATACGTGGGCAGGACGCGCGAACGGATCCGGCAGATCAAGGAGAAGGCGCTGCAGAAGTTGCGGCATCCGAATCGCTGCGAGATACTCAAGGAGTATTACGGCGAGGACTCGTAACGCTCGACTGCCAACCGCCAGAGGCCCTGAAATTCTTGACACATTTGGGGGCCGCCGGTAGTTTCGTGTGCTCGAAGTGATGTCTGTAGCGATCTGAAGTACGCGTTCCGGCGTAGCTCAGTTGGCAGAGCGGGTGACTGTTAATCACCATGTCCTAGGTTCGAGTCCTAGCGCCGGAGCCAACATCAACAGCGCAACCTCCTGTGGCAGAGGGGGTTGCGTTTCTTCGTTCTGCGTCAGCACAGGTTCGTGCATGCTATGTGCATTCTCGGAACCGGTAAAAGTCATGGTGTACAACCTGGAAAC
>DPVW01000079.1:1304-3059 GCA_003529325.1 Candidatus Latescibacterota bacterium | reverse complement strand
ACACGTCTTTCCCGTCTTCGGGTCCAGCTGTCGCCAGTCTCCTGGTTCGAAGAACTCGCCGCCCTTGGCCAGGACTCGGTAGTTGATCCGCTCTGCGGGGATCTCGATGTCCTGGGGACCGAGGCGGGGATCTATATGGCCCTGTACAGACGTAGAAGCGCTTCTCCTCCTTCCCATCTGCTACAAACGTCGGCGTTGAAGCAGGCGTGCAGTCGATGATCAAGACACGGTGCTCACCATGGTCTTCGAATCTCGGATGGACTTCGGTCAAGCAACCTGCACCGATTCGTCCCCGGATGAGATTCACCAGATGGAGCGCCATCTTGTCTTCGTTCGGGAAGTTGTTCGCATCGAAGCCAAGCGCTTCACCGTCGTCAGCGACTCCGACACTCAATGTGCCGCCGTTGGTGTTCACGAAACCGGCATTGGTCTTGAGACTCGACAGCTCAATCTTCTCGTTCGACTTGCCCGTTCGCGAATTTTTATGAAGCTTCGAGTATAGGCCTGGTAGTCGGCGACGAGGCGGTCTCTCAGGTCAAAGACGTCCACTTAGTGGCGCTCCGGCTGTTGGAGGGGCAGACAGCTAAGGCAATCAGTTCCATGACAGAAGTTGAGTTTGGTGTCCGAAGTCAAGTAGATGCAACCATTTAGAGGGAAATTAGCGTAACGCAATGTCTCCGGCATTTGACTGCCACCACCGAACTGGAGTCTCTTCGTACAGAGGAATAGCGCGAGTGGCTGTTCTCCGCGATCAAACACAGAACCCCACAGAAACGGACTGAGTGAATAAATGCGAGCGGAAACACGAACTCTCGGCAAATCAGGTGTCGTCGAGCTGGCGGTCTACGACGCCCTGGGACGGGCAGGATGACTCCGGTCTGGCAGTCGCCAGCGGCGTCTATCTGCTGCGATTACGCACCGGTGGCTCGCTGCAAACCCGGCGGCTGACGCTGTTGAAGTAGACTCTATCAACCTGAAATCAAGGAATCTCATGCGTACCAACCTGCTTGCAGCTGTGGCGGTTGTGACCCTCACGGCCGTGCCGGCGATGGCGCAGTTTGCCGTCGGTGGTGATGCGCGCGTCAATCCGGATGATTTTGCCATCACGACGTTCGCTGATGACCTGAACTACCCCGTGGGAATGGTGGAGCTGCCCGATGGTTCGCTGCTGGTGGCGGTGAGTACCGGCGGCTCCTTCTTCAGCAGCCCCAGCGGACAGATCCTGCGGCTCGTCGACGCCGACGACGACGGTGTCGCCGAGAGCCGCACGGTCCTTCTCGAACGCCTGCGGATCGGCGGCCCGTCGGCGCTGCGCATGGCGGGCGACCTGTTGTTCGTCAGCGGTCAGGGCACACCGATCGCCATTCTGCGTCTGGGTCCGGCGCCCGACTACGAGGTGACCGAGGTGGGTCGGTTGTTTATCGGCTACTCGGGCTCGTGGCTGCACAAGCAGTCGGCGCTGCAGGCGCGCCTGGCGCCGGATTCAGCGGACATCTACGAGTTGTACTTCCCCCTCGGTTCGAAGGTCAACTTCGGCAGGACGACGGCGACCCTGAGCCTGTCGGGCCTTGGGCTGTCGTCGAGTCTGGCAGGCGACGCGATCCATCGCGTGCGCTTCCGCGACGACGGCGAGACCCTCACCGGAATCGACCACACGCAGATCGCCACCGGCCTGCGCTCGGCCAGCGGGCTGGCCTTCGATCCGCGCAACGGTGACCTCTACTTCGAGGACAATGGCATCGACGGGCTGACGGA
>DPVW01000079.1:0-898 GCA_003529325.1 Candidatus Latescibacterota bacterium | reverse complement strand
GACAACTACATCGCCTACCGCACGGGCGAATTCGTCGGGGGCCAGGGAGTGCCGTCGCTGTTCGCCTTTACCCCGCTTCCGGATCCGGCCAACGGCTCCGAGAGCGAGGGGCCGAACGAGATCACCTTTGCGCCGCCGGGATTCCCGCCAGGACTCAACCATGGCCTGTTCGTGGGCTTCCACGGACAGTTCTCCAAGGGCGGCCTGGCCAACGAAGAGAACCCGCTGGTTTACGCCGACTCGCAGACGGGCGAATATTTCCATTTCATCGGCAACGACGAGCCTGCCATCGGTCACCTCGACGGCCTGCTGGCGACGGGGAACAAGCTGTACGCTGCTGACATTTCCTCACAGGGGGGGTTCGGCAGTTCGGCACAAAACAGTGGTGTCATCTACCTGATCCGCTACACTGGCGATCCACCGACGGCGGTGGTCGAGTTGGCGGTGGAGACGCCGGCCGGCTACGAGCTGGGTGAGGCGTACCCGAACCCCTTCAACCCGTCGACGACGATCCGCTTCAGCATCCCCGCCGCCGGGCACGGACTGCCGGCGACGCTGCAAGTCTACGATGCCACCGGCCAGCTGGTGTCGACGTTGCTTGATGCCACCGTGAGTCCAGGCAGCTATCGCGCGGACTGGGACGGCACGGACGCGGCCGGTCATGCCGTGGCCAGCGGCAGCTACTTCTTCCGGCTGCGTGTGGGGGACCAGTTCATGGAGACGCGTCGGGGCGCGCTACTGAAGTAGCGACAGCTCTCTTGTATCATGCCCGTCGCCTCCTACTCCGTGTCGAAGGCAATGAAGTCATTGATCCAGGACGCGCTGGGCTGACCCCTCTGTTGGCCTGGCTGCCGTCGCGCAGGCCAGGCCGCGGACGGAGATGACGTAAGTTGTTGCC
>DPVW01000458.1:3899-4049 GCA_003529325.1 Candidatus Latescibacterota bacterium | reverse complement strand
AAAATGCCCGTCGAAGAGTTCTGCACCGCCCCCGGCCGTAATGCTTTACAACCGGGCGAGATCCTGGTCTGTTTGCAGATTCCGCAGAACAAGACCAACTCCGGAGCTCACTACCTGCGGTTTATCCCCCGCAACGAGATGGATATCGCC
>DPVW01000458.1:0-3599 GCA_003529325.1 Candidatus Latescibacterota bacterium | reverse complement strand
CGCAACGAGATGGATATCGCCGTCGTCGGCGTCGGTGCTTATGTCGAACTCGGCGGTCGGGGCAAGAACCAGACATTCAAGAGTGCGCGGATCGCACTCGCTGCGGTGGGTCCCACACCGATCTTTGCACGGGATGCCGGTGATGGTCTCCAGGGACAGCCTGTGAGCGAGGAGAGTATCCTTGCCGCTGGCGAGGCGGCCAAGGCGGTCGCCACACCGATCTCAGATATGCGCGGTCCTGCCGAATATCGCACCCACCTCGTGGGTGTGTTGACGAAGCGTGCTTTGATCGGTGCTGTGAAGCGTGCTCGTGGGCAGTACGTGCCCAACGCAGTGCAAGAGAATGGTCACCCCGTTTACACGCTGTCGTAGAAGGATGGGAAAGATTTCCAGATGAGCAAGATTCACGTTTCCTGCACGATCAACGGGGATCCTCAGGAGTTTCTGTGCGAAGCGCGCCAGAGTCTGCTGGAGGTGCTGCGCGAGGATCTCGGTTTCACCGGTACGAAAGAAGGCTGCAACGACGGCAACTGCGGCGCCTGTTCGGTCACACTCGACGGGGTCCTCGTCGACTCCTGTCTGGTACTGGCCGTCGAGGCTGAGGGTAAACAGATCGTCACCGTCGAGGGGATCGCTGGAGCGGATGGTCTGCATCCGCTGCAGAGCAAGTTTCTCGAGCATGCCAGCCTGCAGTGCGGAATCTGCACGCCCGGTTTTCTGGTGGCCAGCAAAGCCCTGCTCGACGCCAAGCCCAATCCTACGGAGCATGAAGTACGCCACTGGCTTGCTGGAAACCTGTGCCGCTGCACGGGCTATGACAAGATCGTACGTGCAGTACTCGATGCCGCCGACCAGGGGAGTTGACCCCTTAGTGCGTGCCCACACCAGTCCACAGTTGCTCGTGACATCGGCGCCGGATCCCGCACACGGGTCCGGCGCTCTTTGCATCAATAGCCAATGGAGCCGCAAGTCATGACCACATCCGGCAATGGCCAAATTCGCGACTTTGGTGACCGTAGTTACAAGGTTCTGGGCACACGGCCCATCCGCCATGACGGCGTCGACAAGGTGACAGGACGCGCTGTCTATGGCGCCGATGTGCAGTTACCGGGTCTGCTTTACGGCCAGGTGTTGCGTAGTCCTCATGCGCACGCCCGCATCCGTTCCATCGATACGAGCAAGGCAGCCGCTCTTCCCGGCGTGCGCTCGGTTGTGACTGGTGCCGACCTGCCGACGCCCGTTGCTACCGACGAGATGATCGATCTTGGGGAGGGGCCGGCGCGGATCAAATACCTGCGCGACAATGTGCTGGCCACCGACAAGGCCCTTTACCGCGGGCACGCCGTGGCTGCTGTGGCGGCGACGAGTCTGCATGTGGCCGAGGAGGCATTGTCGCTGATCGAAATCGATTATGAGGTACTCCCTCCTGCAGTCGATGTGCTGACTGCGATGAAGCCGGATGCGCCGCAAATACATGATGGGATGACGACCCACGTTTTTGGCGAGGATACGGGGAAGCAGAGCAATATCGCCGCGCAGATGCGTGACGAACTCGGTGACGTGGAGGCGGGGTTCGCTCAGGCCAGTCTGACTGCCGAAACCGAAGTCCATACCGCCACCGTACATCAAGGGTATATCGAGCCGCACAATGGCACCGCTCAGTGGAGTCAGGATGGCTCCCTGACGATCTGGACGAGCACCCAGGGGGCCTTCACGGCACAGAAGCAGATCGCTGCCATCCTCGGTCTGGCCGTGGGCCGTGTACGCGTGATTCCCACCGAGATCGGCGGTGGATTCGGTGGCAAGATTCCCAGTTACGTCGAGCCCGCTGCGGCCATGCTGTCGAAAAAAACGGGACAGCCGGTGAAGATTGTCATGACGCGAGCCGACACCTTCGAGGGCACCGGTCCGACTCCGGGTTCCTGCGTGCGGGTGAAGATCGGTGTGGATGCAGCGGGCAAGCTCATTGCCGGCCAGGCTTGGATCGCCTTTGAGTCCGGTGCCTATCCCGGTTGTCCCGTAGGGGCGGCGGCGATGTGCGTCTTTGCCTGCTACGATTTTCCCAACGCCTTGGTGGACAGCTTCGATGTCGTCGTCAACAAGCCCAGGTCATTCGCCTACCGCGCACCGGGGTCCACGCACGTTGCTTTTGCCGTGGAGAAGGTGATGGACGAACTGGCGGTAAAACTGGGCAAGGATCCCGTGCAGTTCCGCCTCGACAACATCGCCGTGGAAGGGACCAGACGATCGGATGGAGTCGTCTACCCTCGTATTGGTGCGAAAGAGTGTCTCGAGGTCGTGCGTGACTCCGAGCATTACAAGTCGGCACTTGAGGGACCGAACAGAGGTCGTGGTGTGGCCCTTGGTTATTGGTTCAATGTGGGGCTTAAATCCTCGGTCACGGCAAGTGTCAATACCGATGGCACGGTGCAGTTGGTAGAGGGTTCCACCGACATCGGCGGCACACGCACATCGATTGCCATGCAATTTGCTGAGACCCTGGGACTAGCAGCCTCGGATATCAACCCGAGTGTTGGCGATACCAATACTGTCGGGTATACGGATGTCACAGGCGGCAGTCGCGTCACCTATGCCACAGGTTGGGCGGCATACGAAGCCGCGCAGGATGTAAAGGCACAAATGGTGGTGCGGGCGGCACTGGTCTGGGAGATCGATGCCGACCAGGTCGAATATGAAGATGGCTCCTTCCGGACCAAAGATGGCAGCAAGAGGATCGGCTTCAAGGAGTTGGCAGGGAAGATTGACGACACCGGTGGTCCCGTCGTCGGCCAGGGCTCCGTGGATCCGGCAGCCGGTGTCGGTGGCTCATTCTCGGCAAACATCGCCGACATCGAGGTTGATCCTGACACGGGGAAAGTCGGCATTCTGCGATTTACGGCGGTGCAGGACGCAGGCAAGGCCATCCATCCCAGTTATGTCGAAGGCCAGATGCAGGGTGGTAGTGTGCAGGGCATCGGCTGGGGACTCAATGAAGAATACAGTTACACCGACGAAGGGCGGATGGCAAACTCGACATTCCTCGATTACCGTATCCCCACCTGTCTCGATCTACCGATGATTGAGACGATCATTGTGGAGGTGCCAAATCCAGGCCATCCGTACGGTGTGCGTGGCGTCGGCGAGGCGTCCATCGCACCGCCGCCGGCAGCGCTCTCGGCGGCGATCAAGAATGCCGTCGGCGTGGATCTGGTCGAACTGCCCATGCGCCCTGATCGCATCTTCACCGCCTTGTCAGCCTCGAATCCGACCTCCGTCGCCGCCGGCTGAGAGTGTGCCTACCGTCTGGGTACCGGCACCGTGGCGTGACAAGCTGACGGGGGGCGCCGCACAGGTCGAGGTGAGTGGCGAAACAGTACGCCAGGTCATCGAAGCGTTGGAGGCTGAGTACCCCGGTTTTCGGCAGCGCATCATCGATGCCGAACAGGACCGCGTCCGTGCTGATATCGCCGTCTCCGTCGACGGCGAGATCTCTGCCGAGGGGCTGCGTCGCAAGGTGAGTGCCGCCAGCGAGGTGCATTTTCTGCCTGCTATGTCGGGCGGCTGACGGCGCTACTCGGTTATTCACAGATAACGAGGGT
>DPVW01000119.1 GCA_003529325.1 Candidatus Latescibacterota bacterium | reverse complement strand
CAGACCAAGGCCTGGGAAACGATCCCCGACATCGACCGGGCCTTCAACCGTCCCGGAGCCAACTCTCCATCGAAGTTCTTTGAAGCCCTGGCCAGCGACCAGCCCGTGCCGGTCAGCATGCACGACGGACGACGCTGCGTGGTTCTGCTGGAAGCCGCCGAGCGGGCCGAAGCCGAGAAGCGGCAGGTGGAGATCGCCGAGGTAGAAGCCTAGACATCCATGGCAGATCACGTGCTCCGGCTGTTCCTCGATCGCTTCGCGTCGAAGACGAGGCTCGAAGCGCCGCTGCCCGCTGCTCTCCGCTACATCTATGTCGCTGAGGGCATGGCGACGCTGCGCGCCGGCGGCGGGGTATCGACGCTGACTGCCGACTCTGGCTGGTTTCACGACACCACATCACACGTGGGGGCTGCTGGCGATGGCGCCGTGCTGCTACGCTGGGAGCTGACCTGTGATCCGGAACCGGATGACGGCGTCGTCACAGGCAGCGGCGTGGATTCACGACGCCTCCTCGACGCCCGGCTCGAGCTCGACGACGCCGACGGTTATCTGTTGCGTGGTGACAAGGTCGCGTTGCCGCCCGGTGGCATCGCCTACCGGCACACGCACGCCGGTGCTGGCATACGTTGCCTGGTGCAAGGTCGGTTCTTCGTCTCGACGGAGGGAACCGAGCACAGCTACAAACAGTACGAACCCTGGTTCGAAGCCGGACCCGATCCGGTTCTGGCCTGGGCACCGGAATCCGAACCTGGCCACTTCGCCCGCGTCATGATCCTGCCCCGCCGGCTCCATGGCGCCAGCTCCATCCGCTACATGGACGAAGCTGACCGTGATCGTCCAAAACCGCAGAAATACACCGTCTTCGCCGACGAGCCGATCGAGCTACCCCTCTGCGACTAAGTCAGTGGTGGTATGACACAAAGCGATGGATCGGTGTTGACCCGACCGCCCCTTTTGAGCGTCGCAACCGTGGCGCGTCCGGGTCCCGAATCGCTGACGCGAAACTTGCTGTTGTCCAGCCGCGGGATCGGTACCTCCTCAGGCGGGTCGAGCTGAGGCACCCACTCGTACGGAATCCGATACGCACGAAAGACCTGGTTGTGACGAAATTTGGGATCTACATATGGACTGATGTATTCCCAGACGATGTCGTGCTGGGGTGTCACTTCGATGAATCGACCATCGGAGCCCTCGGCAATCAAGGTGTTGCCATTCGGGAGTCTTTGGGCTGAGCTGACAAGGACGCTGTAGAAGCGGCTGTCATGCACGACGGGAGCCCCGCCACCCTCCCGGGCACTATACTGCCAGAGGATTTCCAGCGTGACCGGATCGAACTCGATGACACGGGAGTACGGTCGGATGACGTTGTTGTGACCGGTTGGTGCTCCAGGATTGGGATCGCCATAACCGCCACGCCCACCATTGTCGAAGACCAGCAGGTTGCCTTCGCCGGGCAGACCGCGCGGGATCATGTGCGCGTGGTGCGGTCCGATAATGCAGCCAAGTTTGCGTAACGCCGGGTTACGATCGTAGTCCGGTCCCAGACGCCATGTAATGTTGTGTGGTTTCCGTCGGTTGATGATGACCATCGTATTTAGCTGTCGGCAGCTGGCGATGAGATTCTCTTTGTGGAATCGTGCGTCGCCTGCGTCATGCCATCTGTTGGGGCCCAGTTTTGACAGGCTGTTTACGTGGGCCCAGTCGCCCATGCCGCCGCCAGCCGGTACGATGTTGGGATTGCGATGCATCGTGTTCAACGCTGCTTCGCTGAATCCCATCTCTCCCAGGTGCTCGGCGAAGGACCATTCCCACGTGATCTCCCCCTCCCACGTGACGTCGATGATCGTGTCGTCCAGGATGTTTCCAGGGGCGATGTGCGGTGCCTCGATGTTCTTGTGTGCCAGTATGACTGTGCTGCCAGCGAACGCCTTTGGTGTCATTCCCGGCACATAGTAGCCGACAGGGTTCCCGGAACGTTGAAAGTCGTGGTGCTGACGGGCCATCCACTGCCTCTTTCGCCCATCTTGGATGCGCTCGTAATTCGCGAACTTCCAGATGACATTGCCATCCCAATCGACCTGGATCAGATCGGTCATGTCGAGATAGCCGTACTTAGGATTGCGACGCGCCGTGCTGCCCATGACGAAACCACCTGGCATCGGCTTGGCGGGAAAGCCTTCCAATCCTTTCCAGAGATGGGCGAGATTCCCATTCATGTCGACCAGGGCAACACCTTCGTGCGAGCGAAAGCAGGTGTATCCGTTGAAGCAATGGTCCGGATCGTAGATCGTTGACCCGGTGGGGTAGACGCTGGGGTAACCCATTCGGTCTTTCCGTCTCTCTTTTTCGTAGAGTTGTACTGCTTGTCGAATTTGGGTGAATATCAAACGCACCGTTTTCTCGATCAAGGAATAACGATGGATTCTGCCACAAAAAGACCGAACATCCTCTTGTTTATAGCCGACGGCATGCAGGCCCGTACGATTTCGGACGGTCATGACTGCATAACACCGACGATTGATGGGTTGATCCAAAGAGGTGTTAGAGTAACGGGTGCTCACACGCCACTGCCGACCTGCTCGCCGGCACGTGCAAGTCTGATGACCGGGCTGCTGCCGCATAACCACGGCGTGCTCGAAGTCGAACACGGCGTCGATGACGATCAGTGTGTGCTGCGTACACAACACCCTCACTGGGCACAACATCTGCGGGCCTCCGGTTATGACACCGGCTACTTTGGCAAGTGGCACGTCGAGCGGACCGGTGAGCTTGGGCAATTCGGCTGGGATACATTTGACATCCGTGGCGCACGTAGTCATGCCAACGCGTCGCAGAAAGGGCTTGGCGTCGACGACTCGATGGATGCGGCCAGCGTGCGCCTTTACCAGGGACCCGAAGGGTACAACGACACGCTCAAGTATGCATTGACCGACGTCCCCGCGAATGACAGAGCCATCGGCGGCCCGGCGACACTCGCGTGCGACTGGGTGAAAGATAAATCAGCGCAGAAGCCGTGGTGTTGCGTTGTCAGCTACTACGAGCCCAATGAATCGCTGGTCGTGGGACGGGAAGCGTACCAGCAGTACGATGTCGACCAGATTTCACTACCGGCGAATCTTCGTGACGATATGGAGGGAAAGCCGAACCTCTACCGACGCAATCAACAGATCTGGCAGGATGTCAGCGATGCTGAGTGGCGACAGATTCTGGCCTGCTACTATGGGCGCATCACCGAATTGGACGCACAGGTCAGACGCGTGCTGGATCTGCTGGAGTCCACGGGACAGCTGCAGAACACGATCGTCATCTTTACCTCAGACCACGGCCGCTATGTGGGCGGTCACGGGCTGGAAGCACACAATTTTGGGGCCTTCGAGGAGATCTACAATGTGCCGCTCGTTGTTGCCGGACCCGGTGTTGCAGCGGGCCAGACTACGGATGCGATTGTTGGTTTCCACGACCTCTGCCCGACGATCCTGGAACTTGCGGGAGAGAAGGCTTTCGAACCATTGGATTCCCGGTCCTTTTTGGATCTGCTCAGAGATCCAGATGGCGCCACCCCGAACCATCGACAGGGGTATGCAGAATACTTCGGCTCACGTTTTCGTCTGACACAGCGGCTGTACTGGGAAGATGAATGGAAATTCGTCTTTAACGGATTCGACTTTGACGAACTCTACAACCTGGCACAGGATCCGCTGGAAATGACGAATCTCGTCGCCCTGCCTGAACACGCGGATCGCGTCAAACGAATGATGACCGGCGTTTGGCGACGGATGCACGAAACGGGGGATACAACGCTGCTCAACTCACACTACCACTCGATGCGTTTTGCCATGGTGGGGCCAAATACCGGTACCGCATGAACAGTCTGCCGGAGTTGTCTGCTACTGATGCCTGTCTGGCAGCAAAACCCATCATCTCCATGTCTTCTCTGCGGGCTGCACAGACCAAGCGTCGATTGGCGGAACTACCCTGGAAGCAGATACAGGATTACGCCGATGCGAAGTCAGCGGTGATCGAGGAGATCCTCGCCAGAGCTCAAGACGGTACTTGATATCGCTCGGACACAGCATGGTATGATCGGGATTGTGACGTCGTGCCTGTTGCTGATCAGTGCGTTGGCGACAGCGCCCCCTGCAGTCGCGCCCACAAGGCCGGGCTCACCTTGTTTTTCACCATCTCCGGCTGCCGCTCGATCCGTTGCAGTAGTGTGCTCGCATCCTGCAGGTTGAGTTCGATGCGGTTGGCCACGTGTGCGAGCAGGACCGATCTGGCGAGACGCAGCACGAGTCCGGCGATGGCGCTCCCCGCCTGTACGGAGACGGTCAGCTCCCCTGCAACCCCCTCGACGTCCACCGCCGTGTCGAGGACGAAAACGGCGTTCCCTTCGTTCATGAATGGCACCGCCCAATGGTCGACCTCTCCCGCCACCAGGTAACGTCGGCGACGCGGCGAGGCTTCGACGACGGCGACCTTGCCCGCCAGGCCGGTGGAATCACTCACGTACAGTGCAGAACCCTCGGCGCGCACGGCATACGCCGGACCATAGCCGTAGGCATTCCATAGATCGGCGAACAGCAGCGGGTCGGCGACCATCGCCTGCCAGGTGGCGTCGGTGCATGGCAGACGGAACGACGTCCGGTAGGTGATGTCGGCGTCGGCGCTGACCGCCTCTAACGCCGTGTCGTTGTCAGCATGGGCCAGTGCAACGGCGAACACCAGGACGAGCAGCATCAGCGGTTGCTCCCCGACGCCAGCGACCGAGCCCACTGCCGGTACCTCGCCAGCACCTGATCGGAGCTCTCGAACTTCTCAACCCTCCTGGAGTTGGATCGCCGCCCCAGTTGGACCCGACTGCCGGGGTCGGTTCTCGAGCGGGTTGAGCTACGCGTCCTCTCGAACGACCCAATTCTCACATTGCAGGTCTGTGACACGCGAAAACTCCTGAAGATTGTCGGTGACCAGTCTGGCACCCGTCGCGATGGCGTGTCCACGACGGCAAGACCCTTACCAGTTGGTGTAGGAGCCATCCCGGCGGTGCAGGTGCGGCGCCTCCCAGAACCTGAAAGCCTGGGCCGCCACAACCTCCTCATTTACTTCCACACCGAGGCCGGGGCCATTGGGCACGGCAAACCGGTCCCCCTCCAGTTGCAACTGCTGCGGGAACAACTCGTCGTCCTGCGAACGCGAACGTTCGGTGGGGCTGACGCGGGCTTCCAGCCAGGCGAAGTTGGGCACCGCGGCGCCGAGATGGACACTGGCTGCAGTGCAGATCGGGCCGAGTGGATTGTGTGGCATGAGGTCGATGTAGTGCGTCTCGGCCAGGGCAGCGACCTTCATGCTCTCGGTAAAGCCGCCGATATTGCAGACGTCGATGCGGGCAAACTGCGTGATCCCCTGTTCCAGATATGGCGCGAACTGCCACTTGCTGGCAAACTCCTCGCCGATGGCGAAAGGCACGTCCACCATCGTGCGCAGGGACTGATACGCCTCCGGCGTCTCGTCGCGGATCGGCTCTTCGAGAAAGTCGAGTGTACCGGCGGGCATGCGCTGGCAGAACGACGCCGTCTCGGCGACACTCAATCGGTGGTGATAGTCGATGCCGAGCACGGGATCCGGACCCAGTTCCTGGCGTAAAACCGTAAGCCACTCGGCGGTGACACCGATCGACTCACGTGGCTCGAACAGATCTGCCGCATCCGCGTCCCGGCGCTTGGCCATCCCCGTGCGGATGACCGACCAGCCTTTGTCCAGCAGCAGCTTCGAATTTTCGATCAATTGCTGCAGGGATGCCGCGTTGGTGGTAGCGAAGCAGGGGACGAAGTCGCGATGCTTGCCACCAAGCAGTTGATAAACCGGTACTCCGAGCGCCTTGCCGTGCACATCATGGAGGGCGATGTCGATAGCCGAAATCGCACCCGTCAGAATGCGGCCGCCCTCGAAATACTGGCCCCGATACAGCTCCTGCCACAGGGGTCCCGGCTGCCTAGGATCGCGACCGATCAAGAACTCACGGAAGTGCTCGACGGCACCCTTCACGGCGAGCTCGCGACCGGATACACCGGCCTCCCCCCAGCCATGAATCCCCTCATCCGTCTCGACCTTGACGATGAGCTGATTGCGACTCCCCACCCAGGCTGGGTATACCTTGATATCGGTGATCTTCACGGATTTCCTCCTTGATCCACTTGCGAAATACCTAGTACAGCCTAGGTGAATTGCGGTGTTTTATGTTCATT
>DPVW01000151.1:41762-41922 GCA_003529325.1 Candidatus Latescibacterota bacterium | reverse complement strand
GGATCCGTCATCGGATTGGCCACCAAAATCGGCCGTTCGCTGTCGGGCAGTGTCACTTCAGAGACGGCAGTCAAAAATGAAGCCGGTCTGCTGCTCAACAGCGTTGGAACCGCAGGCGATGCTGGCGGTCTTATCGCCGTCCGAGCCACTCGCGGCTGGG
>DPVW01000151.1:40203-41453 GCA_003529325.1 Candidatus Latescibacterota bacterium | reverse complement strand
ACCGAGCCACTCGCGGTTGGGCACTTCGCAGTACGAGTGCCAGTGTCACACAGTTCGGGGGGACCTTCACCGGCGATGGTGACTCGATTCGTGCTGTCGACAACGGTGACACCACGACCTTTACCTGGTATGGCAAGGTGCATCACAGCAGCGGCACCGTCGCCGGTGTTCGCGCCGCCGCCATCGCCATTGATAGCGGTGACACGACCGCCCCCAAATTGACGGCTACCAGCCTCAAGATCAACATCGATGCTGATCGTCCCGCCAACCCGAACTCCATCGTCTACTCGACTGGCGCTTCAGCCCGGGTGAACAAAACTGGTTCACCCGACCTTGCCGTCGTAGTCACGGGAAGTATCACGGACAAGGTTCTTGGTATTGGCGATTCACTGCACCTGAATATCAAACTTGGCAATGCAACTGACGGCGTCTTGATCGGTGACTCACTTTCAGTCATCGCCGAAGCTTTCGGCAAAGTCTTCGCCGTCAGCAAGTCGGCACGCACGAAAGACACGCTGACTTGGCGTCGGGTTATCGCCGAGGGTGACTACGGTGATGTCGTCGGCTCCAAGACTGCCATCAACTATACCGATGTCTGTCATGGGTGTCGCGCGTCCGATACATTGGGTGTCTTCATCGTTGACGCCGCCGGTAACCGCAGCAGTAACACCGATGCGGCGGTTCAAGGTGTCACACTCGGCGTGACCTTCTTCGTCGATGCCAAGAAGCCGGTTCTCGACGGTGGAGTCGTCGCTGGTGACACCATTCTTCCCGTCAGCAACGACACGATCACCGACGGTACCCTCAATACAGGTGTCTCGAACGATCTCAGGCCGATCACGTACAATCTGCCAGAGGCTCTCGACACCCTGTTTGTCACCATCGGTGGGACCGTCATCAAAGTGCGGAACAATGCGGTCGGCCTGACTGACGCCTCCTTGCCAGCAAGCGTCAGCAAGCGCATTGACTTCACCCACTCCGGAATTCTCAAGGGTGCCGCCGCTCTCGACACAATTATCGTGTCAAACGCGAATGGCACGACCCCGACCAAGTACGCTGCAGCCGTCTCCGGTGATACCAACATCGTCACCGGTGTGCACACGCTGACGTTCAAGGGTCAGGATATGGCTGGTAACATCGGCCCCGTAGTGTCGCGTACGAACGTCTACGTCGATGTTGACGATATCACGTTCACGCGTCTGTTCCCGACGGCCGCGTCCGGATTGGATACACTCGAGGAGGCCACAGCT
>DPVW01000151.1:37870-39795 GCA_003529325.1 Candidatus Latescibacterota bacterium | reverse complement strand
CGGACTCGGCCTCTCGTCGGATCCGAACTCACCAACTCCTCCACCGAGCAGAAAGTCACGGTGGATTCGTTGAGGAGTAACACCTTGTACACACTCCGTCTCGTGGCTGCCGACCTGGCAGGTAACTACACGCAGACGAGTCTTGATTCGTTCGTATACGACACGACTTTCGTCGTGCCGGTTATCTCCAAGTTCAAGATCATTGCTAGTAAGTCTGGTTTCGGCAATTCGGTTATTGCCGGTACCGCGATCACCCTCACGGTGCAGGCGAGGACGATTGGAAATGCGGCAGCGACCACATACAAGACGAACGCCGTGCTGAAGGTCAGCGGTGCTTCCGGTCTCACCCTTACGGGAACCGGACTTACCACCACGGGCCTCCCAGCTGGCCATGCAACTCTGGGGGCAGACGATTGGATCGTCGGCGAACGCGTTGTCACGCTTCTTGACACCGCCTCGATCGACACCATCACCATCGCCGTCCAGGATTGCACCGACACGACGAATCTCTACACCGGTGTTCTGGATTCGTCCATCGTCACCAACCCGTCAGCCTACACGCAGGTGATGCTGTCGGCTCTCGACACGGTCGGTCAGGGCGACAACTTCTGGGTCGGTGTAACGCTGGCTGACAAGTATGGCAACGTTCGCACCAAGGACAATCTCTTCGTCGAGGCCAACACCGGTGCGCTGGGTGTGCAGCTTCCGAGTGGGTCTGTCGCCATCGAGAAAGGCTCAGGTGGATTCTGGGCCAACAGCCAGGGCTACGCAGGTGCTCTGAACGTCACCGTTCGCGACATCGCCGGCACGTTTTATGGCAAACTCGCTGTTAACGTGAGTGGCGATGGCGCCAAGGTCCTTGATGCTCCGGACACGCTCATGGCACAGGATTACATGGGTGCCAACGGTAATGGTGACCAGGGCGGTTTCGTCCTGCTGACCTTCCCGGCATCTGATGATCACAGCACTCTGTCCGGTTACCGGATTTACCGGGACATCACGGTCGAATATGGCGCTGACAGTGAGGGCGGACTCGTCGCACTCGCTGAACCGACCACGGAGCTCATCCCGTGGGGCCACGTCGACGCAGTACCTGGTCAGGATGTGGTATACGTCGTTGTCGCCACCCTGGATGGTGATTCTACCACCTATGGTGTCGCAGCCGAGCGCGGTAACCTGAGCACCAAGGAGGCCTTCGTGGTCGCCGAGGCGGTCAGCGCTCCGTATGAGCTCATGGCTGAGACGATGATGCAGAGCAAGCAAGCCGCCCAGATCGATCCGACGGCACCGGTTTTCGCAACCTTGACGCCGGAGGCTCTCGCCTTCACTGCCAAGGGTGTGGTACCGCGCTTAAAATTGATCGACGGTGTGCTGCGCTCCGGTATCCGTCAAAGTGAAGCCGTGCGGGCGGTGGATAACATCGCGCCGGCAGCGGTTGCATTTATCAAGACACAAGACACGCCCGGCGACGCCGGCGGTAGCATCACGGTGCAGTGGGCGAAGTCCGCTGACGACAAGATGCTGACGACGACAGTGCCGAACGCGGTAGGTGGGATCAACACCTACTCTGTTTCAGGCGTTGAAGGTTACAATGTCTACCGTAAGCTCGGTGACGCCGTCTGGCAGTTGGTTGGCCAGTCCGGTGCTGGCGAGACGTCCTTCGAGGATGCCACAGTGTTCAACGGCGTGCGCTACAGCTACAAGGTGGAAGCGCGCGACGCGGACAATATCACCATCTCCGAGTTGGAGAGGTCGGCCATGGCAATCCGCAACAATGTCGTCGATGCTGACGGCAAACGGATTCTGGGTCTCTTCGGCGCCGATACTCGCGTCGGTTACGATGACTTCTTCATCTTTGGTGACCACTTCGGCCTCACGGCTGATTCGGAGACCTTTGATTCGGCCTTCGACCTCAGCCCGAACAA
>DPVW01000151.1:28590-37748 GCA_003529325.1 Candidatus Latescibacterota bacterium | reverse complement strand
GACAATATCACCATCTCCGAGTTGGAGAGGTCGGCCATGGCAATCCGTAACAATGTCGTCGATGCTGACGGCCAACGGATTCTGGGTCTCTTCGGCGCCGATACTCGCGTCGATTACGATGACTTCTTCATCTTTGGTGACCACTTCGGCCTCACGGCTGATTCGGAGACCTTTGATTCGGCCTTCGACCTCAGCCCGAACAACGTGGTCGACTTTGACGACTTCTTCATCTTTGCCGATAACTTCGGCCGCGAGATGGTGGGTGTCGGCAAGGTGGTCCCGACGATGGCTGGTCTGAACAGCGACGCACGCTTCTACCTCGACGCCGGCACAGAGTTGCCTGCAGTCGGTGCAGAGCTCATCATCGCCGTCAGTCTGGAAGACTTCGTCGAGGTGCGTGGTTATGGCCTCACTGTCGAGTTCGATGCCGAGTTGCTCGAGTTTGTCGAGCCCCGCGTTGTCGACAACATCCTGGGTGAAACCGATCTGGCAGCTCCGCAGGTCTTCTCCCAGACTGACGGCAGGATCGCCATCGCCGCTCTCGGTAACACCGCGAGTGACGGTGACCTCGGACTCAACCTGGTCTTCCGCGCCAAGCAGGAGATCGAGGACAGCTACATCGAGCTCACCAATGGCGCCCTGCAGGACGGCACCTATGGGCTGAATCAGATCACGTCACCGGTTTCGGTGCGGATTGAGACTCGTCCGGAGGCTTATGCTCTGCGCGAGAACTATCCCAACCCGTTCAACCCGGAGACGACGATCAAGTATCAGCTCCCAGAGGCTGGCCAGGTTCGCCTGGAGGTTTACAACATGCTCGGTCAGGTCGTGAAGACGCTGGTTGATAACCAGTTCCAGAACGCCGGCCGGTATACCCTCCAGTGGGACGCCACCAACAACAGCGGGCAGCCCTTGTCCTCTGGTGTCTACTTCTACCGCGTGGTCGCGGGCGGAGAGTTCCAGAGTCACAAGAAGATGCTTCTGCTGAAGTAGGCGGTAGCTTCGCAAAGTAAGTGAGATGGGGCCCCGCCGAGAGCGGGGTCCCTTCTCATTATTCTGCAGTGCGACAAATTTCAGTGCTGAACTACAAGCTAGGAATACCAGAGGAGAGTTTCGGAATGCAGAGACTGCGCAGGGCCACTCCGATCGCCCTCGCCCTCTTCCTCGCACTGGCAAGCGGAGCTTTCGCTGGGGACAATGAAGGCGTAACATTTTCGCTTACCAGTTCGTCGACGATTTCAGGGGTGGGGCCGGGTGAAACGATCACTCTCGACATAGCCGCAAGTGGCTTTGTCGGTGTCAAGCAGTATGATGTAACTATCACAGTATCCGATCCGGCAGCATTTGATCTTCAGTCGGTCTCTTTACCTTCGGTTCCGGGCGGTTTTATCGCACTCGGCGGCCAGTTGGTGAGTGGCACTACCGACCAGGTCCGAGTCGGAGCCGCAAATTTCAGTTCCGGCTTGGACGGAGATAGCGAACTCAGCTTGAGCATCACCACATCCGCTGATTTCACCACTGAGACGGAAGCGACCATTACCTTCACTTCCATCTCGATTGGTCCCTCCTCCAGTGACCGTGACGAATTAGACGCGGACGCCATCGGTATTGCAGTCACGCTCAATCCACCCGCTCCAGCCGTCACTGATCCGACTCTTACGGCGGGTTCCGCTACCGATATCAGCACCGATTTCTCGGCTGTTGGCGACGGTGGTTCCGCCGACGGGAGTGATGGTGAAACCAGCCTCAGCGTTGCGTTCGCAGACGCCTCCGGCGCTTCACCATCAGGACAGGAGATCATTTGGACCGTCGTCAACAACGGCTCTGAGTCAATCTTCATCCTCGGTGATTCCGCCTCGGAAGAAGTTGCTTTCGGGGAGGAAGCCTCGGTCAGTAGCACGACGGATGCCGATGGGGCGAGTTCTCTGGTGTTGGATGCAGAGGGAGGCGAGTTCGCGGGAAGCACTTCTGCTTCCGTGACGGCGCGTGCCTCTGCGGACAATTCAGAGGGTGACACATTGGCGCTCGATGTAGACTTTTCGGTGACGTGGGACGTTCCTGTACCCGCCGAACTGGCAAGTTTCGCCGCCGACGTCACAGTTGATCAGGACATCCAGTTGCAGTGGTCGGTTGCATCCCAGACGAACAATCTCGGCTGGGAAGTCTACCGCAGTATTGACAATGACGTGTTTGAGAGGGTGAGTAATCTGATTGCTGGTGACGGCACCAGTGACACATTCGGTTCGTTCGACTTCCTGGATCAGGATCTGCCGATGACGAATGTGGTCTACTACTATCTGCGTCAGATCGACCTCAACGGAACGGCGACCCGTTCCAGCACGATTGAGGTGGCGCTCGCTCCGACGGCTGTGCTTGAACAGGCACTGCCACTGAACACGACGTTGGCACAGAATTTCCCGAATCCCTTCAACCCTGAGACGACCATTCAGTTTGATCTGGCCGCAGAGACGACAGTCAGTCTCCGTGTTTATGATATGACTGGTCAGGTCGTTCGCACGCTCGTATCTGCGAATCGTTCGGCCGGTACCTACACCGAGTTGTGGAATGGTACCAACGAGCAGGGCGTGAAGGTTGGTAGTGGCGTCTACTTCTACGAACTCAAGGCTGGTGCCTTCAGCTCCAAGAAGAAGATGACCCTGCTGCAATAATGTTCCGGCCCCACTCTCGGGGTTGAGTGAAGAAACCGCCGGGTCCATCGGATCCGGCGGTTTTTCGTTCTCACATAGTGTAGCCACCTAGTCCACCAGGTTGCCCAGCAATTTTGCGGCGGCTATATTCGCGACCTTGACAAGTCGTGCGATCCAGGTGAGGGGTCCCGTCTCGATGAGGGTAGAGGTTCTGTTTTTCGCCGGGGCGCGTGATGCCGTTGGCGCTAGAGCGCTAACGATATCACTACCGGGAGGTTCGACGGTAGAGGCGCTACTGAGTCATCTCGGGGGCGTGTATCCCGCCTTCGCCGGTGTCGGTGCCATCGCACAGACTGCAGTGAACGAAGAGTACGCCGCCAAGAACCAAAGCTTGCAGGAAGGTGACGAGGTCGCGATCATACCTCCCGTGAGTGGTGGTGCAATGGCGGGCAATTTCCGGGTGGTGGAGCGGCCCATTCGGGCCGATGAACTATCTGAGATTGTGCGCAGCCCCGCTGATGGGGCAGTTCTCACCTTCTCAGGGGTTGTGAGGGATCATTCGGAAGGCGTGAGTACGTCTCATCTGTATTATGAGGCCTACGCTCCAATGGCAGAGAAGAAGATGGCCAAACTGGCGCAAGAGGCTCGGACACGGTGGCCAATCGGAGACGTGGCGATGCTGCACAGAGTTGGAAGGCTTGAGATCGGTGAGATCTCAATTCTTCTGAGTGTAGCCAGCCCGCACCGGGCGGAGGCCTTCGATGCGTGTCGTTATCTCATCGACCGCCTGAAACAAGAGGTCCCCATCTGGAAGAAGGAAGTCGGCCCGGATGGAGAATTCTGGGTAGAGGGTCCTGGTGAGGCTCCTGCCAATGGCGAGCGCGTAAAGTGATCGTCAATTTCAGTTGGGTCATTCCCGGACGCCTTGCCGGTTTTGGTCTCCAAGGGGAGCCAACCCTGAGCGAGTTGCAGTCACTACGTAAGCAAGGGTTGGGAGCGCTGGTGACCCTGACCGAAATGGCTTTGCCGGCAGAGCTAATGCTTGAAGCACAGATCCCATACCGACACCTCCCGGTCCCCGACATGCAGGCTCCCTCACTGGTCCAGATTGGCCAGTTTATCGAATTTGTGGACCAGGCCTGGACGGACAACCTGGCGACTGCCGTGCATTGTCTGGCTGGACTCGGGAGGACGGGTACTATGATCGCCTGTTACCTGGTGCACCAAGGGCACGGCGCCGAGAGTGCTTTGGCCCAGTTGCGCGTCCACCGACCGGGCTCGGTGGAGACGATGTCCCAAGAAAAAGCAATTCACGATTTCGCCCGCTCCCTGAACGTATTGGGACAGCGGGTCTGACAACGACAAGAAGCGAACCCCAGTCTTCACTTGATCGGGAGGGGAGGTCTGCACATGGATGCTCCGTATCCGAATTGCCTGAAGTGCCAGCAGGGAGTGATGGTGCCGTTGTCGGATTACGGCAGAGATGGATCGGCGATACATTACAAGGCCTGGGTCTGCACGAGCCCCGATTGCGGCTACAACATCCGTATCGACAACGGAGAGTTGAGTATCGGAAAGGAGCTGAGGGAGTCTTACAAGTAACCCTGGCAGGATCGAGGCCGTCATGCAGCGGTGGTTGACGCGCGACTGGGGTGCGAAGCTGGGAGCCGTCCTGCTCGCTACGGCACTCTGGTTTCATGCCGTCACAGAGCATAGCTACCGCCGGGCACTGGATATCCCTCTGCTCATCGAGGACCCCGCTACGCCGGCGGGCGAAGCCTCCATCGTCCTGTCCAGCGCCGCACCATCTTTCGTGCGTGTTGCCGTCGTGGGTACTGGCAAGGACTTACTCCGTGCTTCGGTAGACGACTTTCTTCTACGGGTGCAAACCCCCTTCGGCCCACCTGGTAGACGACTCAGTCTTCGACTAGAGCCAACCCAGGTTGAGAGTCAATCGGAACTCGATCTGTACGTGCAGGATGTACTTGCTCCCACTGACGTTGTCGTCACTCTCGATCATCTCGAGGAACGCCGTGTTCCCGTCCGGCCACTTGTCGGATTGCGATTGGCCGAGTCCTACACCCAAGTCGGTCCAACGGCCCTCGATCCCGATTCTGTCGATGTATCGGGGCCAGTGACACACCTGCGCGAGATCGCTGCTATTTACACAGACAGTCTATTTCGCGACGGCGTCCGCGATGATGTGGACGTCGACCTGGCCCTTCAGGTCCCCCCTGGCCGTCAACTTTCACTCGGCCAGGATCGAGTCCGGGTGCGGATCGATGTCCAGGAGTTGGCCGAATACCCATTTCTGAATGTTCCAGTGAAGGTCATCGGTGGTCCTCGTGGTGCCGTGGCGGAACCCTCCCGCGTGACCGTTCGTGTCCGCGGTGGTGCGGACCTGATCGGCACTCTGGATCCGGAGAACGACCTTAGACTCACAGTGCGGTATGCCGCTGCCAGTGACGCCACCGGTGGTCTCATCGAGGCGCCGCCCGAGCAACTGTACGAGATCCGCCAGATCATCCCTGCACGCGCCACCATCGTCACACGCTGAACTTGGTCGTCCTCGGAATCGAGACGTCCTGTGATGAGACATCCGCGGCCGTCCTCGGAGCTGATGGTGGGCTGCGATCCAATGTCGTGTTGTCCCAACAGGAGCATGCCCCATATGGGGGCGTCGTGCCAGAACTGGCATCCCGGGCACACATCCGCACCATTGGACCCGTTATCGAACAGGCTCTACGAGAGGCCGGTCTACAACTGGCCCACATCGATGCCATCGCCGTAACCTGCGGTCCAGGGCTGGTGGGATCCCTGTTGGTGGGTGTTAATGCCGCCAAGGGATTGGCCTACGGCGCCGGCCTCGAGCTGATCGGGGTCCACCATCTGGAGGGGCACCTATTTTCGGCCGGGATCGAGCGCAGTCTCGAGCCGCCATTCCTCTCCCTGCTGGTATCGGGAGGCCACACCGAATTGGTCCATGTTCCGAGTTACGGTACTTACCACCATCTCGGCCGAACGCTGGATGATGCAGCGGGAGAGGCCTTCGACAAGGTAGCCAGACTTCTCGATCTGCTGCCGCAAGATCAGTTCGTCGCCGGTGGTAGAGCGGTTGGCGATGCCGCCGAGAGTGGAGATGCCACAGCTATCACCTTCCCTCGGCCGCTGCCCGAGAAGACTGGTCTCGATTTCAGCTTCAGTGGCCTGAAGACCGCCGTGCGCACTGAAATACTGCGTCTAGGTGGCCCCGGATCAGCAGCTGTTCGAAGACTGACTGCTGACCTGGCTGCCAGCTTTCAACAGGCGGTGATCGATGTCCTCGTCGCAAGGACTCTCCACGCCGTGGAACGCACGGGTGCCGTCCGGTGCAGCCTCGTCGGCGGTGTTGCGGCCAACCAAAAATTGCGGTCGGACCTGCAAGTCGCGTTGCGTCGGCTTGGTGTAGACTTGTTCATTCCCAGTCCGCTTCTCTGTACCGACAACGCAGCCATGATCGCCGCAGCGGGACGTTTTCGTCTGTTGGCAGGCGAACGCAGCGGCTGGGACCTGGATGCCCGACCGCGTCTACCGCTGGCGGGCATGCCAGCGTGAGTGATCTTCTCGACACCATCTTCAATATAGATGCGGTATGGCCATGGTTGGTCCTGCTGCCGCTGGCGATCTGGTTCGCGTGGTTTGTCTATCGACGAACTCGGCCCTCAGTGTCCCCCTCGCGTGTCACACTGTTGTGGATGCTCCGCGGGGCGAGTTTCAGTCTCCTGCTGCTACTGCTGGCGGAGCCGATGTTGTCGTATCTGTCCCGGCGAGCGTTGCGGCCCGTAACCGTGACGCTCATCGACACAAGCCCCTCCATGGACGTTGAGCAGGAAGGGGTGACGCGCCTCGCCCGTTTTCAACGAGCCCTGGCCGGGGAACTGGGTGAGCATCTGGATGGACCTACACTGGCATTCTCCTCCACCGCATACGACATCGACGGGGATACTCTTGATCAGTTGAAGAGCATCGGGCAAGCGACGGACCTTGCAGCCGCTCTGCACGCCGGCGTGCGTGCCGTGCCGGATCCGCATTTGCTGGCCGGAATTCTCCTATTAAGCGATGGACGACACAACCTGGGAGAGGACCCGGAGCGAGTCGCTACCCAACTTGGCACGCCGATCTACACTCTGGGACTTGGTTCACAGCATACCCCCGATGACGTGCAGATCGTCGAGGCCGTCCCGACAGGTCCGGTTTTCGCAGGGAGGCCGGCTCGAATTCTGCTACGACTGCGCAGTTGGGGTTTTCAGGATAGCACTGTCGTTATACGTATCGCTGAAGGAGATGATACCCTTCAAGAAATCGAATTCCCTCTCGGCACGGCTGGCCAGCAGCAGCAAGTGGAGCTATCTGTCCCCTCACTGAGTGCGGGACCCCACCTGCTTCGAGTCTCCGTGGTCCCTCGAGACGGAGAGCTCCCGCCGCACAACAGTCAGGCACTGGTGTCGCTGCGCGTACGCCACAATCGCCTCCGTGTGCTGATGTCCTGCCGCCGCCCCGGCGCCGAATCCGCCTTCATAGGCCGCACACTGACGGCAGACTCGACGCTGCAGATCGACGAATTCATCGGTCGCAGGGACGGCGGTTTCTACGGGTCGGAACCTTTTCCGCAGAAGCTTGCCGCGTACGACGCCCTGATCCTATTGGACGAAGTACCGGCGACCATCGCCCCAGGTGATCTGCAGACGTTCGTCGCAGAGGGTGGTGGACTGCTCCTGCAGAAATTGGCGCCAGAGAAGGGCGGCCTATCCGCAGAGTTGGAGGAGCTTCTCCCCACGATCGCGGGTCCGAGGACCAGTGTCCGGGGACAGGAGCCATTGCGCCTCGGTCGAGACGCATCCAGTCATGCCATCGGTCGGTTCCTGGTCGGTCGACGTCAAGCTGAGGCAGCAGGGGACCCCTGGCAACGGTTGCCCCCTCTACTGCTGCGTCTGCCGCGGCTCCGTGCAAAACCGGTCGCTCACGTGCTGCTAGCGGCGTCCGACGGTGATCCCGTCGTCGTTGCTGGCGCCTTCGGCGCAGGTCGAATCATCCAGGTTGCAGGCACGGGGTTTTGGCGTCAGAGTCTATTCGGCGGGGGTGGTGGTGACGATCAGCAGACGGTGCGCAGATTCTGGCGCAGCGCCATTCACTGGCTGGCGGTGGCTGAGCCGGGGGGGCGTGTCCGAGCCTCCAGCGAACCTATCTATCGTTCCGGTGAGCCTGCCGTTGTTACAGTCGAGGTATTCGACGAACTGAACGAGCCTTTGATGGATGCACAAGTCGAGTTGCTGCTGGCACCCGGTGGGCGCCTGGTCTCCCTGGACCCGCAGGCTCCCGGACGATACCGTGCCGAAATTGCGGGTCTGGATGTGGGCACCCACTCCTTCCGTGTGACCGCCCGGTATGGCGACACCGACATCGGACAGAACGAAGGGTCCTTCATCGTCGAGAGCCACACATTAGAGTCTGCTGATCTTCGTGGTGATGCAGAGATGCTCGCAGCCATCGCGCGAGCCAGCGGCGGCGCCTATCGTGAATTGGGGCAGTGGGCGGAGCTGTCCCATCTGCTGCGGCCGTTGCCGGTTCTTGTGGAAGAGGAACAACGTCTCGGAGTGGAAGTCAGACATCTGGGTTGGCTGATATTACTGACGGGACTCTTGGCGGCGGAATGGATCTTGCGCAAGCGCTCAGGGATGTTATGAGATGGTTCGTTGGTGGCACCGTCCTGGTGGGGGCTCTGCTAAGCCCATCACTTCCGGGGGCACAAGTCATGCTCTGGGAAGTGATGGCAGACCCAACCGGTAGCGACCACCATGACGAATTCGTTGAGCTGACGAACTCGAGTCACACGGACACACTCGATCTGTCGGGTTGGAAGCTGGGTGACGATGATGAGTTGGATCGGATCGTCGATGCGGGGGAGGGCACGAAACTGGCACCCGGCGCCCTCGCTCTTGTACTGGATGGTAGTTACAAGGGCGCATCGGCGGCGTACGATTCGGTGCGAAAGTTGGCGAGAATCGTTACTATTGAAGACCGGGCTTTCGGGCGGGCAGGATGGTCCAACTCAACTCCCGAGCAGGTCGTTCTCGTGAGTGCCGTCGGTGACACCGTCGACCTGTTCGGCTACGATCCTTCGGCGGGGCGTCCAGGTTACTCCTGGGAGCGCCGGCAGGCCGACTTCACCTGGCAACTGTCGGGGCAACTCGGTGGTACACCTGGGCAACCGAACAGCGCCGATCAGGCGCCGTCCACAGCAGGCCAGGTAGATATCGAACTGTCGCCCGATCCTTTTGTCGAGCGCCTGCAGATTCTATGTCGCCTGCCGGCGGCACCGGCACTGTTGTCAGTGCGGATCTACGATGTTGAAGGGACGCTGGTGGCGCGATTGCGGGATTGGCAGCCGGCAGCCCTCGAAGAGATCCTTGTTTGGGATGGTCGCAAGATCGACGGGCGACCGTGTGCGTCAGGCCTTTACGTCGTTTCCAT
>DPVW01000151.1:1310-28264 GCA_003529325.1 Candidatus Latescibacterota bacterium | reverse complement strand
CCAGGCCAGCGCCGGTGGTCGGATGGTACAGGGCAAAGCCGTCGTCGCAAGACAGTAGTAGCAGCACCAGCATTTCGAAACGTCGATCCCCATCGACGACATGCAGCCCTACCCCGGTTGCCGTTTTACTCCTCGCCGTCCTCGTTTTCGCCAGCGGCGCGCTTCTTTAGCGCGCGATTGATCACAGCATATGACCGAACTCGCAGAACGCTTCGTCGCGGGACGCAAGGGATCGCAGATCTCAGGTGTCCTACTCACCGCTATCGGGACCTTTCTGCTCGTCAGTCTGGTCTCGCATTCTCATTTTGACCCGCCGAATTCCAGCCGATTCGACGGTGGTACGATCAACTGGGCAGGGCAGGTCGGTGCGCATGTGTCGTACAGCCTGTTCACCGCCGTCGGTTTGAGTGCATATGTGCTGCCCTTACTCGCCCTGTTGTGGGCGTGGAATCGTCTGCGTCGCAGGGGGGCCCGCGCTGATGCTACACGCACCATAGGCCTGCTGGGAGTGGCGGGATTTCTATCGATCGCATCCGGACTCCCCACTTGGTCAGCCTATACGACATTTGAGTTGGGTGGGTGGCTGGGCACCTGGGCGGCGAGTGCATTTCTGGTTCCCTACACGGGTCGTGTGGGCTCGACAATTCTGTTGTCGGCCTTGGTACTGGCTTCCATTCTGCTTGTGACCGATCTCGATCCACGACGATTGCTGCCACTGATGGTACTCATTGGCAAGCACCTGAGTTCGGGTTGCCGTCGCGCCCTTACCGCATGTCGATCGGTGCAACTACCCTCATTTCGACGCCAGCGAGATGCCGAGGAGGACTCGGAGCCGGAAGAGGATGATGAGGACGAGGAGGACTTCGTTGAGGAAACGCTTTCGATGACCGAGCGTCTACCGACCATAAGTCTCGATACAGTTCCTGACCCGGAGCCGACACCCAAGGCCGTCGCAGCGCCTATTGTGCGCCCAGTCCCTAAGCAGACGGCTGCTCCAGCTCCCGGAAACGGTCTCTCGAAGTTGAAAACTACGACGGCTGACAAATCCAAGACGCGCAAGAAACCTGGGCGCTACAAGATCCCAGTTGTCGCGCTGTTGGATCCTGTGCCCAATGACAGAGGAGAGATGGATCGCGAGGTGCTGCTGGAGAATGCGAAGATCCTTGAAGAGGCGCTGGCGAACTTCGACGTCGTGGGCAAAGTCGTGGAGGTGAGCCCTGGTCCGGTAGTTACCCGTTACGAGGTCGAGCCGGCTGCTGGCGTCAAGGTCAGCCGTATCTCTGCCCTGGCGGATGATCTGGCGCGGGTGATGAGCGCCCAAGGTATTCGCATCCAGGCGCCTGTGCCAGGCAAGTCCGTGGTCGGTGTCGAGATCGCCAATCAGCATCGAGAGACGGTGTATTTGCGGGAGATCATCGACTCGCCAGTCTTCAAGAAGGCGTCGTCTGACATCACGATGGCCCTGGGCAAGACGATCTCAGGCGAGATTTTCGTTACCGACCTGGCAAAAATGCCTCATCTGCTGGTTGCTGGGGCCACGGGGGCCGGTAAGAGTGTCTGCATCAATGGCCTCATCTGCAGTATTCTGCTGCGTGCTACGCCGGATCAGGTTCGATTGCTGATGGTGGATCCCAAGGTGGTGGAACTGACGATGTACAACGACATTCCACATCTGCTCGCACCGGTCATCACCGAGCCAAAAAGGGCCTCTGAGGCACTCAAGTGGGCGGTGGCAGAGATGGAGATGCGGTATCAAAGTCTGGCACGGATGTCGGTGCGCAATCTGGCGGATTACAACACCAAGGTCGAAAAGGTGCTCGCAGAACGAGAGGCGGCGGGGGATGCTGGAGTTGAGACAGAGGATGCAGCGGCGGGCGAGGAATTGCGTAAGTTGCCATTCATCGTCATCGTCATCGATGAATTCGCCGACCTGATGCTCACCGCTCCAGCGGATGTAGAGACATCGCTTATGGGTCTGGCGCAGAAGTCGAGAGCTGTGGGAATCCACATCATCCTCGCGACGCAGCGACCTTCCGTGAATGTCATCACGGGTGTGATCAAAGCGAACTTCCCCTCTCGCATCGCCTTCCAGGTCGCCTCCAAGATCGACTCGCGCACAATCCTCGACATGAATGGTGCCGAACGATTGCTCGGCAAGGGGGATATGCTGTTCCTACAGGGTGGTCAAGGTGAACCGGTTCGTATCCACGGGGCTTTCATCTCCGGAGACGAAACGGAACGGCTTGTGGCCAAGATCAAGGAGAGTGGCTACGAAGCCGAAGACGTTGAGGTATTTGCCGGGCGCGGTGACGCCGCCGGGTCTGCCGCCGACCGAGACGAGTTGTTCGAGGAAGCCGTTGCGATTGTTCTGGATTCAAAGCAGGCGAGTACCTCCTTCCTGCAGCGACGCATGAAGGTCGGCTACTCCCGGGCAGCGCGTCTCATGGATGAGTTGGAGTTTGCCGGCATCGTGGGACCCGCCGAGGGTGCCAAGCCACGGGAGATTCTGGTGGAGTCCGGGGTCAGTGCCTATGCCGAAGAGGAAGAGCCATCGTGAGTCGTGGCACCAACATGTGGCACTGGTTCGCCACTGCAGCCTTGTTGTTGCCGGTTTCTGTGCAGGCCATAACCGGTGCCGAGGTCATCGAACGGATGCAGGAGCGATTTGCCGACGCCAAATCCTATGAGGCCCGCTTCGAGAAGCGCTTTTACTGGGCCGTTCTCGACAAGAGTCTGTCTCGTCAAGGGCGGATCTACACCCGTCGTCCGGGACAGTTTCGGGTGGAGGTCGAAGGCGGAGATCTCGTTGTCGCCGACGGCGGCACGATCTGGGCCTACAACAAGGCCAACGATCAGGTGATCGTGTCCCACTACCGTGGGGAGTTGCGAACGCCGTGGGAGATCCTGGTGCAGTATACGGAAGGATACCGGACCGTTGCGGTGGAAGAATCCAAGCAGGACGGTCGGGAGATATACAAGGTGACGTTGCAGCCAAGGGAGAACATGCCGACCCATCTTCGGCTCAAGCGCCTGCGGGTCTGGGTTGACCGCAAACACTGGCATCTGCTGCGGGTCGAACAGGTCGAAGCCAACGACGACGTTCGTACCTACGTGCTCACCGGTCACCGCATCAATAAGAAACTCAAAGACGAGCTCTTTGAATTTCAAGTCCCGGATGACGCTCAGGTTGTCGATCAGCGCACGTCCCCTGGCGGATCGTGAAATTCAGTCTCTTCGTTCCCATCACGTTGGCCGGTTTATGCGCCGTGACGCCCGCCCGCTCGGCCGACGCGGTGTGGGTCTTTCTCGCTGACAAGATCGATGAAGAGGGTCGGCGCATAGACTGGCCCCCCACACCAAAGGTGGTCCGGAGCCAGCAACTCGACCTGCCGTTGGATGACAGCTACCTGCGCGCAGTGGAGTCGGCGGCTACCGAAATTCGTCAACGGTCCCGGTGGTTCAATGCCGTCAGCGTGACGGCGACGCCCGAGCAGGTGGAGGATCTGCGTGACCTGCCATTCGTCATCAACGTGCGTCCTGTGCACACTGTCGGCCGTACGCCGGATGTCGATGGCCTGCCCTTGGCGTTCTCCTCCAAGTCGGCAACACTGAACTATGGCGAGTCCTTCGAGCAGATCGCAGCCGTAGGAGTACATCTGTTACATGCTCGCGGAGTCCTGGGGCTGGGTGTCCGCATCGCCGTTATCGATGCGGGCTTCAACTGGCGAGACCACCGTGCCTTTGCCGAGCTCAAGGTCATCGCCACACGCGACTTCCTCAATGGTGACAACGTCGTAGCCGATGAATTCGACGAGCCCGTGACGGGCAACGAATTCGAGAATGATCAGAATCACCATGGCACCAGGGTGCTGGGTGTGCTCGCAGGTTATGATCCTGGGCAGCTGATCGGCGTCGCCCCCGAGGCAGAGTACATCCTGGCCAAGACGGAGTTTGGGCTCATCGGCGAAGACGGCCAGGAGCGCGAGCCAGCAACCGAGGAGGACCGCTGGATTGCCGCCCTTGAATGGGCCGACAGCCTCGGGGCGCAGGTGGTCAACTCCTCCCTCGCTTACACCACATTCGAAGACTCGACTGGCTATACGTATCAGGACCTAGATGGCGCAACGGCACTCACCACACGCGCCGCGGAGTTGGCTGTCGCTCGGGGAATCGTCGTCGTCAACGCCGCCGGCAACGATGGCAATAAAGCCTGGCACTACATCTCCGTGCCCGCCGACGGCGCCGGTGTGATCGCCATCGGTGCCGTCGACCCGGTGAATGCAAGCCTCGCCTATTTCAGTTCGAGGGGGCCCACGGCGGACGGTCGCATCAAGCCGGATGTCGTAGCACCAGGTCAACGGATCGTCACCGTCAGCGGTGGCAGTTCCGGTTCTTCGGCAGAACCCTTCAGTTTGCAGCAATACCGCCGTGTGAGTGGTACATCGTTCTCGACGCCCATCGTCAGTGGCGCCTGCGCGCTGCTGCTGCAGCTACATCCGGAATGGACCCCGGGCCAGGTGGCGGATGCCTTGCGTTCAACCGCGGTCGATCTGGGGCCCGCCGGCGCCGATACGCTTTTTGGCTGGGGTCTGATCGACATGGTAGCCGCCAGCGGTCTGCAGGCCATCATACCCGACAACAGTCTGGCTTCGGCCCCCTTCCCTAATCCTGCGCGCGGATCCTCACCGGTCATCCACTTTCCGGTCGCCCTGCAGTCGACCCAGGATGTGTCATTGTCCCTATTTGACGCCGCTGGAGAGCTCGTTGCCCGTACCGAACCACGGCATCTGCCAGCCGGCGAATACACTGTTGCCGGACTGGCGCCGCGCTGGGATGTGCCCCCCCATCTGGCAGATGGGATCTACCTTTATGTGTTGGCGGGTACGACCTTCGGTCGCACCGGCAAGGTGGCGATTCTGCGTACTCGCTAAAGAGTCCTCTGCTGGTCAAAATGTGGCCAGCGGATCGGTGAGCGAGTACCTTGGTTGCAGGCAAGAGCCCATGATGACAAATCCTTCCCGCACGGTGCGGCGCGTGCTGCCCGATCCTCGGACGCAACAGAAACGGCGCATGCGGACGCTGAACCGCATCGTGTTGTTGTGCAGTGCCCTGTTCATACCTCTTTACCTCGCTATCCGACTCACCGGCGGTTCCGCAGAGAAGCTCGAAAAGCTGCCCGATCTACTGAGTCGGATCAAAACGCCCGTTCTCTGGCAGGTACCTGAGGACGGTGTGCGCTACGAGTCGTTTTTTCATGGGTATCCGGAGGACGGCTACAAATTCGTCGTCGTCCGAGTGCAGATGGAAGCGCGGATGAAGATCGGTTATCCCGTGGTACCACGGTGCTTCCAACTGATCGATGACACGGGGATCCATCACTACCCGAAGTCGCACTCGCCGATGTTCATTCATCTCGGCGACAGATTTCAACTGGACCTCGGGGACACCCTCGATGAGGAGTTGCTCTTCGAGATTCCTGAGACGACCAGCACGGATCGACTCACTTTTGAACGTTACCAGGAATAGGACAGCAAGATGGCCACACTCGACGAGACGATCAGCGGATGTCAACAACGATTGGAACGGTTACGGGGGTATCTTTGACGTCGAACCGAAACGTGAGAAGCTGACCGAACTCGAAGAGAAGATGGGGCAGGGCGACTTCTGGAATGACCGCCAGAAGGCGGAAGCCGTGTCCCGCGAGGCGCGCGAGTTGAGTGACGTCATCGAGCCATTCGATGGTCTGGATCGACGCTTGGCAGATCTGGGCGAGTTGCATGAGATGAGTGTTTCGGAGGGGGACGACGAATCCCTCGCCGAATTGGCGACGGACGCGGCACAGCTCGCCGGGGAGCTCGACCAGATGGAGTTTCTCGCGATGTTGTCCGACGAGGACGACTCGAAGGATGCCATCATCGAGATCCATCCCGGGGCGGGTGGCACGGAGGCGACGGACTGGGCGGAGATGCTGATGCGCCTGTACCATCGCTGGATCGAGCGCCGTGAGTTTGAGGCGGTGGTGATGGATCTGCAGCCGGGGGACGAGGCTGGCATCAAGTCGGTGACGATCGAGGTCAAGGGTCGATATGCCTACGGCTACCTCAAAGCCGAAGCCGGCGTCCATCGGCTTGTGCGTATCTCACCCTTCGATGCGCAAAAGCGACGGCATACCTCTTTCGCCAGCGTCTTTGTTTATCCGCAGGTCGATGCCATGCCGGACGTTGTGCTGAAGGACGAGGATCTGCAGATCGATGTGTACAAGGCGGGTGGCGCGGGTGGCCAGCACGTCAACAAGACCTCCTCCGCCGTACGCATGACGCACCTGCCCACGGGGATCGTGGTCTCCTGTCAGAATGAGCGTTCGCAACTGAAGAACAAGGGCACCGCCCGCAAGGTGTTGACCTCACGGGTGTACGACTTCTACAAGAAAGAAGAGTTGAAGAAGATGGAGGATGTGGAGAGTTCGAAAATGGCGATCGATTTCGGTAGCCAGATTCGCTCCTACGTCTTCCAGCCATACACACTGGTGAAAGACCATCGGACAGGACATGAATCCGGCAACGTCCAGGCCATCATGGACGGCGATATCGATGGATTTATCGAGGCCTTCCTGACGGCTGGGCGGGCAAGTTAGGGGCATCGTGTCGTACGAGCTATTTATCGCCAGGCGTTATCTCAAATCCAAGCAGCGCTCCGGATTTCTTTCTGTCATCAGTTTTATCGCCGTGGGTGGGGTCATCCTCGGTGTGGCGGCACTGGTCATCATGCTATCCGTGACGAATGGGTTCTCCGGTGAGGTCAAGAACCGCCTGATCGGTATGAATGCTCATGTCAGTATCAGTCGTTACCATGGCGCCCCCATTGAGAGGGCGGATACCTTGCTGAGTCACGTGGTCGGTGTGCCCGGTGTTCTGGGGGCGGCGCCCATCGTCGAAGGCAAGTTGATCATTGCCACAGATCACGAGACGACGGCTACAGATGGTGTCATCCTCTGGGGTATCGATCCGCTGACTTTTGCCGATATTTCCGACCTGCCCGACCACCTGCAGTATGACGCTGATGGGCAATTTCATTTCGACCCACCGCAGGGCGAGCAGTACCCCGGCATCGTCGTGGGGGCCTCGCTGGCCAATCGTCTACGCATTGGCATTGGGGATCGCGTCTATCTGCTGTCGCTCCTGCAGGAGAAGTCCCTGGAGGAGATGCTAATGGATGGGCTGCGTCCCAAGTTGCATCCCTTCATCGTGACCGACCTGTTCGCCAGTGGCATGTACTACTACGATGACACCTACGCCGTAATCGCTCTCGATGACGCCCGGCGCGTGCTGGCCATGGAAGGCGCATCCTCCATCCACGTACGTCTCGGTGACCTCGACGATGCTACGGATGTAAGACACCGACTCGACAGCGACCTTGGGTATCCCTACTTGGTCTCGGACTGGACGCAGCAGTTTCCCGAACTGTTCCACTGGATGGAACTCGAGAAGATCGTGATCTTCACCGCCCTGAGCTTGATCATCGTCGTCGCCGCCTTCAACATCATGTCGATCCTGACGATGTCGATTCTGATCAAGACGCCCGAGATCGGCATTCTGCGAGCCATGGGTGCTCGCGCCAAAGGCATCGGTCGGGTCTTCGTCTTCCAGGGTCTGTTCATCGGCGTCTTTGGCACAGCCCTGGGATGTCTGATCGGACTTGCCGTCTGTGTCGTTCAGGACCGTTTTCAGATCGTCACCATTCCCAGCGACATCTATATCATCAGCTCCCTGCCCGTGGACATGCAGCCTCTCGACTTTCTGGCTGTGTCCACCATGAGTGTCATCGTATGTCTGTTGGCAGCCACGATTCCGGCGCGTAGAGCGGCTTCTCTGGAGCCCGTCGAAGCCATTCGTTACATCATGTGAAGAGCTATGGCGAACCTCGATACACTCGCACCAGACGCAAGGCCGGACGGGGCCCAGGCGAATGTGATCCTGCGGGCGGAGAATCTGCGCAAAAAATATCGCACTGGGGAGGAAGATCTCGAAGTGCTACGGGGTGTGAGTATAGAACTGCGCGAAGGAGAAACGGTTGCCATCACCGGTGCATCCGGCGTGGGGAAGAGTACGCTACTCCACATCCTTGGCGCCCTCGATCGTCCGACGGAAGGCAGCCTGCACATCCGTGGCGTCGACGTACTCGATCTCGACGACGACGAACGGGCCGAGTTTCGTAGCGCCCACGTGGGTTTCGTCTTTCAGTTTCACAATCTGCTGCCTGAGTTCACGGCGCTGGAGAACGTGATGATGCCGGCATTGATCGCGCGCCATGCCGACGGCATGGAGGCCAGAGCGCGAGGACTGCTGGAGCAAGTCGATCTGGCTCAACGTCTCGACCACCGCCCTGGTGAACTGTCCGGGGGTGAGTGTCAGCGCGTGGCGGTCGCTCGAGCCCTGGTCATGAAACCTGAGTTGGTGCTCGCCGACGAACCTTCGGGGAACCTGGACGACGTGGCGAGCCGTCGCCTGCATGATCTGATGCGAGAACTTGCCCGCGTCGAGAATCAGGCATTCCTCGTCATGACCCACGACCGCGATCTGGCGGCGAGTCTCGATCGCACAGGTCACATCGACGGCGGGATTCTGGAGTTATGTTGAGGCCATGATCTGCGACGCGTGCAAGGAGCAAGAGGCAACGATCGAGTTCACGGCCGTGGTCGGGGACGAGAAGAAGACGATGCATCTCTGTCCGCAGTGTTCGAAAAAGGAGAGCGAGAAACAAGCGGAGTCGCCAACTCCGAAAGTAAAGCCATCGCCTGTGGCTTCAATAAAGAAGGTAAACGTCGTCATCGGCCAGCTGACGGCGTCTGAAGCACAAAAGGATCCCTGCCCCGGTTGTGGCATGACGTACGAAGAGTTTCGCAAGATCGGCCGACTTGGATGTTCGCAGTGTTACGATGCTTTCGGACGGTCCTTGCGCCGCTTGTTGAAGCGCATCCATGGTTCCGATGCGCATGTCGGCCGTGGACCCCGGCCACTCGAGGACAAGGCCCGGGCGCCGGCGACGGCGCCAGAAGAGACAAGCCAGGACCTCGAGGATCTGCGGCAGGCACTGGATGCTGCAGTTGATGCCGAAGAGTATGAACGGGCGGCAGAACTGCGTGATCGGATTGCACGCCAGCAGGAGCGCGACGTCAGTGAAACTTGATTCGTTGATTCGCACCGCACCCAGTTGGATGAGTGGTGCTGATGACGCGGATGGAATCGTACTCAGTTGTCGGGCAAGATTGGCCCGAAATCTGGCAAATTACCCCTTTGCCACTCGCATCACACGGCCGCAACAACAGCAGGTGATCGATGAAGTTCTGGCGGCGGCCAAGTCCAGTCGCTCCATGAGCACCGCCACCTACTTCGGCATGAGCGTGCTTGACGGTGACGAACGCCGGGTACTCGTCGAACGACATCTCATCAGCCCAACCCTCGCCGATGAGAAGGGGGAGCGAGGCGTTCTCTTCAACCAGGACGAGTCGCTCAGTGTGATGATCAATGAAGAGGATCACCTGCGACTGCAGGCCATTTCGCCAGGCACGAGGGGTCGTGAGGCCTTCACCGCCATCTGCGCCTTGGACGACGAACTGCTTGCCGCGATCGATTGCGCCCATGACTCGAGGTTGGGTTTTCTGACCGCCTGCCCGACAAACACAGGCACTGGCCTGCGCCTCTCTGTGCTGATTCATCTACCGGCACTCGTTCTGACAGAAGACATGGAGCGAGTTTTGCAGGGATTGGGTCAGTTGTCCTTCACGGTCAGAGGAATGTATGGGGAAGGCTCGAATGCAGCGGGAAATCTCTTCCAGATATCGAACCAAGCGACCCTTGGCGCGTCTGAGGAGAGCATTCTCGAGGAGTTGATTCGAATCACCGAGCAACTCGTCGGGTTTGAGCGTGAGGCTCAGGATTCACTACGACAGGAAGCCCGCGGGCAGGTCGAGGACAAGGTCTGGCGGGCCTTCGGTCTGTTGTCCCAGGCCCGCATCCTGACGAGTCAGGAATTCATGAATCTACTGTCCGCCGTGCGCCTGGGGTGTACCCTGGGCCTTGTGACGGGAGTACCGTCAAGCTTCCTCAACCACCTCATGATTGCGACGCAGCCATCACATCTCAGAGCGGACGCCGGACGCGGACTGACGCCGGCGGAGAGGGACTTGCGGCGGGCCGAAATCGTCCGGAACAAACTGTCGGAAGTTACGAATTCATAGACACTTGCGGTATTTTTGCCAGCTCCCAGCCAACCTTGACACTAGACTGGCCCACGTGTAATTTGAGCAAAATACAATCATCTGGAGGTACCCGTACATGAACAACATGTTCACCGACGGCGTGAAGCGTGTCATGCAGTATGCGCGCGAAGAATCGGCGCGCCTCGGACACAACTACATCGGCACCGAGCACTTGCTCCTGGGTATCATCAAAGAGGGCAAGGGCAAAGCAGTTACCGTTCTGACCAATCTCGGGCTCAACCTCGAAACGGTGAAGCAGTCCGTCGAGGATTATGTGGCTACGTCAGGCGGTACCATGACGATCGGCGAGGTGCCTTTCACCCCCCGCGCCAAGCAGATCCTGGAAGTCGCAGCCAACGAGGCGAAGGAGATGAAGACGCAGTTCGTCGATGTCGAACATCTCCTGTTGGCGCTGTTGAAGGACAAGGAGGGTGTCGCCGCCCAGATTCTTGCTGCCTTTGGGGTGGACTATAAGAGCGCCATGGAGGAGACGGTCGCTGTCCTTGAGGGCAAGACGACGGGCTCCAAGGAGAAGGGGAAGAAGAGCAAGACCCCCTTTCTGGATCATTTTGGCCGCGACCTGACACAGATGGCCCGCGAGGGCAAACTCGATCCGGTGATCGGGCGCGAGAAAGAGATCGAGCGTGTCACGCAGATCCTCTCTCGTCGCAAGAAGAACAACCCCATTCTTATCGGTGATCCCGGTGTTGGCAAGACGGCAATCGTCGAAGGGTTGGCGCAGCGTATTGTCGAAAAGCGCGTGCCCCAGATCCTGCTCGACAAACGCCTCGTCACGCTGGACATGGGTGGTGTGGTTGCGGGTACCAAGTACCGCGGTCAATTCGAGGAGCGGATCAAGGCGGTTCTCAACGAGCTGCACCAGAATCCCGATGTCGTGATCTTCATCGACGAGTTGCACACCATCGTTGGCGCGGGCAGTGCCGAGGGTACGCTCGACGCCTCGAATATGTTCAAACCCGCACTGTCCCGCGGTGAACTGCAGTGCATCGGCGCGACGACGATAGATGAATATCGCAAGTATATCGAGAAGGATGGCGCGCTGGAGCGTCGATTCCAATCGATCATGGTCGAGCCGCCCTCGGTGGCCGATACGATCGAGATCCTCAAGGGACTGCGGGCAAACTACGAGAGCCACCATCATGTCACTTTTTCGGACGATATCATTGCCTACGCGGTGCGTCAGTCCGACCGGTATGTGTCCGATCGCTATCTGCCGGACAAAGCGATCGACATTATCGATGAAACGGGGTCGCGAGTACATCTTGCCCGGTTGAACCCGCCTGAGGAGATCGGCGCCCACGAGGCCCAGATCCAGGAGATCGATCGGAAGAAGATCGAATGCTCAGAAAAGCAGGAGTTTGAAGAGGCCGCTCGTTTGCGAGATGAGGCGCATAGCCTGCGTGAAAGTCTGCAGCAGAAGCGCCACGCCTGGGAGGAAGAGGTGCGCAACGAGGTCGTCGAAGTCAGCGAAGACGACATCGCCGAGGTGATCTCCTCCGTTACGGGCGTACCGATGCAGCGTCTTGCCGCCAGCGAGACGGAACGGCTGCTGGATATGGAAGGGGAACTTCAGAAGCAGGTGGTGGGCCAGGAAGTTGCGACCTCCATGGTCTCCAAGGCGATTCGTCGAAGTCGTGCCGGCTTGCAAGATCCCAAACGTCCCATTGGTTCTTTCTTTTTCCTAGGACCGACCGGCGTTGGCAAGACCTACATGGCGAGGAAGCTGGCGGAATTCCTCTTTGGCGACGAAGAGGCATTGATCACCGTCGATATGTCGGAGTACATGGAAAAGTTCACTGTGTCCCGGCTTATCGGTGCACCTCCGGGATATGTTGGCTTCGATGAAGGGGGCCAACTCACAGAGCGCGTGCGTCGTCGGCCATATTCCGTCATTCTCCTCGACGAGTTGGAGAAGGCGCATCCGGATGTTTTTAATATCCTGCTGCAGATTCTCGATGAGGGAAGGCTGACGGACAGCACCGGCCGCAAGGTCGACTTCCGCAATACGGTTCTGATTATGACCTCCAACGTCGGCACCCGCGAGGTCGGCTCCGGTGGTGTTCTCGGCTTCGGCAAGACAGATGACGAGACGATGCAGGCGATGATGGAAGAAAAAGTCAACGATGCGATGAAGAAGGCCTTCAACCCTGAGTTCTTGAACCGTATCGACGACACCGTCATCTTCCACTCACTCACGCGCGAGGATATCGCGCAGATCATCGATATCTTCCTTGAGGAGTTCAAGACGCGGCTTGTCGATCGAGACATTCAGGTTCGCATCACGCCCGGGGCCAAGAGTCTGATTGCTGAGAAGGGCTTTGATCAGCAATATGGAGCTCGTTATCTGCGGCGGACGGCACAGAAGCTGCTTGAGGATCCTCTCGCAGAAGAGATCCTGCAGGGCAACTTTCCTCAAGGCAGTCGTATCCGCGTCACGAAGAAGGGCGAGGCGCTGGTCTTCGACGAAGAGCGAGATGCTGCCGAAGTGGTAGAAGAGAAAAAGCCCGAGGCGGCAGGACAGTAGCCTTTTCGATCCAATGTAGCGCTATTGCAGACCGGCGCTCTACGAACAAAGCCGCTCTATCACGAGGTCTTAAGCGATAGTGCGGCTTTTTCGGCTTATTCAGTCGGCAGACCGCCGACGCAACGGAGTATCTGAAGATGTGTAACGCCCACAACCGTTCCGTCAGCCGCTTTGGAATGTTCCTCGTCAGTGTTCTGCTGGCGGTGCCTGCCCTGGCCCAGACGACAATTCAGGAAGTAGAGATACAGGGAGACTTCAAGCGTGTCGCCGAGTCCTTGATTAGGTCCACCGTGGGTCTGAAACCTGGGATCGAACTGTCGCAGGAAAATGTGCAGGAAGCGGTCCGTGCTTTGCAGCGCTTGCACGTGTTTTCCGATATCCAACTCTACGCTGACGAAAGTGATGTGGGTCCTGGCGTGAAGCTGATCGTCGTTGTCCGTGAACATCCTACGCTTGAAGGGGTTCGATTCAAGGGCCACAAGGAGATCAAAGAGAAGGATATGAAGGAGGCTGTGGGCCTCGTCGCCGGTCAGGTGGTGGCGCCGAAAGATGTTGCCAGGGGCCGCCAACGTATTCTCGAGTTGTATGGAGAGAAAGGTTACCTGCGAGCCGAGGTCGTAGGCCAGCTGTTCGATGCGGACGAAACGGGCACCGTCTTCCTGCAGTTTGATATCGAGGAGGGGGACAAGGTCAAGATAGCCGCGGTCAACGTGGTCGGGAACGAGGCCATCGATAGCGGTACAATCCGCAAGCAGATGGAGACCAAACCGAAGCGTTGGTGGCGCAAGGCCGAGTTCAAAGCCGACACCTATCAGGAGGACAAGGAGCGCATTCTCGCGTTCTATCGCTCCAAAGGGTATCAGCAAGCGATCATCGTGGCCGATTCCATCTACTATGACGATAGTCGCCGCCGCTTGTTCATCGATATCGAGGTCGAGGAAGGTCAGCAATACCGCGTTGGCAAGCTCTCCTGGGAGGGGGCCGAACTTTTTGCTCCGGCGGAACTGGCCCAGCAGCTCAGAGTGAAGGAAGGGGATGTTTTCCAATTTTCTTCACCGGAACTCGCGTATCTGGCCAAGTCCACGTATTTCGAACGTGGTTACCTGGACACTGAGATTATCCCCCGAGAGACGATTCGGGGCGACAGTATCGACGTATTCTTCCAAGTCTTTGAGGGCGAGCCCTGGAAGATTCGACGCATCGACTTCACCGGCAATGTGAAGACTCGTGAGAAGGTGCTGCGCCGTGAAGTCTCATTACTGCCTGGTGACGTGTTCAAGTCGAGTCAGTTGCAGGAGAGCCAACGGCGATTGTATATGCTGGGGTATTTCAAGGACGTGCAGTTCCAACAGCACGTCACACCTTCGGTTGACGACGAAAAGTTTATCGACCTGGCTTTTAACGTTGAGGAGCAGCGCACAGGCGCCGCCTCGATGGGTGCTGGATACAGTGATCGTGACAAGCTGGTGGGCACCATCGGCCTGCAGATTCCGAACTTTCGCGGCATGGGGCAAAATCTGGACTTCAGCTGGGAATTCGGCACGCGACGCGAGCAGTTTCTGATCGGTTTCACCGAACCCTGGTTGTTCGATACCCCAACGAGCTTCTCCTTTCGTGTCTATACCCTGAATCAGAAGTATTTTGACAGCTTCGCCTTTCATCGCAACTCTGTGAGTGTGCGGGTGGGACGCCGCTTGAAGAGACCGGCGTACTCATCCGTATCTCTCGGATATGAGTTGCGAGACGAGCGCTACAGCGATTTTGCTTTGGACTACGATGAGAGAAGTCAGAGCAGTCCAAGTTTCACACCGCGCACCACCTCCAGCCTGGAGCTGATTTTCCGTCGAGATACCAGAGATCTGCCCGACTTTCCCACGAGTGGCTCCGTCATCAGTTACACGCCCGAGGTGGCTTCTTCTTTTATCGCCGGCGATGTCGATTTTCACCGGCACGAGTTGAACTTCAACGTGTACCGCCCGAGTTTCTGGAAATTCGTCTTCGCCTTGGAGTCGAAATTTTCGATCATCGATGGCTTTTCTCAATGGGACGACGACAATATCTCCTTCTGGGATCGATTTACCCCGGGTGGCGTCGATTGGTGGGATGGCCAGGTTCGCGGTTATCCGGACGCCTCTCTCGGTCCACGTGACGAACGGGGGCGCAGCATCGGCGGTCGGTCGATGATGACTCTCAACATGGAGTACCGCTTCCCAATCACCGAGCGCCAGGTCATCGGCCTTGTCTTTGCTGATGCCGGCAATGCCTGGGAGCAGGTAAATGACTTTGATCCGACCAATCTCAAGCGCTCCATCGGGCTCGGCTTCCGAGTCATGACACCCATGCTCGGCATGATTGGCTTTGACTTCGGTTACGGCTTCGATCGGCGCAGTGTCGATGGCCGCAAGCCGGGATTGAGCACCCACTTCCAGTTCGGGCCGCGCTTTTTCTAAAGTCGCCGCTCCAAACCCTAAGCCACAGAGTATTCGATGAAGCGTTTCCACCTTTTTGCCCTGTCCGTCGCTGTCCTGGGACTGACTGTCTTCGTCCCTCCTGCCGACGCGGAGATCAAGATCGGTTATATCGACTCGGAGGTATTGCGCGAACGCATGCCCGAGTTCAAGCAGATCCAGCGCGTGCTCGAGCGCCTCGAACAAGATTACCAGCAGCTGGGTATGGATCGGCAAAGCAAGCTGCTCAAGTTGGAGGAAGACTTCCGCAAGCAAGAATTGCTGATGAGTGAGGCACGGAAAGTCGAGATGCAGGAGGAGCTACAGAAAGCGGGTCAAGAACTGCAACAGTACGTGCAGGAGAAAATGGGACCCAATGGCGAACTGTTTCGGAAGAACATCGAACTCTCGCAGCCCATATTCGAGCAGATCAATGCCGCCCTTGAAGCACTTGCCGAGGCGGAGAGTTTCGACTTCATCTTCGATGTGGCGGGCAATGGTGCCATCGTCTACGCCGATCCAGATCGGTACAATCTGACGGAGAAGCTGCTTGCCGCACTCGACGAAGCCAGGGAAGAACGAGAGAATCAGTGACCCTGGAAGGGGTGGTACTGAATGCGGCGGGCATCTGCCGCACGATTCCGCACCGGGCCCCCTTCCTGCTCGTCGATCGAATTCTCGAACTCGTACCGGACGAGCGGATCCTTGGGGCCCTCGATATCCGTGCAGAAGCGCCCTGGTTGGCCGGTCATTTTCCCGCATATGCGGTGATGCCCGGAGTCCTGATCATCGAGGCCCTGGCGCAGACCGCTGCGGTGCTGATGATGCATGAGAAGATCCTGCCCGATCGGTTTCCCTTTTTTGCTGGTATCGACAGGGCTCGCTTTCGAACGCCCGTTGTACCAGGTGATACATTGCACCTGGACCTGACGGTAGCACAACAGCGGCCCGATTCCTGTAAGTTGCATGGTATGGCGCGTGTGGGCGACAAGACTGCCGCAGAAGCCGAGATCTTTGCCGTGTTGCGCGCCACCGGTTGACGCTTCAGTCCAAGCCATATAGAGAAAGGGGTCGTGGAGATAACTCCGCGACCCTTTCTTGTTATAGTGCCCCGCGGGGCACTAGGAATCTCTCTCCCGCCGCTATTTCAGCATCATCATCTTTCCCGTACGGGAGAATGCTGGTGTCGTCAATTTGTAGAAGTAGAGGCCGTTGCCGACGGCGTGTCCCGCCGCGTCCCGACCATCCCAGCTGACAGAGTAGAAACCAGCGGGTAGGGACTCGTCGGCACGAACCAGTGAGCGCACGGTCCGGCCGAGTACATCGTAGACGACGAGTCGGGCGACGCTGTCACTGGCAAGAGCGAAGTCGATATGTGTCGACGGGTTGAACGGATTCGGATACGCGGGACTGAGGGCGAAGCCAGTGGGACGGAGACGGGCAGCCTCGACGGCCATCGCGCGTCGTACATCGTCGGCGCCATCAGCGAGAAAGGCCTGTTGCAGATCGAAGCGCGTATCCGTCGCCAGGCGCCGGTCCCGCAGGTGGAAGGTGAGTTCCGCCAATAACCCTGAACCGGAGACCGATGTTCCTCTGATGAGCCCGTTGCCGATGAGCAGGCGACCGGGGCGTTCGTCCAAAATTTGGAATAAGCCAGCATCCCCACCCTTGCTCTCCAACAAGGTGCCGGGGCCCTCATGGGCTTCGGCAAAGGTCACTGCTGCTGGATCGTATGTCAGCACGAGGCCGAAAGAGCGCAAGTCCTCGACATCATCTACGAAGACGCGGAGGCGGACCACATCGCGTGGCAGGCCGGCAGCTCCCGCAAGTGTCATCGGCCCACCCGTGGCCACGAGTCGAAGCCTCGCGGTTTCGTCGAGTCTGTGGGCGAAAGCCCAGAGAGCGCCGGACTTGCCTGCCGTCGTGCCAAAGGCGTCGACGAAGGCGAAAAAGTCGTCGAAATCGATGGAGGTGCCCGGTCCGGAACCATTCAGATCAAAATCGGGAAAGTCATCGGCGGTCTGACCGAAGGCGTCAACGAAGGCGAAGAAGTCATCAAAATCGACGGCACCGGAATCGTTGAAGTCCCCCGCCAGAAGAGGAGTATCCGAGACGGTGAATTCCTCGGTGTCGGTGAAGGGGCCCGTGAGCGAGCCCTCCACTGCGCGCACGCGCCAATAATAGGTCTGGCCATCGATCAGACTCCGTGACGTCGTCCACGAAGTGGTGCCCGAACTCTGTGCAATCCCGGATTCTGAATCCGTCACATCGGAGAAATCTGACTGCGTAGAGATCTGGATCGTATAGGTCAGCGTTGCCCCACTGCTAAAGGGTTCGGCATTGGAGAAGGTGAATGTCGGTAACAGAGCGTCACCGTCGACAACCAGGTCGGTCGCTGTTGTTGGCGCCGCCGACAGGGTGGGTGTGAGAGAGAGCTCGGTTGTAACGGCGGATTCGTTTGGCGACGTCTCTCTGTCAATGGCTGTGATCTGGTATCCATACGCGGTGCCATTTGTCAGTCCTTCGTCGCCGTACGAGGTGTCCGTGACGCGAGACGCGATGGCTGAAAATTCGGTGGCTTCCCCCGTTCGGCGATAGATGTTGTAGCCACCCAGATCCAGTTCCGAATTGGCCGTCCAAGTCAGCACGACCTGTTCGCTACCTGCCGTGCCGGAAAGATCCAGGGGTGTTTCCGGGGGGGTGATGTCGGCAGTGGTCAGGGTCGTGAAGGAACTCTCCGTCGATTCGGTAGGACCATTGTTGGAGCGATCGATGGAACCCACGGTGTAGAAATAGGTCTGTCCCGACGACAGATTTGTCAGAGTAATCTCGTGGTCGGTTACATCCTCTACGTCACCTACGGTAAGATCCAGAATCCCGGATACGGTGCCGAAATCGACGAAGCTGTCGGCCAGTTCGTCGGTCTTCCATGTGAGGATGACGGAGGAATCGGACTCGGCGACGGAAATGTCTTCAATCGTCGGCAGTGTCAAGTCCGGTGTGGCATCGGTGGTAAAAGAAGCCACCTCGCTGGTGGTGGGGCCGTTGTTGCTGAGGTCAGAAGAGGAAACCTCGTAGAAGTACGTTGTGGAGGCCTCGAGGTTGGTGAGTGCCACCTCGTGTGTCTTGTTGGTTTCAGGTAAGGTCCGGACGAATCCCAGATCGTCCGCCGCCGTCCCGAAGGAGACCTCCGCCGAGGCGGATTCATCGGTCGTCCACTGAATCGTCGCACTCTCGTCGTTTTTGTACACCGTCTCCGGATCGCTGGTAATCTCCGGCGCCGTGAGATCTATTTCAGCGTCGGTCGTGAAGACAGCTTCAGACGACTGTGTTGCACCATTTCCCGAGGCATCGGTGGAGCCCACGAAGTAGGTGTAGGTACCTGCCGCGTCGAGGTTGGACAGAACCACCTGGTGGTCCGTCGTGGTCACCGCCGAACTTTCCGAATCCTCACTGACGTCGTCGAGGCCAAAGCCGATCTCACTGTCTGCGGGTTCGTCCGTCGTCCACTCGATAATCGCCGTCTTGTCCGACTTGCTCGATACGGTCGGCCCCGAGAGAATGACGGGGAATTGGGTATCCGGATCGTTGCTCGTAGTAAAGGATCCTGAACCGCCGGGAGGCTGCCGCAGACCGACGCGTTTGCCGCTACCACTGAGACTTGGTTCGAGGGTCGTTATCTTGCCACCCGTGCTCTCGACTTCAAGTCGATATCTGTAATGGGCGCCAGCGTTCAGTCCGGAGACGATGACCGAGTGTCTGTTGGCGAATCGAAACTCCCCATCCGGCGTGAGATCGGTAAACTCAAATTCATCTTCCGTGTTGTAGGTTCCGTCTTCGGTGCCGAGAAAGATGGTCGCCGCCGTCGGCACATCGGTGGCAAAACGAACGACAGCGAGGACATCGCGGATGTCGACAAGTGGTCCAAGGATCACTTCCGGTGGCAACGTATCGGCTGCCGACGCCGTGCGAAACATCAGATCGCGACTCCACTGGAAGTTACCGGTTGGATCCGTCGTAAAGGTGTCACCCTCGGCGTTGATCAGCGTGATCTTGTAGCGTACGAGCGTGCTGGCGTCGAGGTTCGAGAGGGTGAGATTGTGCAGGTTGAGCGTCGACGTCGATTCCTGCTGCCAGGAGTAGAGGGACACCTCATCCGTCGATTCATCCTGTACCAGACCGTAGTCGACGATCGCATCCACCGGCTGGTTTACCTCGAAGACGATGTTGGCTCTGTCAGAGCCCACGATCTTGACCGGTGGTCGCAACATGGCGAGACGACGAGCGTCTGCACGCGTGCGGAAGCGCTTGCGAAGCGTCTGCGACGCGCCCTCCTCGCGCAGTCCCGAGGCGATGAGGTCTTCGGCGTCGATGAGGGATGCGGTGATCTCGAGATCGTATTCCACCCCAGGCTCGAGATCTTCCAGCAAGATGCGGGTTCGCGTTTCGCCGTCCTCGTTGAGCGTGTCCTGCACCACGAGCTCACTGTCGGGCAGTTGCCGTAATGTGTAGATCGTCGATGCCGGGCGATTCGTGCCGAAACTGACGGCGCCGCCGGTACGTGTGACCTGCACATCGAACTGGCTGACGAAGAGGGCCCGCAGATCGGGGGCCAAGCGTGTGCTGAAATGGCCCCTGAACACTGGACTGCGGCGATCATCGAAGCTACGCGAGGCGATTTCGAACTCAAACTTCGACTGTGCTGGCAGGTCCATGATCGGGACTACGTGCGTGCGACTCTGGAGCAGATTGTCCAGCTCACGAACGCGCCGAACGCGCCCTACGAGACGCAGTTTCGGTTCCTGGGTCACATTGGGCAGTCCAAGCAGTTCGCGTAGCGCCTCGGCGACGACGTCATTGGGCAGGGCGGGGAAGTTGACGTCGTTCGTCCGCAGTGCGCGAAGGTCGAGAAAGACCTGGTCCGCGAAGCGGTTAGCCGCCGGGTTGGTGAATACGGCAAAATCTCCCTCTGACCCGATGGGTCTGATGCGTACGACATCATCGATGCCGATGAGTCTCGTGTTCCACGACACGGCCGCACCGTTGTGCTTGCGCTCGACGACGACGTTAAAAATCGCGTTCGGGAATGTCGGTACCAGGAGTACGCTCAACTGGCCCGGGACAAGCTTGAGAAGATCACGATCTTCCGGATCGCCGGAGGTATTCACCTCCACACGCACCGCCGAGATGGAGGTGCCCTCGTCCGGAAGCTCGGCGATGAGTTCAAAGTCGAACGTACCGAAGAGACCGCCGTTGGTGCGCACCGTAACACCGGATCCCAACAGCGTAATGCCCCCTTCGATTACGGCCAGACCGTCGTCACCGATCACGGGCTGGCCGGAAAGCCCCACGGCACCTGGGGCAATCTCTCCCGTCGTGAAGCCGATGAAGGAGACAATTGCGGGGTCATAACGAAAGCGTACGGCGCCGCCCTTCATCTCCGTCATCTGGCGAAAGCGAACGGGGATGGAGAGCTGCTCGCCCACCGATGGATTCTCAATGCGTGCGCGCACGCCCAACTCCGCCGTAAAGCTGGCGTTGACGCCGGCTGCGGCAGGAGTGGCGAGGCAAAGACCGAGGAAAAGGAATATCACCGGAAACGTGTAGGCATGATTGTAATCCTGTCTTGGGCCGATTTGGTGTGTTGAACCTGGCAGATAGCTCGATCAATATATCCGGTATTCGGAGTTCACGTTCAATATAGCCTATGGGAGAAAAAAACTGTGAGGTGCGACACCAAGGAGCCTTTGCCCCAGATCAATTCCTTGTGGCCCCTAAAGAGGGGGTCTATCTTCCCTCTAACCCATGCCCGCCTTGCGTCATATCATCGAAGCCCAGCAGTTCGACCGCGACGCCATGGCCGACATCTTCCGTGTCGCCCGTGAGATGGAACAGGTCGTACAGCACTATGGCTCCAATATTCTCAACCGACGCGTCATGGCGTCGCTGTTCTATGAGCCAAGTACCCGTACACGCCTGAGCTTCGAGTCAGCGATGCGTCGCTTGGGGGGGGATGTGATCACAACGGAGTCGGCTCAGGAGTTCTCCTCCGCCGCCAAGGGCGAGACCCTGGAGGACACGATCAGGATCGTCGGCGGCTACGCCGATGTCATCGTCCTGCGGCATTTCGAAAGTGGCGCCAGCCGCCGCGCCGCCGCCGTGGCGGAGGTTCCCGTCATCAGCGCCGGCGATGGTCCAGGACAACATCCGACACAAGCCCTGCTCGATGTATACACAATCGAGCGTGAAATCGGTCGCCTCGATGGAATCTCCGTCGCCCTCGTCGGTGACCTCGCAAATGGCCGCACGGCTCGCTCCCTCTGCTATCTGCTCACGAAGTTCAACGATGTACGTGTCTGCTTTGTCGCCCCCGAAGTCGTGCGCATGCGTGACGATATCAAGCAGTATCTGTCCGCTAATGGTGTAAGCTGGGAAGAATCAACGGACTTGGCGGCGGTCGCCTCGGAGGTCGATGTCATTTATCAGACCCGCATCCAGCGAGAGCGCTTCGGCGATCGGATCCAGGACTACGAGCAGGCCCGGGGCAAGTACATCATCGACCGGCGCATCTTGGATAAGATGACTGCCGACGCGATCGTCATGCACCCATTGCCCAGGGTCGACGAGATCAACGCCGAAGAGGTCGACCCCGACCCACGAGCGGCTTATTTCCGGCAGGCGCAGAATGGACTCTACGTGCGTATGGCACTGCTGCGAATGATCTTAGCAGCCCGTTGATGAGCCCTGCGGGCTACGCCCATCTGCGCAGCGGCCAGCCCCTTTCACCTGCGTTTGCGCGCGACTTTAAACGGGCTGCCGAGAATATCTGAGATTGTCTGGGCGATCTCGCCTCGGTATCATAGAGAGAATCGTCAAAATGTTCACCTCTTCCAAAGAGACTCATCATGGCCAGTAAAGGCAGTGTGCGGCAAAGGGAATTGCGCCGGCAGCGATATCGTCGTCGAGAACGCATCAAGCAGAAAATCCGTGAAGCCAAGGCAGCTGGAAAGAAGAGCTGAAAGGCGCAGAGAGCGGGCCTCGGTAGGCTCGCTTTCGCGTGTGCCGATGATATGAAAGCCCTTCGTGTCGCCATCGCCGGAGCGGGCGGGATCGGTCGTCACCACGCCAAGTGGCATGCTCAGGGCGGGTCTGAAGTGGTGGCGATTCTCGGTAGTCAGGCTGATCGCATTCCCACGACATCCAGACAGCTACAGGAGCTGTTCGGGTTCCACGGTCGGGGATACACCGACTTCGATGACCTCCTTGCTCGCGAACGGCCTGACGTCATCGACATCTGTACGCCGAACGAGGCACATTTTGATCTCGCCCGCCAGGCGCTCGATGCCGGTTGCCACGTTCTCTGCGAAAAACCTCTCGTCTGGGCATCGACGTCGACGACCGCATTCGAGCAAGCACGCAGTCTCGTCGATCAAGCCGAGGCTCTCGGGCTCCATCTCGGCATGTGCAGTCAGTATGCCACGTCGCTGGCGCAATACCGACGACTGTGTCCGCTCATCGATCCCACCACCAGCTCTTCATTTGCTGTCGAGATGGAAACTCTGTCCCGCGGACAACCTCGGGATGCGGCGGCGATCTGGGTCGATATGGGACCACATCCCCTGAGCTTGATACTGGCGGCTTGGCCAACGGCGAGTCTGTTACCCAACTCGCTGCGGGTTGCTTTCGAGGGACGTACAGCAATGGCCTGGTTCACGATCGACGCCGAGGGCCACCATTGCCGTTGTCATGTCACCGTCCGCGATCGAGATGAGGGTCCCCTTGTGCGCCGGTTCTCCTTCGACGACCACGCCGTGGATCTGAGTGGCCGAGCCGATGATGAGGGAGTCTATCGTTCCGTCATGACTCAGGATGGTGTCGAGGACCTGGGCGATGATCTCATGCGACTGCTGATCGAGCAGTTCGCCCGTGCCGTCTGCGGGGATGACTCCGAACCCATCGTGCCGCCACGCGTCGCCATGCGCAATCTCGGGCTTCAGGCGACGATCCTCGCAGTAGCCTGAGACGTGCGATTCCCCGGTGGCGCGGGCTGGGTCCTTGGTGGCGCCCTGTTGCTGGGACTCGTGCTCAGACTCTGGGGCCTCGACTTCGGCCTACCGCACACGGCAACACGGCCAGATGAATCCTTTCTTGTTCATCGGGCCTTGACGATCGCCGGGGGTCAATGGAATCCGCACTTCTTTAACTATCCCACCCTCCATCTGTATCTGCTGGCCGCAGTTTACGGGTTCTACTACCTGATCTGCCTGCTCCTGGGCACCACGGCTGGAACGCAGGATTTTCTCCTGCAGTTTCTCCTCGATCCCTCTGATCTCTATCTGCTGGGGCGATCGGTAACCGCCCTGATGGGTACTGCAACCCTTTTCTGTTGTTGGCATCTGGGTCGCACCCTTGGGGGGAGTGCCGCCGCGGCAGCGGCGGCGATTCTGCTAGCTTCAACCTTTCTGCACGTGCGCGACTCTCACTTTCTGACGGTGGACGTGCCGGCCGCTTTCTGGGTGACAGCATCATTGGCGGCGCTCGTCGAGTATGCATGCCATGGGGGTCGCCGAAGTCTGATACTCGGTGCGATCCTGGCTGGATTGGCGATATCGACCAAGTATAACGCAGCCCTCTTCCTCCCGGCGATGCTGGTGGCGATCTGGACCTCTCCTGGCGGCGACCGACGGCGTGATCTCACGCTTGCCTTTGGGCTTACGGCAGCAGCCTTTTTCTGTGGCTCGCCCTTCATCGCTCTGGACCCAGGTGCATTCTGGCGCGATTTCCTCTTCGAGTGGCAGCACTTTGGTCGGGGACACACGCAGCAAGAACTCGGTATTGGCTGGTTCTATCATCTGAGTTTTACTCTGCGGCACGGTCTCGGATTGCCGCTGATGATCGGCGCCATCGCTGCTCTGGTGTGGCTCGCCATCCGTCGATTGCCCGGGGACCTCGTTCTGCTGACTGCCGTCTTCGGGTATTTCACGGTTGCCGGGGCCGGTGAGAGCCTCTTTGTGCGATATGCGATCCCCCTGGTCCCCCTCCTGTGCGTGGCAACAGGGGTCGCCCTGGCGCGGCTGACAGAAGGCCGCCTGGTGATCGTCGTCACTGCGTCCCTCATGATGACGGTGCCCACGGCGATCGCTGCAGTCACACACGATCGTCTGCTGGCGCGCGAGGATACCCGTGAGCTGGCCAGGCAGTGGATCGAACGGCAGATCCCCTCTGGAGCTCGTATCGCGTTGACTGGCAGCAGCTATGGCCACCCACTGCTGCATCCTACCAGGTCCTGGGTCCAGCAGCGCTGGGAGGATGTGCGTCGTCTGGGAGAGCCTGGCAGACGACTGAAATTCGCTCTCGATCTCCCAGGTTACACTTTGGCGCCCGCCTACGATCTGGTGGAGTTGCAGGTGCAGCCAAAGCCAGGCATGCGTTCTGTCCGCGACATCTCCAGCGTCGAAGCTCTGCGCACTCAGGGAGTCGATTGGCTTGTCACCCAGAGTCATCCACTACCCTATGCAGCGATGTCGCCATCCCTCGCCGGCGACCTGGCCACTCTCCAGCCGATTGTGGAATTCTCACCAGCGGCGGCACACGTTCTAGAGATGGCGTCGTTCGATCCCCTCGACGCGTATTTCTTACCGTATTCCGGCCACGGGGGATTTCTGCGCGCTGGGCCGGTGCTACGCATTTACCGGATCACGACCGATTGATTTCACGGTGGCTGGCGGGTGGAAATCAGCCGATACAGAGAGTGAGCATTCTCCTCCAGACTCCTAGGCAAGGGTTGGAACCACGTCGCTGTTCGGTGTATCCTCACTGGGTACGACGAACCTTACCAGGAGACAGTTGATGAGTGACAACGTTGCAGGATATGAAGTTCTCGCCGAGCAACTGCATGAACGTGGCATTGATGTAGAGAACCTCGAGGCGCGCCTGCGCGAGCAGGTTATTGAGACCCCGTCTTGGGGGTACGGCAATTCGGGGACCCGCTTCGGCGTCTTCAAGCAACCAGGTGCGGCACGGGATGTGCACGAACGCCTGGCGGATGCCGCCAAAGTTCACGAAGTGACAGGCGTCTGCCGGCCGGTGGCGCTGCATATTCCGTGGGACAAGGTCGACGACTACGATGCACTAAAGGCAGAAGCAGCTGAACTGGGTGTTGTGATTGGCGCCATCAACCCCAATGTCTTCCAGGACCCCGACTATCAGTTCGGCTCCTTCGGCCACCGAGACGGGGCGGTGCGCGACAAGGCCCTTCAACACATGGCAGAATGTGCACAGATCATGCAGTCCACCGGTTCAAAGTTGATGTCGCTGTGGTTTGCCGACGGTACGAATTATGCGGGGCAGGCAGATCTCATTCAGCGCAAGCAGTTCTTTGAAGAGGGTTTGCAGCAGACGCATGATCTGCTACCGAAGGACGCTCGCATGCTCATCGAGTACAAGTTCTTCGAACCAGGCTTTTACCACACGGATATCGCCGATTGGGGCTTGGCGCTGCACTTTGCACGGTCGGCTGGGGAACGGGCCCAGGTCCTCGTCGATCTTGGGCACCATGCACAAGGCGTCAATATCGAACACATCGTTGCTCATCTGCTCGACGAACAGGCTCTCGGTGGGTTTCACTTCAACAACCGCAAATACGCCGACGATGATCTGACGACGGGTTCGGTCAATCTATACGAGGTCTTCCTCATCTATCACGAGATCGAGAATGCCACGGCCCGCGGCCGGGGTGGCGACATCGCCTACATGATCGACCAGAGCCATATCGTCAAACCCAAGGTCGAGGCGATGATTCAGTCTGTGCTCAATATCCAGACCGCCTACGCACGCGCCCTTCTGGTGGATCGTCAGGCCTTGGCCGATGCCCAGTCTGAAGCAGACACGGTACTGGCAGAGGAAGTCCTGCGCTCAGCGTGGGATACCGATGTGCGCCCCCTATTGGCGCAGGTGCGAACCGATCTGGGCGCGGCCGAAGATCCTCTGGCCGCCTACCGCAGCAGTGGTTATTTCTCGCGCATCGCCGAACAGCGCCAGGGCGAACTCGAGGGCGGCGCCAGTTGGGGCTAGTCGAGACAGGCAACCATGTTTGAATCACCCCTCCAACTGCAGCGCACGGCGATCGTCGTGGTCTGTCTGCTGACAGCGATGACACAGCCTTGCCTGGCACAGGAAGCGCCAGGTCAGGGCATTTTCGCCTTGCAGACGATGTTGAGTGACAAGTCACCAGAGATCCGTGTGAAGGCCGCCCAAGGACTCGCCCGAGTAGGCGGCTGGCGGGCGATTCTGATCCTGCGTAGAGGGCTGAAGGACAAGACCCCCGAGGTGCGCACAGCCGTTGTCGAGGCACTTGGCTACGTCGGTGGCCGCCTCGCCTTGACCGTGCTCTCGGAGGCGCTGAAGGATCGGTCCCTGGAAGTGCGCATTCGCGCCGTAGAAAGTCTCAGACTTGCCGGTACAGTCAGCGCCGTGCCGATCATCCAGAAAGCCTTCGGTGACAAAGAAGCCAGTGTTCGCCTGCATGCCGCATTGATGATAAAAAAGATCGGGCACCGAAGTGGCGGCCAGTCCTCGGACGAGCGCTTCTGGCCGATCGCGACCCATCTGTCAGAGCGGCATGCGCGCAGTACCTGGGAACAGTGGGCGTCAAGGACCGCAGGGCCCTGGGGTATCTCTCCAAGGTCCTGACCGACGACCGCTC
>DPVW01000151.1:0-912 GCA_003529325.1 Candidatus Latescibacterota bacterium | reverse complement strand
CGGGAGCGCGTCCGAGTACCCATTCGGGCTACGGCCGCGCCCTTGACGCCGCTCATTGCGTTGTGCTCGCTCTCTGAATCCGGAGGCAATGGACCGAAGCGCTGCGCGCTTCGGCCGCCTCCGGCCAGGTCACTCGCGCGCCTTGTTTCCGACCCGTCGCGACGGATGCCCCGCGCCAATGCCACGACCTCGCCACAAAGCGAATACTCGGCCGCGCTCTTTTGGCTAAATGGGCCAAAAAGCCGTTGACAGTTCCAGACTCCACCTGTATGTTTGGTTCTTGCGTTCGGCGAGGGTAACCGCCGAGCCGATCTGAAGTCCTCTGATCTTTGATAATCGAATAACGCGCGTAAAGTCCCTGTAAATCTTGCGGGGCAGGTCGCAATATCGGGCCTGTATGCCTTCCTGTACGTTGCCTTATGCAACGTGCGCCGGAAGGCTCGTATTTCAATTACTAAGAAGATCACCTGAGAATCGGAGACATCAATCCAGTTTACTGGAGAAATGCCTCTGACATATCGGGAGCCACAAACTTTTCTTCTTCACACGGAGAGTTTGATCCTGGCTCAGAACTAACGCTAGTGGCGTGTCTTAGTCATGCAAGTCGAGCGAGAAAGTTCTCTTCGGAGAACGAGTACAGCGGCAAACGGGTGAGTAACGCGTGGGTAATCTACCTTTGAGTTGGGGATAACACTCCTAACGGAGTGCTAATACCGAATGTGCTGTCGGGATCTCGGTTTCGACATGAAAGATGGCCTCTGCTTGCATGCTGTCGCTCAAAGATGAGCCCGCGTCCTATTAGCTTGTTGGTGGGGTAACGGCCTACCAAGGCAACGATGGGTAGCCGGCCTGAGAGGGTGAACGGCCACACTGGCACTGAGACAAGGGCCAGTCCCCTACGGGGGCCAGCAG
>DPVW01000191.1:4646-6773 GCA_003529325.1 Candidatus Latescibacterota bacterium | reverse complement strand
ATCAAGTCGATCCGCGCCTTTCCGATTGAGATCACACCCGCGCAACCGACAGCGCCGCGGGTACCGCAGTTGCCCGGAGATCACAGCTTCGTCTACCCCATGCGTCGGTATCCTGAGTTCAGCAAGGCACAGACCGCACCAGGACGGGGCAACTGGACACGCACGGCCTGTGTCGTCACCGCGGAAGATGGCACGTGGGGATTCGGTCAGAGTCTGTTCAGTGCGCCCGTGACGGCCCTGATCAACGATCATCTCGCCCCCATGCTGGCAGGACAGCAGATCATGGCGATCGAGAAGGCGTGGGATATCATGCAGCGCTCGACCTCGGCTTTTGGCACGGCCGGTCTGGTCAGCTACGCCATCAGTGCTGTGGACAACGCCTTGTGGGACCTCAAAGGCAAAGTGCTGGATCGTCCTGTGTATGAACTGCTCGGTGGACCGCAGAAGGAGAAGATCTTCTGCTACGCCAGTTGCACCGACATGTCGTATGGCGTCGATAACAGCATCGACTGGTTTCTCGAACTGGGATTCAAGGCGGTGAAACTGTTCATCCCCCACGGACCGGAGGACAACCTCGATGGTCTGCGCAAAAATGAGGAGCTCGTCGCCCGGACGCGGGAGCAGGTAGGTGAGGGCGTCGAGATCGCCGTCGACTCGTGGATTTCCCTCGACGTGGAATACGCCGTGCGGCTGGCGGAGGCGCTCAAGCCATACCGGATCAAGTGGTTGGAGGACCCCTTCGTGCCCGAGGATCTGGGGAGCTACGGCCAGCTCCGTCAGCGGGCCCCGTATCAGACCCTCGCCACCGGCGAACACTGGTACTCCCTGCAGCCTTTCGCCTTCGCCTGCGCCAACGGTCTGGTCGACATCCTGCAGCCCGATCCACAGTGGGTTGGCGGTGTGACAGGCGTCATGAAGATCTGCCACCTGGCACAGGCGCACGGCGTGAACGTGATCGCCCATGCCGGCATGAACTACCCGTATGGGCAACACCTGTCCTATGCCATGCCGGCGATCCAGTGGGGGGAGCGGTCAGAGGGTGTTTCACCGCCGGGCGTACCGCTGCAGGAGCGCGTTGTGCTGCCAGGGACGCCGGTAATCGAGGATGGTTATCTCGTGCCGAGCGATGGACCCGGTTTTGGCTTTGAGTTTTCGCTGGAGTGGCTGGGAGGAAAAGAGAGGGAATGGAGCAGTTCTACCCCAAGCTGCGGAACAGATCGGGGGTGCCACCCAGCGCGACCTCCACGTCGAGATCACAGACTTGACCGATGGTGCGCACGATGGGGCGGATCTGTTTCTCCAGATAATGCTCGTAGTCGATGGGCGCCGTCAGATGGCCCACCGGTTGCGGGCCGTCGCGGGTGACGATGTAACGAATCGTGCCCCGCGCCCCTGGTAATAGCCGGGCAGCGGCGACGTGGGCGGGTACCGTTTTCGTGTATCCCTCGACTGATTTTCGCAGTGCCTTACGATAGACCAGATCGTCGTCACGCTCGCCGCGGCGCATGGCATCGACCCAGTCGAGGACTCGCGCTTCCAATTCGGCACCGGGCACGCCACGAAAGACCGCATCCAGCAGGTCGCGCTGCACTTCGTGGGCCAGATCGGTCCAGTCCCGACGGACCGCTTCCATACCGATGATCTCCACTTCGTCTGAGCCATCGTCGGCGACCTTGAGTCCGGCGTACCCCTTGGCTCGGGCTTTTTCGGTATCGCCACGTATGGGGGGTAGGAAGAAGCGTGCGTAGTACTTCTCAAACTCCAGATCCAGATAGCAAGGCAGGTCGAATATCTCCTGCACATGGTGGCTGAGTTGTTCGTTGAGCCAGGTGCACAATTGCCGCCCGCTTTCGTGCGCCTCTGCTGGTGTCGTGTCCGCCGCCAGATGGGCATCGACGAAGAGCGAATCCGTGTCGCCATAGAGCACGGTGCCGCGATCGGTGTCCTGCAACAGGGCCTTCGTCCAGCGCAGCAGGTAGTGCCCGAAACCGGTGATCGCCCCCGCCAGGGCGCCCTCGGCAAAACGGCAGGAGCCGGTGGCGAGCACACCGTAGAATGAGTTCATGACAATCTTGTAAGTGTAGGCTGCCAGATCGTCATCGGCGGTACGGGCGTCGGCGCGGCGGG
>DPVW01000191.1:2568-4331 GCA_003529325.1 Candidatus Latescibacterota bacterium | reverse complement strand
ACTCGGCGCGGCGGGCGAAAAATCCGGCCAGAATCTGTGGCAGAATGCCGACGTCGCGCGCGAAGAGGGCACCATTGGGAGCACGGATGTGGTCGCCGCTGACACCTGGTTCGGTGACATACTCGGCCTCGGCGGCGACAGGCATGTCGCCGGGTCGTGGACTGGCGGCGGCGAAGGCGGCGGCTCGTGCCTGTATGTGGGTGAGGGGGTCGATGTTGAAGGTGCGGATGATGGACGGATACAGGCTCTTGAAGTCGAAGACGAAGACATGGGGGTAGAGCCCAGCCTTGGTCGGCATGACGAGACCACCGGGCGAACCACCGAGGTGGACACGATCGATGCCGTTGGTGGGGGCCACCATGTGCCGCTGCCGCAGACCGAGGATGTAGAGAAAATCGAAGGCCGCAACCGAACCCCAGGCGCGTTCCAACGGCAGTCCAGTGAGCGATGCACGCCGCAGACTGAGTTGGATCAGGTCTTCCTGCACGAGGATGTCACGCACGAGACGTGAATCTTCCAGGCAGTATTCGGCAAAGGTGGCCCGATCGTGCTGATAGGCGTCGAGAATGACATCAGCCACGGATCCATCCTCGCCGTCGTTGGCGGCAAGTGTCTTGCCACGTCCCAGCAGGGCCTGGGCGACCGTACCCAGCCGGTTGTCGTCGAAACGGGTCAGCGTCGTGCGTGCCAGGTGCAGGGCGTCGAGGACCTGCCGTCCATACACGACGACGCGGCTACCGCCCCACACGTCGCTCTCCTGATACCAGGAGTCGTCGCTGGAGCGGCCAAGGTTGAAAGGCAGAGCGTGGGCGGCGAAACGCTTCTGCAGCACCGTCAGGTCGAAGTTGATGACATTCCAGCCCGTGAGCACGTCCGGGTCGAGGGTACGGATGCGCTCGGCGAGTCCCGTGAGCAGCTCCCGCTCGCCGGCGTGACAGTGGATTTCATCGCCATCCCCTGACGGCTCGCCGACGAGGTGGATCTCTTCCAGTGACTGGCCGCCGTCTGCGCCGCCCCACAGAACCAGGGAGCAGGCGAGGACGCTGGATGCATCGGGAGGCGTCTCGATGTCGAGAGCGAGGACGGTCAGCGCGGGTTCGTAGTCGTCGGGCGCCAATTCGGGCTCGAGATAGACCCGGTCGACACCATTGCCCTGGCGCCATGAACCACTCAGGCGCACCCCACCTCGAATGCCGCGATCGACGAGATACTGCCTGGGAAAAGCGAAGTCAGCCTCGTATGTGCGCAGCTGGTTTTCCTGCAAACCCTCGGCAAGACGTCGCAACTGATGGACCTTGCGAACACCGACGCGGACGACAGTCTCGCCGTCCATGGTGGTCAGTCCCGTGGACTCGTCCAGTTCGGCACCGGCGCCGAGGCAGAATGGGCGGGCTCGTGCCAGTTCGGACGCTCGCAGGAAGAAGGCGGGGCGTTGGCGGCCGTCGGCGAAGGCGAAAGTCTGGCCCGATTCGAGACGGCCGACGCCGAACATGGTGGTCCCATCTGACTGGCCGCGATGGAATGTGTGCAGCAGGAAACCGCGCTCGGAGTCGGTCATGCGAGAAGCCAGATCCTGTGAGGTCTGTTGTGGCGGACATCCTCTACGATACTATACATTCGTGCAGCTATCAAGTTGACACGATAGCCAGCAACTGCAAGGCCGGGATGTAGTCATCGGGGCCGACAACGACGGCCCCGGCCGACTGCACGCCGTGGCATTAGGCCCGCTCCTTGGAGCACTCGGTCATGTCTCTTCGGGTCGT
>DPVW01000191.1:1098-2235 GCA_003529325.1 Candidatus Latescibacterota bacterium | reverse complement strand
CGTGGCGACGTTATCGCGAAGGTTCGTCCGCAGCAACTGATCGACGCCATGCGGGCGCACGATCACAAGGAAGCAGTCGTATGACACAGTTATCAAGTGACCCCAGTGAGAAACACGGCGTTGAGGGTGTAATCATGCATGCCGAAGGGATCTTCACTGGTAGAGCAGAGTGGTGCATGGACCGAGGAGTGCAAGAGGTGCCCTTGATGAAACTCCCGTTCACAAACGTCTCTATGATGTCACTGTCTCGCCGGTAGAAGGACCCGAGCAACCGGAAATCAGAGTCTTCTTTGGGCTGCCACTGGAGAAGAGGGTGACTTGGCATGTAGTCCGAAGCATCGCCACAGGCGTGTGGTTAGAGGAAATGTGATAGAGGGTTGCCACTCTCTACCAGGTTGCGCATACCGAGCCGGCCCCGTGAAAAATTCCCGTCTGATAAGGGATTATGACTTCACCACCGTCTCAATCGACATCAGGGACAGCAACGGTGTCATTGTCCACACCATCACGCGCTCCAACAGCCATTGAGGCCTCAACGTGGGGCGGCCTCAATCGCTCATTGCTTCGAGTGTCGCTCTGGCGTCCTTGATACCCATGGTCCTGAGTTCGGCAATGGCAGCTTTGTTGTCGCCTTGGGGTCTGGTTCGTCCCGTCTCCCAGAATCCCACCGAAGCGGTACTGACGCCCAGCAACCGTGCCATCTCGCCCTGAGAAAGCTTGAGTCGTTGGCGGTGCTTCTTGATACCCTTCGCGCTGATTCTCACGGCGGAGGGTTCTGCCGACTGCTGCGGTTCGGAGAGTTGCCGTGACGTCACTTTCGACAGCCTGGCGACGCTCTGGTTCAGCGATGCGACCTGCGCCTTGAGGTCCCGCACCGTGGACTTGAGACTTTGGATCTGCTTCGATTGGATCCGGGTGGTAGCTGCGATCTCCTTACGGGCGATACGTGAGATTTCCTGCTTGAGGACTGATGCTACGTCGGGCACTTGCTGACTCCTTTCGGTCGATTGAGAAGAGAAGGGGTTCTGAAAATTGTGAAATGGAGCATCAGACAAGATAAGTAGATTTTTATAGGATAGCGTTTTTCAGGATCAAGGACTCCGTGTGCCGACGGCAGGTCATTCTCGTGTTGACATT
>DPVW01000191.1:0-678 GCA_003529325.1 Candidatus Latescibacterota bacterium | reverse complement strand
GGGGGCAAGGCGGGCAGCCTCGCGCGGCGCATCGGCAATGGCCTCGGGCGATCCTGTTCCCTGTGTGGATCGTTACTCGAGGAGAGATCGCCGATGGCTGCCCGGACGAAGACCAAGGTGTCGCCGAAGTATAAGACGAAGTATCGGGTGAAGAACTGGGCGGCGTATGATATCGCCCTCAGAGAACGGCGACATCACGGTCTGGTTCGACGACGAGGCGATTTGCTTATGGAATGCGCCTCCGAGCGGCCATCCAGGGGGATAGCGCAGATACTCCGACGTGGCGATCGTGACTGCATTGACCTTGAGAACCGTGTTCCATCTGCCGCTGCGGCAGACCGAAGGCTTCGTCGCTTCTCTGATTGGCTTGATGGACCTTGCCCTCCAGACGCCCGACCATACGACGCTCTCACGACGTCATCGTAGTGTTGAGGTCCCACACCTGCCCAGGGGTCACGTAGGCCCGAAAGATCTCGTCATCGACTCAACCGGTCTGAAGATATTAGCCGACGGAGAGTGGCAGTCTCACAAGCACAAGACCTCGAACCAGCGTCGCAGCTGGCGCAAGCTGCACCTGGGCATCGATGGGGACGGCTACATCATCGCCGGCGTGTGTCGCGCTCTCGATACTCGAGCAAATCGAAGGCATCGCGCGTTTCACCGCAGACGGAGCCTTCG
>DPVW01000272.1:10845-21958 GCA_003529325.1 Candidatus Latescibacterota bacterium | reverse complement strand
CCTGTCGTCAATGTCTCTTGGGAGTATGCTAAGGCCTATGCGGACTGGATTGGCAAACGTCTGCCGACGGACCAGGCCAATTTCGACAACGCGGAAGGTGGCACGATGCCAGTTGAGCATTTCAGCAAGGGGTCAGTCCATTCGGCATCTGGGATATGTGTGGCAATGTCAGCGAGTGGGTGAACGACTGGTACGACAGCAAATATTACACCGACAGTCCCGATGCTGATCCTCAGGGGCCCACAGGTGGGCATCAGAAGGGACACCGCGGCGGTGGATATCACGAGAATCGCAACGGCATCCGCGCCAAGAGCCGTCACATGTGCATGGCCACCCCATCGCAGGATTATATCGGCTTTCACCTGTAATACCCTTTGATCCAACGCGTGTTATAGTCGAGCACGTAGTCGACGTGTTCGGCTGTGACGGGATAATTCTGTTCTGGTCCGTAGGGGTAGCGGCTCATGCTGTGAAAGGGTAGGGGTTCTACGGTCAGCGAATGAGCGCTGTGGTGGTCCATGTCTTTGCCGAAGCCGTCGGCATAGAACAGGAAGGTTCGTTGCCAGCCTGGCTTCAGGGGGGGAAAGCTGTCAGCGGCGACCTTCAGGGTGACTTCGTCCCCGTGGAACATGACGACGAAGCGATCATCGATGTCCTCGAGCAGCGAGGTCACGACGCCATAGCGGGTGAAAGCACCACCATGGGTTCCCCAACTCGCCTCGGTCTCCACGTCGTCGTAGTCGTAGCGGAAGGCGAAGCTGCCGTGGATCGCTTCATGCCTGGGGTAGCCGCGCCAATGCAGATCCGCCATCGCGAAGGCTCGGCGGTGCACTTGCGTACTGGCGTCGTCATCGACGAGGCCCAGAAGAAACCGATCCCAGTAGACGGGTGTATTCGTCGTGATGCGCAACTGCGCGTCTGTCGCTGTCGCGGGGAACACACCCTCCAGGTCGTAGAGCATATCCTTTGGCAGACCCGCAGGCACACCCATATCGAGGGTGACTGTGCGCCAGTCTTGCGCCCCGGAACGGGCCTCAAGACGTGGCGGAAACAGGGCGAGGCCGCGTTCGGCGGCAGCCCAGTTCGAACTGGAGTGGGCATAGTCAACCCAACCGTGGGCGAGCAGCACGGGATGACTCCCGAGGGCCATGTCTCCAAGATCCAGGGTCAGACTGTATGGCTCTGCGTAACCATGGATGGAGAGCCGTTCGAAGGCGCTGTACCAGTTGTCGTCCAGGTGGGAGAGCAGGGCGGTTACATCCTGGTCGCTGCCATCGGTGATGCGTGCCAGAGGTTGTGCCTGCGACAACGCATGGGCGTGGAAGGCCGGATAGGGGGGCTCGGAGAGCAGGCGCTCTCCCGGGTATAGTTCAGTACCCGTCGGGTGGTCGACGGCGACGAGTTCAGCAGCGTCCAGGTAGATGATCTCCTCCAACTGGTTGCCAATCTGCAAGACATAGTCGCCGGTCGCCGTCGGTGCGAGTTGGCGCACGGGGAGATACTCATCCGAATCCGGGGTGTAGTACTGATCCGGCCCCACCAGATAGCCGATGATGGCGCCACCGAGAATGTCAGAGACGAAGCGGAAACGCTCACCGTCCCAGGCATAGAGGATGGGACAGGATGTGCCCTTACGATTGACTTCGGTGATCTTAAGCCGCCCTGTGTGTACGGTATCGAGCTCCGTCTGCCGCACGCCGCTGGGCCACAGAACACGTACAAACTCCACCTTTTCTTCGGCGCCGATGCCGAAGTGCAATGTCGGCGGATCACCGGAGCCACCACGAAGTTCCTGGACCTGCCGCGAGCTTGCGGTCTTGACTTCGACGCGTGTGCCGAAAGCGTCGGGATTGCTGTTGAGACCTGCAAGATGAATCCTGACGCTGCCCCCTGCGGGGATACGATTGAACAGTAGGGCGGCAGGTGTGATCACATCGAGGCGGCCGTCGTCGTCGACATCGACCACCACCAAGGCGCGAGTCGGGGCCGTTGATATCGCTTCAGTGGGCGCGAAGCCATCCGCCGTGGACATGGATGCAGTGACTCCCTGCTCACCATATGCGAGCAGATCGATGTCACCGTCGTTGTCTAGATCGGCGCCGATCAAGCCGTTGGCGTCGGCTACCATGTCGAGGCTGTTCTCCGTGAACTGCGTGCCTTCGTTGACGAAGAGACTGGCGCCGGAGCCGGAGACAGCGGCGACATCCATCGAGCCATTCGCAGCAAAGTCGGCGACTGCCAGGGCCCGTATGTCCGCACCCTTCAGTCCACGGGTGGCGGCGACGTCTGTGAAGGTGCCGTCCCGGTTGTTGCTGTACAAGCCGAATCCTGTGCCCCCTGCGGTAAGGATATCGACATCACGATCTGTGTCGAGATCGCTGAATAGGACCTGACGGGTCCTGGCGCCATCCCCTTCGGCGCTCGCCGTGATGTCTCGAAAATGACCAGTGCCATCATTCGACCAAAGTCCAAGCTTGTTGCCGGCGCAGGCGATGTCCGCGTCGCCATCATGGTCGAGATCGCCGAACACGGCATCGACACAGCGATCGAAATCGGTCGTTACGGGCTGGAAGTGCCCATCATCCTGCAGACCGATGCCGGCCACCGAACCAGAGAATGCAGCGTCCTTGTCGCCGTCATCGTCGATGTCTGCGAGGGTTACTGCGGTGGCGACCCCCATGTCGCCGAAATCCCACAGCTTCGACGGTTCAAAGCGCGGACCGATGTTCCGCAACAGCTGTGGCTGTCCATCGGTGCCCTCCGTGAGCAGATCTACGCGGCCATCACTGTCCGCATCCACAGCCGTCAACCAGCTGGCGTCGGGAGCGAGGCCACCGGGTGCTGGGGCAGACTCGAAGGTGGCGGCCTGATTGCGCTCAAGAGGGCTGCCACGAAAAGGGGTGTCGGCGACGGCTTCGGCATACTTGCCCTGTCCCTGGTAGGCGGAAGAGACGCCCTCCAGGCCGGCCTGACTCAATCGATTGAATGTCTCCAGCGTCGCGCGCCAGCCATCCAGGTCGCCTGCCTGTCGTTGTGCCTGTGCCAGGGCGTAGTATGCGGATACATTGGCGCCGTCCAATTCGATGACGCGACGGAAAGCGGCCATCGCCGAGTCTGCCTGCCCCAGTTTGCCTTGGGTTCGCCCCAGGTAATAGCGCACGAGATGATCCTCGGGGTCGCGTCGTGCCACATGATGAAACAATTTCAAGGCCCGCTCGTGGTCGCTGCCTTGGGCATGGTAAATCAAGCCGAGGGTGTAACTGGCGTGCAGATGCTCTTCGTCGATGTCGAGGGCCCGGTGCAAGGCGACACTGGCACTGTCGTACCGACCCAGACTGTAAAGGGAGATCCCGAGATTCGCATGCGCCGTAGCATAGTTCGGGTCCAGCTGCACGGCGGCGGAGAAGTTTTCGCGACCGCGGATGTAGTTGTGTTGGTCCATGGCGACGACGCCCAGGCTGTTGAGGTGCCTGGCCTCGAGCTGCCCCGGCGAGAGTGCCTCCGGGGTGGGAGCGCAGCTGCATAGCAGGGCGGCGAACAGCACTAAAACCTTGACGCTATTTTTCATGGAATCTATATTTCCTCCTGTCATCAAGCGGGAGTAGCTCAGTTGGTAGAGCCCCTCGTTGCCAACGAGGCTGTCGCCGGTTCGAGTCCGGTCTCCCGCTCCAATTATCTGGTCAAGAGGCAGGTGCTCTTGCCCCAGCATTTCTTTGTCATTTAGCGAAACGGCTCGTCGAAGTGGCTTTCTGTCGCCGCCTCGAAGGGCCGTTTTTCTTGTTCTGCCACCAACGACGGCGAGCGTCAGTTGTGGCGGTCCTCGCGCAATTGCAGCAATGCCGGCAGCAGCGTGACGGCAGAGACGAAGCAGGAGCCGAGACCCAGCAGCGACACGATACCAATCCAATAGAGCGCGGGATGGTGAGCGGGCACGAGTCCGGCGAAGCCAACCATCGTTGTCAGCGTGGTCGCCAGCAGCGCCATGCCGGTGGTGCGCAGCACGAGGCGCAGCGATCCCACGCCAGACTCGCGATAACGATGGAAGACATGCACGGCATTGTCGATGCCCATGCCGATGATGGTGGGGAAGGCGACGATGTTATAGATGTTGACCTTGAAGTCGAAGACGTACATAAAACCGGTCACCCATAGCAGGGCGGTGAGCAGCGGCGTCAGCACGAGGATGACGCTGACCACGCTGCGCAGATCGATGAGCAGGACGATGGTCACCATCAACAGGGTCAATACCACTGCCTTCACCGCATCATCAAGCATCAATTGGAGCATTTCAGCAAAGATGATGTGTGCACTCGACGCGTAGTAGACGTTGCCGTCGGCGGCGTGGATCACTTTTACCTCGTCGGCAAAGGCAATGGCATTTCTGCCATCCCGCAGAGGCACGGCTGCGTTGATCTGCACAAAGCTGAGGATCTTCCCTTCCTTGCTTGAGAAGCTCTTCGTCATGTCCTGCGGCAGGTCCTCAAGGGACAACTCGACCACGTCAAGGAAGCTCTGCAGCGAGTCCGCTCGAGCGCGGTCATCGTCATCAAGGAGGTCCTGATTGCCTTCCAGCAACTGTCGTAGGTCGGCGAGGATCAGAAGTTTCTCTGGCTGGTCCTCTGGGAGGAAGGAGTAGACGCTTTTTACCGATCGGATCGTTGAGCTGTCGCCACGTGCGGCCATCACTCTGTCGATCTCGGCGACGACGGCCATAGCCTGCTGTCGATTTTCCGTCAGCACGATCGCCGGCGACCGCGTTTCCTTCAACTCATCGGGGATGCTGCCACGTGGGGCCTCTTCCTGTGTATCAGGACGCAGCTGCTTGAAGTCGTATTCAAAGCCGAGTTCGTTGATGTGGTAGAGGGAGTAACCCGTAGCCAGCAGTCCGAGGATGATCGTCAGATGCGGCACCGGATAGCGGCCGCGACGCACCAGGTGCTGGGGCACGCTCTTCTGTTTGAGTCGAATCAGGCGCAGGCGCTCGACGAGTACGATGAAGGCTGGACAGATGATGAGCATCGCCACCAGCGAGAACAGGATGCCGGCGCCGACGATGAAGCCGAATTCGCTGAAGCCTTTGAAATCGGAGAACAGGAGTGAGAAGAAGGCCACGGCGGTGGTCACCGCCGTCGTCGACAAAGCACTGCCTGTATGACATACCGTCTCGACGAGAGCCGCCTCCGTATCCAGACCACGTCGTCGCGCCTCGCGGTAGCGGGCGAAGATGTGGATCCCAAAGTCGATACCTAGACCGAAAAGGATGGCGAAGAGGCAGACCGTGATCTGGTTGAGGTTGCCGATCACGATCCAGGTCAGACCGAAGGTCCATGACAGACTCATCAGCAGGGGCAGGACGATGAACAGCGGCGACAGCACCTGGCGGAAGTAGACGGAGATGAGCACCAGCACGCCGAGGAAGGCGTAGAGTGCCGTGGACTTCAGGTCGCGGAGAACGACGTTGTACTGGTTCGAGGCGTTCTTGAAGCTGCCGGAAAAGGTTACCTCGAGACTGGGGTGAAAGCGCTTGGGCCCGATGTGGTCGATGGTCTGCCGTATGTCGTGCAACAACCGCTGCGTGAACTTGACATCGGTGATCACCCCCGTGGGATAAACCCGCAGGATGACACCGTTGGCCTCAGCCGTCATGTAATAATCGCGCTCGAAGCCGGTCAGATCGGCATGGCTGTACTTGGCTTCGAGATCTGAGACGTCGAGGGGATCTTCCTCTTCGTCGAAACCGACGTAGAGGGGCGAACGCTTGAGCTTCTCCAGTTCGACCTTGTCGTGCACCCGTTGCTGCAGTTCCTGCAGGTCCTGTAGATCCATATACAGCAGGCGGTTGTCGCTGAGGAACTCGACCTCCTCTGTGCGGCCGCGGATGACGGAGCTCAACAGGGGGCTCTGTTCGAGAGAATCTGCGAGGGCATTGAGAAACTGGATACTGGCAGTTAACTCGTCGCCGGTGATAACGACCATCAACGGTCCGATGCCACCCACTCGTTCCTTGATTCGGTTGAGTTCACGGACGCTGATGTAGTCGTCGGGGAGCAGATCGGCGGGATCGGCCTTGATGTCCAGTTGTGACGCCAGATATCCGGACAGAACGGATACGGCAAGTGCCACGAGGATGATACCCACGTGGTGGTGGTAGACGTAGTGGACGATACGCTCGGACTTGATGCGCATGGGCAACCGGGGTCAGCCGGCTCCTTCGAGGGTGGCGAGTTTCTCGCGCAGACGCTGCAATAGTTTCTCGTATGAATTTCGGGAGATGTAGCGCGTCCAGGAACGACGATTGCCCGCCACCGTGCTCGCTCCGTCCACCGTCAGGTCAAATATGCGCCACCCCTGGTCCGCCGTCGGTCGGTGCAGGGAATAGGTGATGACCTTCGTTCCTTTTTTTATCGGCACCTGGGCATTTACCGTGGCCCGTCCATCCTCGTCGATTTCTGCCGAGGTATATGAGATCCCCCCATCGCGATGGTACCGAACGAACATATCCAGGTTGCTCTCTTCGATGATACAACGGTAGACTTCGACAAACTCATCCCTCTCCTGTTCAGAGCGCGCCTCCCAGGCGTCGCCCAGAGATTGCCGGGAGAGTTCTCGAAAATCGAAGGCCTCGCGAATCAAAGCGCGCACCTGATCACGTTCGGCGGCACTCAGACTATCTGTGGGATCGCGCATTACGATGGCGCCGACGCGGGCATCGTGGGCCTCGAGAAAAGCTGTCGCAGAGGTCTCGCTAAAGCTTTCAGCCGCGGCGGTCGCGCCGTGCGCGGCGGATGCTCCTGCCGCGATCAGCAGAAGCCAACAGGCGATCGGTAGCTTCGTCATGGTGCCATCCCCGAGCCGAGCGGTGCACGGACAGTGCCCGATCCCAGGTCAACCTTCATGGAGACAAGATCCCGATAACAGTCACAGTAGTCCTGCACTCGACCCTCGTCGTATGCCTTGCGTGTCCACACCCGCAGATCGGCGTAGTACGCCTCCGCCTCTGAGTCGGTGGAGTTGGCGTCGGTGAGCAATCCCAGCCCCTGAGTCCGTTTCTTGGGGCGCCCCCCCCAGGTGCGGTCATAGTGGTTTTCGAGATCGACACTGGCGAAGAGCCACTCCCCCAGTTGCTGGTTGCCACTTTCGACGACGACGAAGTATGGTCGCGCGATCCGGTCCCTGCGGCCGATGGTGCCCTCCGCCAGGGTGCTGCTCCACACATACTTGATATGGCGTGGCATGCCAATCCAGGTCTGTGAGAAAAACACATAGATGCCGGCGACACTGTCGTTGGTATGGCCGAAACGCTCATCCCCACCCGGTGGCAACTTGTCCGCCCGCCAGCACCAGGTCATGATCGGATACCGTCGGGGATTCCAATGCGAATAACGCAGCATGATGACAGAGCCACCCGAGTCCTTGGCGGCGAGGTAGGTCTGCCCATTCTGTTTCCGTACGTGGTAGGTCTTGCGTCGATCCTCGTCCTTGTCCCGCCAGCGCCAACCGATGGGCAGACCGTCAGGTCCCGATGCTGCGAAGTCTTCCAGGATCACATAGTCCAGTTGTCGGACCTCCGCCTCCAGGACGGAGGGTGAGTACCGACCGTCCATCGTATCGTCGTAGAGATCTCTGTAGCGCCGACTCAGCGCCCGGCCGTCGATCCGCACGTCCTCGATCCGCCAGGTCCCATCATCACGACGCCTTGTACGGACCTCGAGGCTGGGCACTCCCGTAGCGGCAGAATTCAGCGTCACGATGCCCTCGTCGTCACCAAAATCGGCGTCGGTCACCGTCAGACTGCCGACGGTTGTCGACGTCAGATATTCAGTCAGGTCACCGATCAGACGCTGTTGCAGGGCGGCGACGAGACGCTGACGGGCGGCACCGACGTAGAGTTCATATTCGTCGTCGTCGAGATGCTCTTCGATATCGGCCAGTGAACTGGTCACATATTCCTGCAGGACGAGAGTCGCGAAGCGATCCGCATCGATGGCCTCATCCACCAGCCGTCTGGCCAGGGCCGCAGCCGGCAGGTGTGCGCGCAGTTCGTTGAACTGTGCGACCTGACCGGCCAGCCAGGCATGGCCTGTAGCGGCCTCGTCTGCCCTTGCCAGGGTCGCTGCCAACAATAGGCCGGAAAGTGTCCTGAGCAGACTCATGGGGCCTCTCCGGTGTCAGCTAACGACACACCGACGACCTGCTCCAAGTGAGCCAGGGCGATGTTATGATCGAAGATCGTGCGGTAATAGGTCTCTTCCGAGCCGGCGAGGGCCTCGAAAGCACTGACCAATTCCTTGATCTGTGACGGGTCCAAGTCGAAATCTTCCCTGGCGATCTGCACCCACTCACGGACCAGATTTCGAGCCTCGAGAGCCCCTTCGATCTTCTGCTGGCTGCGTTGGAACTCGCCATGGGCCGCTTCGATCTCCAACCGGATCGCCTGCATCGCTGTCTGCCGACGTGCTTCCAGCTGTAATCGCTTGGAACGGGCGCGATCGACTTGGGCACCGAGCATTCCCCATTCGAAGGACTGGCGCAGTCCGATCGCGACAGCGCCGCTGAACAGGTTGTACTCGTCCTTGACGAATGGGTTGTGTTGATCGGTGCGGCCGGGTGCGTTGGCGTAGCGCAGACCACCGACGAGAAATACCTGCGGATAGTAGGCACTGCGTGCCGCTTGTTCCTGGGCGCTGCGGGCGGCGATACCGGCAAGTAGTTTCTGCCAGTCCGGGCGATGGGCGATGGCAGACTCCAACAGGGCATCGATGGACGGGACGTCGGCGTTCACCGGAGCCAACCAACTCTCGACCAGGGTGTATGGCGCCTTTTCATCCAGTCCTACCTTCCAGGCCAGCGCGGCTCGCGCCAGGGCGAGTGCATCCACGACTTCGCGTTCGCGATTACCCAATTCGATGAGGGCGAGTCGCAGTTTGTAGGGCGCGGACAGCGGGATGTCAGGATCGTCGAAGCTGACCTGGGATTCCCACTTCTCCAATTCTCCCCGCAGACGCCCGGCAAGGTCGGAAAGATCCTGTGCCAGCAGGACGCCGTAGTAGAGTTCCTTGACCTGCGCAGCCACCTGCAAGCGACTTTCCGCCAGTTCGGCACGTTCCACGTCGACACCGGCGCTGGCAGCGACATTCAGGTTGGCCAACTGGCCAAAAGTATACAGTGGCTGAATGAACTGGAATTCGGCCTGCACAAATGGCCCCAGAGGTCGCACCCCGGAAGTATCGCCTGGAGGATTGAAAATGTCCCCTTCCGCGTCCGGAATCAGCCCACCAAAACTCTCCAGACGCAGTCGCGGCAACACATAGGCGGCGCGAGCCTCCTTGAGTTGAGCGCGGGCACCATCGACGCGCCAACGGGCGACGGCGACATCGGTGTTGTGTTCCCAGGCGCGCTTGAGCAACTGCTCGAGACTGAAGGGCGCGGGCGCGCCCATGGGATCGGCTGCCGCGCTGATCGCCCCGAGGAAAAATGGGAGAATGATGAGGAGGGTGCGCATGAGCATCATGGCAAGCGGGCGACACCCGGCAGGATCGGCTTCTCGGAGGAGATGACGAGGTCGCCCTCCGCGCGGCCGCCACGCACAAGGGCGCGACTCAGGTGTGTGAGGAACAACCAGCCCACCAAGATCCAGATAATCTTTCGCATGCGCTTGACGATACCCAGGGATAGACCCATCGCCGGGTCGAGCCCGAGGGCGAGAAACAGAAAGACCTGGCCGCCTTCCAGCACGCCGATGTTAGAGGGCATGAAGAAGAACAGACAGTTGATGATGACCGCCAGAGAGGTGATCAGGAATGCGATCTCGAAACCGACACCCTCTCCCAGGGTGCGCAGGATGACCCAGGTCTCCAGCGCCCCAAGCATCCAGCCGCAGGCATGAAAGAACAGCACGAGGCCAAATCGAGCCTTGTTCTGCTGGTAGAAGGAGGAGATGTTCTCGTCGATCCGCACCGCCTTGGCGACACGACGCTCGACCACGTCCAGGCGGATACCGAGGCGCCGGACGAACCCCAACAATGACGAGAACATGTGTTGCTGTTTTCGCCAGAGGATCAACAACAACGACGCGGCGGTGATGAAGAGTGTCGCCAGGCCCACTTTGATCGGCAGCGGAATCGACTGCGGGAATTCCCAATACAGGATGACGAGGCTGAGACCGACGGCGGTGAAAATGAGTCCCGTGAAGACCTGCGCCGTCTTGTTGACCACCACCGACGCCAGACCGCGCGAGGTGGGGGACTGCTGACGGAGTAGATAGGCCTTGAGCGGTTCACCACCAAGGTTGGCCAGCGGTGTCAGCTGATTGACCGCCTCCCCGGCGAGCTTCGACATGAACAGAGAGAGCAGCCGCGGGCGGAAGGCATCGGCGGGAAAGGCGAAACTCCAGGCGATGGAGTTGGTGATATGCCAACCGAAGGCGAGCAGCAATACGAGCCCGAAGGACCATCCCATACTGGCCAGATTCTGCAGAGTCTGACCCAGACCGAGTGTGCCAACCAGAAATCCGAGCAACAGCAAACCCAGGCCCGGCAGCAGGATACGAAAAATCTTCATGGGCCGGTCGCCAAACGCTGCCCTGCCAACATCTTACGCTGTGAAAGCAGGACTGCGAAAACGAGCAGATGCAGACCGCCAACGGTGTAGGCGTAGAGCAACTCGAAGGAGCCGAGGACACAGCAGAGAAAGTGGACAAAGGCGAAGAAGTCGCGTTTGGCGATAAAGGCATACCGCTCGAGCACACGGTAGATGCCATTTTTCTCGTGTGCTGGAACATGGGCGCGGAAACCGACCAGGTAGTTCTGCAGCGAGCCATTGCCTGTTTTCAGCGCATAATTGTACATAATCCCAAGGGCGACGATCATGGCGCCGATGGCGGAGATCCCAAAGTAGAGTGCCCACGGTTTGTCCGGGTGTAGATGCTGAACACCAAACAGGAACGCCACATACGTTGCCAGGTAGGCGATGTTGTCCGTGATCGTATCGAACCAGGCGCCGAACTTCGATTCGCACAATTTCACCCGGGCGATTTCGCCGTCACAACGATCGAGGACCGCTGCCATCTGCCAGAATACGCCAGCCAGGGCGAGCCGCCAATATGGCTCCGGGC
>DPVW01000272.1:0-10533 GCA_003529325.1 Candidatus Latescibacterota bacterium | reverse complement strand
TCCGCCAATATGGCTCGGGGCGGGCCATGAGCCATGCCGTGGTGAGACCGGTTGTGAGCACGAACAGCACGGTGACCATGTGCGGCGAAATCCCGGTTTCGATGAGCACTTTGCTGATCGGTATCGACATGCGAGCGTTGATATGCCGCGAGACCGGGCCGCTGGTCTTTTTTGTCACCTGGCCAAAGAGCATCGCTCGTGCCTGTCGTGCCGAGCGTTTGTCCGCGATGCGGCGCCAGAGATTGACATCGCCACCACGGAGGGTAGCCGGGGTCGTGCCGCCTGCGGATTCAGCGGCGAGAAAATCGAGGGGAGACTGTCGCGAACCAACGAGCTCATGGAGGCCGAGAGCACCGGCACATAAAAAAGCGCCGGTGCTCACGCCTTCATTTGACGTGGGTTCCGGGTCTGTGTCGGTCTCGGTGAAACTCAGCCCACCCTCCATGCTGAGTTGCACTTGAATGAAGGCTAGCTCTTGTTCCGGTGCTTGCGCTACCTGTGCAAGCACTGCGGCACCGGTGTCGTGCTCAACAAAGGTGCTCAGCGAGCTGTGATGGTGGATGTGATCACCGAGAAGCAGGAGCACGCGTTCGCTATCGACAAAGATCGTCTTCGGAGTCTGGCCCCAACTCACGAATTCCAACTTCATGTCGAGGCGGCGGGTGAGCTTGCCGAGTTTCGGTTCATGATCGTCTGGCAGAACGACGACAAGGCGGGTGACGCCAGCGCGCGCCATCGTGCGGATGCCGCGTTCGATCGTGCGCAAGCCACCGAAGCGGCGCCGTGAGAGTGCCGCGGCCTCGGCTGTTTCGGCGAAGAGGAGCAGACCACCACTCATGCACGGCCTCGCAGTGTCCCCTCACGCGGGGACCACTCGAAGCGATCCAGAGACTCGCGCACGGATTGCAGATCCTGTGGTGTGTCGATATCGACCCAGGGCAGACAGCCCACGTCTCGACAGATGACATCGGTTCCAGCATCGGCCAGCCGCTGTACGCAGTCGAGGTAGTAGCTGCCAAGAGCCTCCTCTCCGCGGACCGCCTCTTCGAGGACCCGATGAAGGGCGGTGACGCCATCGCCAGCGAAGCGCATCATGCCGATCGAGGCAGCATGGCTGTGCTGCGGGGCCAGATCCTTACCGATGCACAGCAGGCGATCACCATCGAGAGCGACTTTCATGTCGTCATCACTGTATTGCGTCTGGCGTTGTACCAGGAGCCGGCAGGCGGGGATTGGAGACTCGAGAAGAAAGCGGGGGATGTCGGGATGAAAGACATTGTCGCCGTTGAGGACGAGGAAATCAGCCCCCATTTCGGCACGCGCCGCCCACAGGCTGATCAGATTGTCCGCAACGCCGTAGAAGGGGTTGTAAACGACCTGCACCGACAGATCCGCAATCTGCGTTCGGGCGATCTGACGGCGCATGGCGTCGAGGCCATAGCCGGCGACGACGGTCACCTGGGTGACACCGACAGCGGCGAGGCGGACGAGCTGATGCTCGAGGATGGTGTGCGTGCCGACGGGGAGCAGACACTTGGGGCACTTGGAGGTATAGGGCCACAAGCGCCGGCCCTGACCGGCGGCCAGGATGAGCGCGTTCAAGAAGGTCTCAGGTCTGTCGTTGCCGCCTCAATTGCTATTGTCCGGCACCGGATTCAACCTGTCGAAGATATAGATAAATGACCGTCTGGTCAACGACATAGGACCATTTTGGCGGGTCTCTTTGACACCGTCCTTGCCGGCAGCTGCGTCGAGCGCCACCGTATATTTGTTCGGCACACGAAACAGGAGACCAAATGCGCGCCATCATCCTTGCTGCTGGAGCCGGCACCCGACTCAAACACCTGACCACCGGTCGCCCCAAATGTCTGGTAGCCATCGGCGGTCGCCCCTTGCTCGAGTACCAACTCGAGGCCTTGCAGCGATCCGGCGTCGAAGAGGTCGTCGTCGTGATCGGCTTCGAGGCCGCGCAGGTAGAACAATTCTGTGGCGACGGAGTGACATTTGTCCGCAACGAGGAATGGGAGACGACGAACAGCATCTTCTCGTTGTACCAGGCCGCCCCTTGGCTCGAAGGGGAACGAATTCTGCTGTTTAACTGTGACATACTCTTCGATCATCGTCTGCTGCGGCGGCTGCTCGACAGTGACGCCAGCGCCATCGCCGTCGATACGGCTGCCACCAGACTCGCGGGGGAGATGAATGTGAAGGTCACTGCCGGTGGCGTCGTGCAGGCCATCGGCAAACATCTCGACCCGCAGGCGACGACTGCTGTCAGCGCGCAACTGGCGACCTTCAACGCCGCCGGTTCGCGGCAGGTGCGGTTGGAGTTGCAGCGACTCGTGCGCCAACAGGTGGTCGACGCCTTCCCGACATCGTCCTACGGGCCGCTCATAGAAGCAGGTCACCTGCGTGCAGTTGAGGTGGCGGATCTGCCCTGGGCGGAAATCGACACCATAGAAGACTACGAGCGGGCCGTGGCCCAGGTCGTGCCCAGACTAGAGCGATGAGCTGCTAACGCTTGGGAGGAGGCGGCAGGCTTTTGATGAAGGCGATGATGTCGTGAATCTGGCTGTTCGTCAGCCGGTCCGCGCCGAAATAGGGCATGTAGATGTCACCCTCAGGGTCGTAGGCGTTGGGGTCGACGCCGGCCAACGTAGAATCCAGTCCGTCGCCCTCGCGTATCTTCTTGGCGTAGAAGCTGGCAGGCTTGTCACGGGGGATCGCCACCCTCGAAAGGCTGCGTACTCACCCGTCATTTCCGCTGCGGGAGCGATGGCGAGGGGGCGTCGGCACTGGCCGTTTGTTGATCGACTGCAGAAGGCCTGCAGCTCGAACAGCTGTTGGGTCGTCAACTTCTCCGGGTTGCACATGAAGTGCTCGACACAGAAGACGGCGGCATGAGCGATATCCGGGTATCGATCCGGGTCATCCTCTTCCTGGCCCCAATAGGTCTGCCGTGATGCCGAACCGGATAGCGAGTGCCCTGCGCGGATGAGACCGTCGCCGAGACGGGCCTCATCGAAGTCGGCGTAGCAGTCGATGCAGGCGAGTCCATTGTTGCCGAGGGCACTGGAGTGGAACAGCACACGTCCCGCCAGGGCGCGGCGCATCGACGACTGTGCCGACAGGCTGGAAGTGCAAATCACGACCACCAACAGTACGTTTCGTGGGTTGCACAGTCTTCGATTCCATCGCATGAGTTAAAACCTAACAAAAGGTGATCCAAAGAGCCCGTCCGCATGGTGACCACTGACGACAGGATCGAGATTCGAGGTGCTTGCGAGCACAACCTCAAGCATGTTGATGTCGACGTCATCCACGGGCAGATCATCGCCATCACGGGGGTTTCGGGCTCGGGCAAGTCGAGTCTCGCCTTCGATACAGTCTACGCCGAGGCGCGCCGACGCTTTCTGCTGAGTGCCGGTGGTGGTGCAGCGCTCTTCGCCGACCGACTGCAACCCCCTCGGGTCGATCGCATCGATGGTCTACGCCCGGCTCTGGCCATCGCTCAGGCCCGCCACCGACCCTCCGCACGCTCGACGGCGGGCACGGTTACCGGGATCGCGGATTTTCTGCGGCTGCTCTTCGCACGCGTGGGTCGGGCGCACTGCCTCGGCTGTGGCGAACCCGTCGAGGTGCACCGTTTCGAAGAAGTCAGTGAGCGTGCCGCCCGCCATCCGGATGGTACGCGGCTGGTCATTCTGGCGCCGCTGCGAACCCCTACCGATGGTGACTCGGCGCGTGCCTGTCTCGACCATGTCGAGCGCTCCGGCTTCCGGCGCCTGCGTATCGGTGGTGCCACGCAGTTGCTCGAGGACGTCGATGTTCATGACGTGATCGGCAAAGCACTCGAGGTGGTGGTCGATCGTGTCGTCGTCAAGTTGGATTCGCGGCGACGGTTAAGGGGCTCTCTGCAGGCTGCGGCACAGGCTGGTGAAGGGGCGGTGGTACTGCTCGATCACGACTCGGGGGTCGAAGAGCGATTCAGTCTGCGCCCAGGCTGCAGCCGCTGTGGGGCCGCCTTTCCCGAGATCACCCCCGCTCTGTTCAGCTTCAACAGTCCCACAGGTGCCTGCTCGGATTGCCGTGGTACCGGCTTCTCCGCAGAGGCCGCCTTCAGCGGTCTGCTCACCATCGGCGAGTCACCCACACTTGCGCTTGCCCCTCTGTGGGAACGATTCGGACATCGAAAATTTCGTAAGGATCTCGAGGCATTCTATAAGCGCCTACAGGTCGATGGCATGGCGCCCCTGGCAGATTGGCCGCCAGCGGCCCAGAACGCCCTGTGGGAAGGGGAGGGCAGGCGCAAGGGCGCCCCCTTTGTTGGGCTTCGACGCTGGCTCTCGGCACGACTGGGACGCACGCAGGACAGTGGCGAGGCGTCCTGGTTGGAGGATCTGGTGGGGGATGGCGGCGCCGTTGAATGCTCTGCCTGTGCGGGCAGGCGACTCTCCCCGGCAGCATTGGCCGTGCAGATCGATGGTGACAACATCGCTGACCTGATGGCACGACCGGTAGTCGATGCGGCCAAACGCATCGCCGCTCTCCAGGTGCCCGAAGAGGGCCGGGAGCTCGCCGATCACATCCTGCGCTCGGTTCGCCAGGCGCTTGCAACCTTCGTCGAACTCGGACTCGGTTACCTGGCTCTTGACCGGCGGGCGCACTCGCTGTCGGCGGGAGAGTTGCAACGGTTGCATCTGGTGGCGGCTCTCGGTTCGGGATTGTCCCAGGTGCTCTATGTTCTCGACGAACCGAGCGCCGGTCTGCACCCTCGTGACACGGATCGACTCGGTACGGCGTTACAGCGACTGCGCGATGGTGGCAACACAGTGCTGCTCGTCGAACACGACCTGGCCCTGATCTGTGGCGCCGAGAGTGTCGTTGAACTGGGGCCTGCCGCTGGCGCCCAGGGGGGTGAGATCGTCGCGTCGGGGACACCGGAGCAGATCTTCGCCGCAGAGACCGCGACGGGGCGAGCCCTGCGCCGCGTCGACGAAGAAGATCCTTCCCGGGGGCGGACGCCAGGCGTGGGCGGATGGCTCAAGCTGATTGGGGCGGCGGGTCACAATCTGAAGGGCATAGACGTGGCAATCCCTCTCCGCTGTCTGGTCTGCGTCTCCGGTGTGTCAGGCTCCGGCAAGAGCAGTCTCGTGCATGACACGCTGCATCCGCTGCTCAGTGATCGGTTGCAGCGCGGCGAACGTCGACCGCTAGCTTTCGACGCCATTAAGGGAGTGGACCTTTTGCAGCGGGTCGTCGCCGTAGATCAGGCACCGATCGGTCGTTCCGCCCGTTCCAACGCTGCCACCTATACCGGGTTGATGGCGGCATTGCGCGAGTTGTTCGTCGAACTACCTGAGGCGAAGTTGCGCGGCTACCGCGCCGGCCATTTCAGTTTCAATAGTTTGGGTGCATGTTCCGCTTGTGCCGGTTCGGGGTGTGATCCGGAAGCGGCGGGTTTTGAGGATCTACCCGTACCCTGTCCCTCCTGCTCCGGGAGTCGATACAATCGCGAGGTCCTTGAAATCCGTTTTCGCGGGCACTCCATCGACGATGTACTGAGTTGCAGCGTCACCGAGGCCCTCGAATTTTTTGCCAACGTGCCCGCCGCCGCCCAGCGATTGCGGCTATTGGCCGATCTCGGCCTGGGTTATTTGCGCCTCGGCCAGCCGGCGAGCAGTCTCTCGGGGGGCGAAGCCCAACGGGTCAAGCTCGCCGCTGAACTGAGCCGGCCGCTACGCGAACGAACGCTGTACATCCTCGACGAGCCAACCGCCGGGTTGCATCACCAGGATGTGGGGTATCTACTCGAGTTGCTGCAGCGTCTCGTAGATCGTGACAATACGGTCCTGGTTGTCGAACATGATCTTGCCGTGATTGCTGCTGCCGACCACGTCATCGACCTCGGTCCCGAGGCAGGGCAGGCAGGGGGTGAGGTGGTTGTCGTCGGTGCGCCGGTGACCATCGCCGCTTGTGCCGAATCTCATACGGGACGTCATCTGGCCGCCTATCTGGCAGGTGCCAACAGAACCGGGAAAGACTGACCGATGAAGCACGACATCTTGCAGCGAGCACGGACTTTTATGGCTGCCACCGGTCTCGATGCCTGGGTGGTCTGCGATTTTCGCGGTAACAATCCGGTACTGGCACCGATTCTTGGTAGTCGGCCTTTCACGACACGTCGGCTGATTCTGGTCGTGCCCGCCGAGGGTCCGCCGACACTGTATGCGCATGCGATCGAGAAGGGACAGTTCGCAGACGAGACAGAATTGGTTCGGGGTTATCGCACCCATGAAGATCTCGTTCAGGCGCTGGGCGGCCAGCTGCGTGGCATGAGTCGCGTCGCGCTCGAGTACTCGCCCGGAGGCGTGCTGCCCGCCGTTTCCTGGGTGGATGCCGGCACCGTCGATCTGCTGCGGGCATTGGGGCTGCAGCTGGAGTCGTCAGCCGACCTGCTGCAGTCGGCTCTGGCCATGTGGGATGGCGTCACCCTCTCCGCCCATCACCAGGCTGTTGCCGCCGTCGTCGAGGCGAAGGATGCCGCTTTTGAGGCAATCGGAGCAGCCATCGCCACAGGCGCTGCGCTCACCGAATACGACGTACAATGTCTGATCGGTGAGCGCCTGGAGCAGGGCGGCTTCGAGACCGATCACCCCGCCATTGTCGGCTTCAATGCGCACAGTGCTGACCCACATTATGCCCCGGTCGCTGGGGCATCATCACCTATTCGACCCGGCGACTGGGTCCTGATCGATCTCTGGGCGCGGCGTCCGGGTCAGGAACATGTCTTCGCCGATATCACCTGGGTCGGTGTGGCGGCGCCGAAAGTGCAGCCCGAACAGCGAAGGCTGTTTGACATCGTGCGGCGCGCCCGCGATCTCATAGTAGATCGGCTCATGGAGGCGTGGCGTCTCGAGGAGCCGATACAGGGATGGGAATTGGATCGACTGGCGCGGGATCTGATCATCGAAGCCGGATATGGTGACCGATTCCTGCACCGACTTGGACATAGTCTGTCCCCTGGTCCGGCAGTGCATGGACTCGGCGCAAATCTCGACGATGTAGAGAACCATGACACCCGCCTGTTGTTGCCTGGAACCGGGTTCACGATCGAACCGGGAATTTATCTGGAAGAGTTCGGTGTTCGGCTCGAGATCAATGTGTATCTCGACCCCACCGACGGTCCGACAGTCACCACCCCTGTGCAGGACGACATCGTCCGGCTAGCGTGAAAGAAAGAAGCCAGCAATGAGTCGTACCGAATACCTGACCACGCCCCTGTACTACGTCAATGCCCAACCGCACATGGGACACGCCTATACGACGATCGTCGCCGACGTGCAGGCCCGCTATCATCGGCTCGCCGGTGTGGATACCTATCTGTTGACGGGGACCGATGAACATGGAGAGAAGATCTTCACCGCCGCTGCCGAGGCGGGGGAGCCACCCCAGGCCTTTGTCGATCGTGTCGCCCATCGTTTCACCGAGGCCTGGCAGGTATTGAGCATCAGCCACGATGACTTCATCCGGACCACCGAGGCGAGACATATCGCCGTTGTCACCCAGGTCTTGCAGCAGGTCTACGATCAGGGGGATATCTACTTCGATGAATACGAAGGGTTGTATTGCGTCGGTTGCGAACGCTTCCTGACCGATCGTGAACTCGTTGATGGCAAGTGTAACGATCACAAGACGGTGCCGGAGAAGCGCAAGGAAGGCAACTACTTCTTTCGCATGGACAAGCACCGTGAGTGGCTTGCCAACCACATCCGGTCGACGCCGGATTTTATCCGGCCAGAGCGCTACGCCAACGAGGTCCTGTCGATCCTGTCGGAGCCCATCGGTGATCTGTCCATGTCGCGTCCGCGCACCCGCGTGCCCTGGGGGATTGGCCTGCCCTGGGATGACGATCATGTCACCTACGTCTGGTTTGACGCCCTGCTTAACTATGTCTCCGCCCTCGGATACCCCGACGGTGAGCTCTTCGCCCGCTATTGGCCTTGTTCACACCACTTTATCGGCAAGGACATCCTGAAGACCCACGCCATCTTCTGGCCCACCATGCTGCGTGCCATGGGGGTGCCGCTGTATGCGGGGTTGAATGTCGGCGGTTTCCTGATGGGGGACGACGGCCAGAAGATGAGCAAGAGTCTGGGCAACGTCGTCGATCCATTCGATCTGGCGACGCGTTATTCGCCTGATGCCCTGCGTTATTATCTGGTCAAGGACGTGCCCTATGGCCAGGACAGTGCCGTGGGTGAGGTGGCACTCGTGAAGCGCTACAATGCCGATCTGGCCAACGACCTGGGCAACCTGGCGTCTCGTGCGCGGGCGCTGTTGTTGCGCCATCTCGATGGACAGCTGCCTGTGCCGGAGCAGACCGAGGCGGATCAGGGGGTGATCGATACCGGTACCGGTCTGGCGGCACATGTACGCGAACAGGTCGGCAACCTGCGATTTTACGCCGCACTGGAAGAGATCATGCAGTTTGTCCGTCAACTGAACCGTTACTTCAACGATGAACAGCCCTGGGTGCTGGCCAAATCTGAGGAGACGAAACCACGTCTCGGCACGGTGCTCTACAACTGTGTCGAGGGCATGCGTATCGCCTCGATTCTGTTGGAACCAGCCTTGCCTGGCAAGGCCGTTCAATTGCGTGAATCTCTCGCCTTGCCGGCGGGAGACCTGGAGTCTACCGAGACCTGGGGTCGTGCACCCGTGGGTGCACGTATTCCCGCCGAAGCTGAGCTGTTGTTCCCGAAGGCGGAGCTACCCGAGTCCGAAGCGCCAGCAGAGCCGGAACCAAAGAAAAAAAAGAAGAAGGGGACGAAAGAATCCGTGGGTGAAGAAGAACAGAGTTCCCAAATTAACATCGACGATTTCGCCCGCGTCGAATTGCGCATCGCCGAAGTACTTGCGTGTGAGGCTGTGCCGAAGACGGACAAGCTGCTGCATCTGCGACTGAGTCTCGGAGATCTGGGGGAGCGCACCGTCGTCAGTGGCATCGCCGGGTCCTATGCACCCGAGGATCTGCCGGGGCGTCGGGTCATTCTGGTCGCCAACCTGAAGCCGGCGAAACTCCGTGGCATCTTATCTGAAGGCATGATCCTGGCGGCGGAAGATGCTGAGGGAAATCTCGCACTCGTGCAGCCCGATCAGGACATGGCGCCGGGTTCTCTGGTCCGTTAGCGGCGCGATCGGTACTTCTCAGTTGCGCGGTGGACCTGCGCTGCCAGGTCGAGTTCGCTGCGCGAACTCTATGGTTCTCTGGTCCGTTGAGCGGCGCCATCGGTGGTTCCCAGTTGCGCGGTGACCCTGCGCCGCCCTACCGAATTCGCGCGAGTGGTACATACTCGGTGGCTCCCTCTCAGTCTTCTGTCGCTGGCTCCGGCTCTGGTTCGTCGGGTCCTTCGAGGTGCTCGTGATAGATGCGGTCTACGCGTTGGCGGCTGTCGCGCAGGCGTCGGGTATCGGCGGTGGACAGTTCGTCGTGTGCTGTCAGCAAGTCGTCGAAGGCTCCGCGCAGGCGCTGGCGTTCCTCTTCGTTGGTCAGGGCGGTCTGTGCTAGTGCGTAGGCTGATACCAGCGAGGCCTCCTCGAGGGGGCCGTCGAGCACCCAGGCGCCGGCACTGTGGCCCAGGCGGCTGAGCAGATCGGCACGCAGTTGCTGGCCTCGGCGTCGTGGGTCGAAGCGTGACAACCGTTCCAGCAGATCGCGCACCGATTCCAATTCGCGCAGATCGAAGACCATCACTTCGGCAAAGTAGTTCAGTCCCGTCACCAGCCGACGCAGATGGGACCACTGGCCGTCGAGACGCTCTCGATAGTTGCGCGAGATTGTACGTGCCGCTTCCTCCGGCAATCCGAGACTCTCGCAGACGCGGGCGAACCGGCGACGTCCGGGATTGGTAATGACGCCATCTCCCTGGTAGACCAAGGGGAACACACAACGGGCGACCTCCCACCGGTCCTCGGCGGACAGTCCGCCTGCGGCGCGACGGGCCTCTTCCGGCGTGGTCGACATCAGATTCTGGGCCCGTTCCCCGGAGACACCGCGAAATCTGAGGAAGCCACGCAGTAAACGCTCACCATCGGAACCCTCCGTGCCAGTCATCTCACGGCTCAAGCCGATGATGGTGCGCAGATGGCGACGCCGCGCACGGGAGCGATTCAGTGACAGGGCCCCGGCGACGGCGCCTCCTGCTGCACCGAGACCGGCCAGGCCTCCTGCGATTGGTACCCAGGCAGGTGGGGAGAGCAGGCCAAGAGACAGTCCCACCGTGCTCCACACGCCGAGGGATCCGGTCCATGCCGTCAACGCCGCCCAGGCGCCACCGGCGGCGCCGGCACCACCGACGATACCACCCAACACCCGACGGCGGTGGCGGGAGAAGGCACGTGCTGCCACGTCGATTCCGCGGCCCCGACGCACTTCCTCCAGGACAAAGGCGACCAGCTGTAGTGCCAGTTCGCGCATGGATTGATCGGGAAATCTGCGATCAGAATCTCTGGGCATGGCGCGTAAGATAG
>DPVW01000255.1:11126-17452 GCA_003529325.1 Candidatus Latescibacterota bacterium | reverse complement strand
GATGCGGTCATAGAATTGGCCGAATTTCGCGCAGGCTTTGTTGATGTGCTCTTTGGTTGAATCAGACAGTTTCGCATTTTTCGCATCGATGCGGACTGGCATGCGTATTTTGGCGGTTGCGGCTCTCTCTTATCAAGATACCGGAGCCCCTTCGTGGTCAAACAATGATCCTCTCCCCCGACTCCTGCGTGGCTCCGGGAGTGGCCCCGAGCGTCCCATAGTAGGGACAGACCCACTCGTAGTGCAGCAGTTCCCGGCCATCGACTTGGGCGGCACTCCAGACGACGGCAGCTGCTGCGGTGGAGGGATTGACGAGACTCAGCCGAGCACCGTCGGCGTAGGGCATGGGAAGGCGACGGCCAACTCGTCCCCGTGGCGTCGGGCAAAGAGCGAGGAAAAATCCCGCCCCTTGCTGCCCTGACAGGCCAGATGCGACAACGGCACATCCACCGCCGGCGTCTCCATCCCAACTCGCCCTCAATGCCAGTCGGGAGAGCATCGCCGGATCCGTCGCTCGAAAGGTCAATTGTTCGATACAGCCCGCCCCCGGCAGATCGCAGAGCTCGCCGGGACCTCGGCGGCGCGCATCTCGGGGTCGGCCGTCGTCTGCCGCGCCGAGCCAAATCCGTTGCCCCGACCCCAACGGACCCGCAGCCGTTCCATGCCATTCTGCGCCGCTTCGCTCAGGGCGGGGACGAAGGTCTCGACGTCAGCATCCTCGTATAACAGCGCATTGATCTGCCAGTAGAACAAACGAGTGTCGCTGCGAGCGAATTTTGCAGCCCTGGACGAAGGGAATCGGCAGATAGCTGACACGTCCCTGGCTCGAATCCGGACAATCGAGCACCAGTGGCTTGGCGAAAGGCGCCAACCCACCGGAGAAAAATTCGCGCAGTGTCGTACGAATCGCCGGTACGTTGCTGCCGTCGAAATAGATCTCGAGGTTGCCGTCGAAGTCCCCCGCCGTCCAGAAGCGTGTCAGGCATCCGGCGCCCTCGTAGTCGACCAGGACATTCCAGCCCTCCTCCTCCTGGCGCAGGAAGAAGTTGCAATCCCTGGGTCCATGGCACGGATTCAGACTCGAATCCATCACCGTGCGCCCTTCATCCGGCTCGAGACGACACAACCACGACGGGTCGGCGAGTCGCTCGAGATACCACGCCAGATCTCGTTTCACGTCACACCCTCTCTTCCCATGGCAATGGCAGATCGAAACGTCCGCTCATCCCCCGCATCGCCGTCTGTTCACGCTCGCCGAAAGGAATGCCCTCGCGACGAGACGCCGCCATACGCTCCGCCTCCAGATGTCCGGGAAGATATACCCGCTGAGTGCCAGGCAGGGGCAGATGACCGTCGCGGATATCGCGCACATACCGATCGACTTCGGCGCGGAATTCATCCCCCTCACCGATCACATCCGGATCCAGGGCGATCACGGTGCCGCCCATGTTGGCACCCGGCCAGCGCTGTTGTACGACAGCACTCGCCGCCGAGGTAAATCCCGTCAAGGCACCGCCGATCAGGGTCGATGCAGCGATCATGCCCAGACTCTTGAAGAAGGGGGAGGGAAACCGTCTGGCCACCTCCTCGAATCCTTCCTCCACAAATGGACTGCTGTCGAATGCGGCGCCGGCATCGACCACAATGGACAGTTCGCTGCCCGCGGGAAAGGCAAAACTGAATGGGGGGTTGCCGCTGGCGACGGCATGGGTAGGCGGCGTCTTCGGTACGGCCTCGTTGCGGTAGCCCTGCACCGAATACCCGATGCAGCCCGCCTCACTGCAGATGCGTGTGTAGTGACCACTGGATCCGTAATGACCGATGTTACGTACCAGGGCGACACCGACGCCCTGCTCACGCGCCTTGGCGACGGCACGTTCCGCCGCCCGCACCATTGGCAGATAACCGACCGTACCATCGCCATCGAGTACGACGAGGGCTTCGGTCTCACGCAGCACGGAAACATCAGGCGTGGGGTTGAAGCCGCCGGTGGCGAAGCCATTACAGTAGCCACCGGCGCTGGCCGATCCGTGGGAGCGAACGCCTCGCAGGTCGTTGTTGACGAGCAGACGCGCGATCAGCTCAGCGTGATTACAGCCGGACTTTTTGAAACACTCGGTGACGAAACCGAGCAACCGTGCCTCGTCGACACGGACGAACTCTTCGGGCGGTTCGTTCACACCTGGCTCACTTGCCAGTCTTTGACCAGCGGCTCCAGATCCGTCCACAAGGTCTCCGGGATCGTCGCCGATCCGGCCTCGCCGTTGGCCCTGGCCTCTGCCGGGGTGCGCGCTCCCGGAATCGTGGCCGCCACCTGTGGATGACGAGCGCACCACTGCAGAGAGACCGCGTTCAGGCTGACCCCGTGGTCGGCACACAGCCCCTGGATGGTCGCCACGTGGTCGAGCACGGGTTGCGTGAAGTCGCGCGCCAGGTAGTCGATGCCCGGCACCGGTCCCGTCGCCAGCAGACCACGCTCGAGGGGGGTCGCCCCTACGAGACCGACATTGTGTTGTATCGCCGCCGGCAGAATACGCTGCTGTGCGCGCTGGTTGAGCAGACTCCAGCACTCGGGGATGACGGCGGCGTCAAACTCCCCCGTCGCGATGTAGTCGGCATTGGTCGCAGGCTCGTTCGCCGCTGTGCCCACCCACTTCACCACGCCCTCTTTCTGCAATTGACGCAGCGCCCCAAGGGAGCCATCGGCCCCCATGACCTGCTTCATGGGCAAACCCATCTGATCGTGGATGTAGAGCACGTCGAAGGATTCGAGACCCAGACGCTGCAGACTGCCTTCCACATGCTTGAGGACGGCGTCACGGGAGTGATCGACCTCTCCATACAGCTGCCCAACCTTGGTCGTCACCGTCACTTGCTGGCGCAGGTCCGGTCTGCTGCGCAGGGCGGCGCCGATCATCTCTTCTGCCGCCGTCCCCAGATACAGGGGCGCCGTGTCGATGACGGTACAACCTGCCTCGATACCAGCGATCACCGCCTGCGCCCCCAGGTCGCGGTCGATGATGGCATCGAAAGCCGGCGCTGCTTCGCCGTAGGCCCTGGCGGCGTCGTTGACCTGGGGGATGCCGAGAAAGGCGGTGCCGACACCGACGATGGAGATGTCGACGTCGGTTCGCCCAAGACGCTTTTTCTGCATCAGACGCGCTTGTCGAGAGGCACGTAGCAGACCTCCGTCGGCCCCGTGTAGATCTGCCGCGGACGTTGGATACGGCCCTTGGTGAGGAAGCGGCCTTCAAACCACTGGGCGATCCAACCCGGCATGCGACCGATGGCGAACATCACCGTGTACATCGCCGTCGGAATGCCGAGGGCCCGCAGGATGACCCCGGAGTAGAAGTCGACGTTGGGATACAGACGGCGCTCCTTGAAATAATCCTCCTCTAGTGCCGCCCCTTCCAGCTCTTCGGCGATGGCCAGCAGTGGGTCATCACGGTTGATCTTTTTGAGCACTGCCTCCGCCTGCTGTTTGATGATCTTCGCGCGCGGGTCAAAGTTCTTGTACACCCGATGGCCAAAACCCATCAGCCGAATACCGGCCTTCTTGTCCTTCACCTGCTGTACGTAGTCCTTCACCGACAGACCCTCGCGCTCGATCGTTTCGAGCATCTCCACCACCGCGACGTTGGCGCCACCGTGCAGGGGGCCCCACAGCGCCGACACACCCGCCGCCACCGAGGCAAACAGGTTGGCGCCGGAACTGCCGACCATACGCACCGTCGAGGTCGAGCAATTCTGCTCATGATCGGCGTGCAATAACAGCAGCACGTCGAGGGCCCGCACCAGCGCCGGATCTGGCTCGTACTCTTTGTGTGGCTCCGAGAACATCATGTGCAGGAAGTTGGCGGAGAAGTTCTTGTCTGGATGGGGGTAGACGAGGGCGTGACCCATGTCGTGCTTGAACGAATAAGCGGCGATAGAACGCATCTTCGACACGATGCGCGCCGCTCCCTCCTGAAAGATGTCAATGTCCTCAGCCTCGAGTAGCTCAGGGTAATAACAGGCCATCGAGTTGAGCGCCGCCGACAACACCGCCATCGGCGGCGCACCAGGGGGAAATGCCTCGAAATGATGGTGTAGTTGCTCGCGTAGGAAGGAGTGTTTCGTCATCAACTGGCTGAACTCCTCCAGTTGGGCGGCACTCGGAAGATGACCCCAGATCAGCAGGTAGGCGACTTCGATGAAAGAACTGTTCTCCGCCAGATCCTCGATCGGAATACCCCGGTATCGCAGGATACCCTTGTCGCCGTCGATGTAGGTGATCGCACTCTGGCAAGCACCGGTATTGCCATACCCTTCATCCAGGGTGATGTAGCCGGTCTGCGCTCGCAGTTTGCTGATATCGATGGCGTGTTCATTCTCACTACCGACGATGATCGGCAACTCGATCGTCTGGTCGCCCACTGTGAGTTTTGCAGTGTCTGTCATCGGTGACTCTCCATGCCAGGGGAAGGGCGCTGATACTAACCCGTTCCATTGTAACAATCAATCGACATTTTCCATCAGTCGCGCTGCCGCTCGTTGTCGCAGGCGGGGGTGCAGCGCGAAGTACTGGGGCACTGCGTTGCTACCGCTGGTCTCGACCGTCCCCTCTGCCTGTTGCAGACGCGCAACCTGTTCGGCGATCGCCCTGGCGCTCAACACGACGGCTCGCTCGCGCAGGGACTCCAGTGTTTCATCAGTTGCCACCTCCAGCGGCGAAAATCCAAGAATCACACCCGTATCGACGCCGCCGTCTATCCAGTGCACGGTGACCCCCGGCGCCTCGCCAAGCAACAGACTCCACTCCAGCACATCGACGCCACGCAACGCCGGCAGACGCGCCATGTGGGCGTTGAGCAGACCCCGACTCGGAGCCTCCAGCAGACGTCGACGAAACAGACCGCCACCGGCGTTGATCAGCACCTCCGTGCTCCGTGCACGAACGGCGTCAGCCGTCTCTCGCGACGCCAGCGACTGCACCAGCAACAGCCTTGTTGAGGTCCGCTTACAGACCGCCGCCATGGGCAAGCTGAGATCCAATCCGTGTTCGCTCGCCGCCTCCGCCAGTGGCTGCGGACCGGGCGAGTTCCCTCCCGCCCGCCGCCGTATCGCCTCCAACGCACCGGCGAAACCACGACGCTTCCACCGCTCCCACAAATCGCCGGTATGGCCACGCTCCGCCGACAGCACAAAATCCACCGGCACCTGACGCCGGCGCAGTTCATCGATCAGCAGGGTCGCATAAGGATTCACCCGCGCCACGGAAGTGAGGCCGACGATCACAGGACACCCTCCGTCTCCATCAGCGCATCGGCAAAGAACTTGGCCGCCCAATTCGGATAGGTGAGTCGCAGATACCAGCCCCAGATAGGATTCGATCCCGGTACGCCGCCGCGGATGCCGGCATGACGACTCCCCACCGACTGGGTCGCCTTGACCTGGTCAAGCAATTTCAGCGCGCTGTTCAACCAGCGCAGCGACGACGCCGGCTGTTGTTTATCCACGTGAGCCAATCGCAGCCACAACAGGGCGATCTGCGCGTTGCCGGTGATACAGGACGAGCCGTCGTCGCTCGGCTGCCAACGCCAATCGAGGGTTGCCGCCAGGGACCAGGGCTCGGCGTGTGGGTGTGGCTTGTTCAGTTCGTATCGCCGCAGCAGCCGGTCCGCCCCTAAGCGCGCCAGTTTCAAAGCTGATGCTCCCGTGTCGTTAGCTAGCCGCAGTCCGGACTCGAACAACCCGCGGTAGGTGTAGGCGATGGTGTGTGTATAGGGATCGTCACCACGGCGGAACGACATGCCATCGACCCAACCATTGGGCAGCGCCTGGCCGATCACCCAGCGCAACTGCGACTCCGCTGCGGTTCGATACTTTGACTCCGCTGACGCCTCGGCGACCTCCAACAGTGGCCAGGCGACACGGCTGTGGTATGCGTGCGGCGTATCTTCGTAGGTGTGCTGGCGCCACGAGCCGTCTCGTTCCTGAACCTGCAGCAGCCACTGGGCGGCGCGTAACGCTGCCTGCAGATACCTCGACTCGGTGGTGGCTCGATAGAGCGCCATCCAACCCAGCATGACCTGGCCGGTGTTGAACACGACCGGTTCATCGTTGATACCCTGGCCACCCCGCACCCCCCCCTCAGGCAGCTGGATGTCAATCTCCCAGTCGCCGGCGCGCACCGCCCGCTCCAACCAGCTGTTGTCGTCGGTGCGTTGCGCGTAACGCAGGAATGTGGCGATCGCGTATCCCGTCGTCTCCGGATACGGGGGCAACCAGCCTCGGCGAAAGGAGTACCCCGCCGACAGCCCGCCACAACCGGACACGTCTTG
>DPVW01000255.1:8784-10806 GCA_003529325.1 Candidatus Latescibacterota bacterium | reverse complement strand
CACGTCTTGAGACCGGGCGAGCCAGTCCATGGCGGCACGCAGGTGGATGTCCTCATCGAGCAGCGGTTCGTTGTTGTGCAACAGATCGCGCGCAACAACACGCCAGTGACCCAGCGATCCGGCGATTCGCAGCGTGCCGCGCAGGCGGCTCAATAGGGCGGAAGTCATGAGACAGCAAAGGTACGGTCCAGCAGAGCCGCAGGCGACGTTTTGCGGGGGCCGTAAGATTGACCTTGGCTTAACCTCATGCCGACTCGACCGAACATCCTGCTCATCGTCACCGATCAGCAGCGTGGCGACGCACTGAGCCTCTGCGGCCATCCCGTGCTGCGCACGCCGAATCTCGACTTTATCGGTGCCTCGGGGACACGCTTCCGACGCGCCTACAGCGAGGTGCCCTCCTGCATTCCTGCACGTCACGTGCTGATGTCCGGTCAGTCTCCCGAGGCGGTCGGCATGCTCGGTTTCTACTACCGCAATCAGCAGTGCCCGTGGAATCCAGAGGCTACTCTGGCCGGATCGCTCGGCGACGCGGGCTACGAAACACGGATGATCGGCAAGCTGCACCTGCAACCGGCGCGTCGCCGTTATGGCTTCGACGCCATGGAACTGGCCGACGGGTTGGGCGGGGAGAGCGATTACATCGACTGGCTCCGCGCCCGTGGCGTTCGCCGCGAACACGAACCCGGCGTCCTGGGTATGGGCAGTTGCAGCTGGCTTGCCAAACCCCACCACCTGCCGGAGGAACAGACCTACCCGGCATGGGTCGTTGACCGCGCCCTGGATTTTCTGCGCAAACGCGACCCCACAACCCCCTTCTTCCTGAATCTGTCCATTTTCTCACCCCATCCCCCACTGGCGCCATCCAAAGCATTCTTCGAGCACTACGATCGGCTCGATCTGGGCACACCCGCAATCGGCGATTGGGTTGAGCCATACGAGGGTCCCGCCCACGGCCTCAACCCGGAGGGGGGTGAACAGCGCGTCGATCTGGACGCACTCACCATGCACCGCTGTCGCGCCGGGTATTTTGGCCTCATCCACGAACTCGACACCCAGATCGGTCGCCTCATCACCGCTCTCGGTCGCGGCCTGGAGGACACCCTCATCCTGTTCACCTCCGATCATGGCGAGATGCTTGGTGACCACCACCTGTTCGGCAAGTGCGAACCCTTCGAGGGTTCGGCGAATGTGCCCTTCCTGCTGCGCTTGCCGGGTTCTGCACGCAAGCTCCCCGGTGACGGCTCGACGGGCCACCTGTGCGACCAACCCGTGGGCCTGCAGGACGTGATGCCGACACTGCTCGACGCCGCCGGCATCGACACACCTGCTTCGTGCACGGGCAAGAGCGTCCTGCCCCTTGCTCGTGGCGAGACCTGCGATTGGCGTCAGGCCCTGCATGGCGAGCACAGTGGTTACCGTCGCTACGAAGAGGGATTCCACTATCTCGTCGATGCACGTTGGAAATACATCTGGCGCAGCCAGACGGGTCAGGAGTTGTTGTTCGACTTGTCAAAAGATCCACAGGAACGACATGACCTCAGTGGCACATCAGACGTTGCCAATTGGCGGCGTCGACTCGCCGAACATCTGGTCGATCGGCCGGAGGGGTTCAGTGACTCAGAACAACTGATCAGCGGGCGACCACACCGGGTCTTCGTCCCCGGTAGTGGACCCGACATCGAATGGGGAGACGTGGGCCGATGAGCCGCAATGGATACGGACACATGGTGCTCGACGATATCGTCGGGCGACTGCGAGAGATGCGCCAGGATCGCCAACAACGACTGGCCAGGATCCGCACCAGGAAACAGGCCCAGGTCTATCAACAACGCGTGCGGCGTGCCATCCGTCAGGCCTGTGGTCCGACGCCGGCAAAAACACCCCTTAATGCGCAGGTCACCGGTACCATCGAGCGGCGTCACTACCGTGTCGAGAAGGTGTTATACGAGAGTCGTCCAGGTTGTCTCGTCAGCGCCCATCTGTACGTGCCGAAGGGTCTGCAGGACAAGGCACCCGCCG
>DPVW01000255.1:6600-8479 GCA_003529325.1 Candidatus Latescibacterota bacterium | reverse complement strand
GGACAAGGCACCCGCCGTGCTGGCTACCTGTGGTCACAGCGACATCGGCAAACTCGAACCACTGTATCAGGGTTTCTGCCAACGCCTGGTGCGCGCCGGCTTCGTCGTGCTCATCATCGATCCCTTCAATCAGGGCGAACGGGATCAGTACCACCACCTGCAGGATCGCAGTGCTGTCGCCAACTGCTGCCACGCGCACAACATGATGGGCAAACAGCTGGAGTTGGTCGGTGACTGGTTCGGCATGTGGCGGGCCTGGGACGGCATCCGTGGACTCGACTACCTGTTGTCTCGACCGGAGGTGGATGGCACCCGTGTCGGTCTGACCGGCAATTCAGGTGGTGGCACCGTGACGACCTGGTTGTGGGCCATGGAGCCACGCTTCACCATGGCGGCGCCCAGCTGTTTTGTCACCACCTTTCTCGCCAACCTCGAAAACGAAATCCCCGCCGACACCGAGCAGTATCCACCGGGCGTGCTCGGCGCCGGTCTGGAGATGGCTGACTTCATCATCGCCGGTGGTCCCAAGCCGGTCATGCTGCTCGGTCAGCGATACTGTTTCTTCGACCGTCGTGGTCTGCGCGAAGCCTACGACGAAGTGCGCCACGTCTACGACGCGCTACGGGCACCGGCTGAGCACACCGATCTGTTTCTCGGTCCCAACCCGCACGGCTTTTCGGTGCACAATCAGCAGGCCATGGTCCAGTTTTTTGCCGCCCATGCGGGCACCCCGGTGACCACTCTGCGTCGTACCGATGTGTTGGACAGTAACAGCGGCAACGTCACGCCCCAGGGCAACACCTTGGCCGCTGGCGCAACGCCGATCTACACATTGATCGGGCAACGCGCCAATGAGTTGCGTGAAACCCGCAAGTCGCTGACAAAGACCAGACTCGTCGCCGCCATCGGTGTCGCCCTGCACCTGCCACAGCGCCCCGGCATCTCACACTACCGCGTTCTGCGTGGCAGCAGCATCGCCTCACAGCCTGTGGCACGATACGCCATTGAGACCGAGCGCGGCATACGTGCCATCCTGCACAAACCCATGGCCCAGCGCGCCCACATCCATACCCTCGATGTGGAACCCCGCCTCAGCCTCTTCCTCCCCCATGTGGCCGCAGACCTGGCACTCGAACAAGGCGAGCCAGCGTCGCTGGTGCGGCGCAAAGATCCACTCTACCTGCTCGATCCACGCGGTCTGGGTGAGTCTCGCCCGGATGAAACCGGGGACTTCTTTCACCCCTATGGCATGGATTACATGTTCCACGGTCACGAGCTGCTTTTTGGTGGCTCGTACCTGGGCCAGCGGGTGCACGACGTGCTCTGTACCATCGATCTGTTGCTCGCCGAAGGGGCGAAAAAGATTGATCTGCATGGACGAGGACAGGGCACACTGCTGGCGGCATTTGCCGCCCTGCTGCATGACGGCGTCACTTCCGTAACCCTGCAGAATGCACCACTCTCCTACCACGCCATGACACAATCTCCCCTCGTCGCCTGGCCGGTGGCGGGATTTCCACGGGGCGTCCTGTCGCACTTCGATCTACCCGATATCTACAAAGCCCTCGGGCGACGGTTGGCACTCGTGCAACCGTGGGATGCCATGATGCGACCTCTCCGCGGGGCGAAGTTGCGCCGGGCCTTGGCCGACGCTGGTCTGCCCGCGCGATTGGTGTCGACACGGTAAAACGGTTCGCAGTCTCGCATGAACGACCCCGGATCCGACACGCTGCGAGAGCAGATCGAAGGCCTGCTCACCGAGACGCGCCAGGACGCCCGCGACCTGCTCGAGTGGCAGAAAGCCGAGACATATTGGCACATCGGCGCCGCCCTCGCCGTCCACATCGACTCCCATGAGGGCGCCACATATGGCCAAAGA
>DPVW01000255.1:4105-6336 GCA_003529325.1 Candidatus Latescibacterota bacterium | reverse complement strand
GCCTCCGCCGGGTCGTCCCTGATCATCACCAGCGCCAGCCCCAGAGAGGCGGCCATCGACACGGGAATGGCGAGCATCATGAAGGCGGTATTCCACAAACACCACCTGAACTGTACGTCGTCGAGCAGGTGGCGGAAGTGGCAGGCTCCTCGGCGATGCGTCGTATGGAGGGGATACCGCGCTTCCATTCACCCAGCAGTCGCTGCGCCTCTTCACTGGTGTAGAACAGCATCCACTTCCATGCCGCCTCTTTCACACGACTGTTCGGATTGAGGCGGCTCACGTTCGGGGAGTTGGAGATCCACGCCACCAATCTCCTCGTCAGGTCGGACCATGGGGATGGCGGACGCACTGATTACCGGAATCTGCGTCGACAGGGAGCGATCCTGCTGACCCGGAACCGCCGACATTTCGAAGGGATCGAGCGACTCTCACTGGGCACACTCTCCGATCACGGAGAGGACTGATCCGGCAGCACATCCTTCTCTTGATCCACACGATCAAGTGTGTAGATTTATGTGTGGATCCACCACTGGAGGATGGCCATGGCAACGAACCTCGCACTCGATGACGCCCTCATCGATGCAGCCCGTGAGATCGGCGGACACGCGACCAAAAAAGCGGCGGTCACTGCGGCGCTGCAGGAATACGTCCAGCGCCGCCGGCAACGACGGGTACTCGACTCTTTCGGCTCTATCGACTTCGATGAGGGCTACGACTACAAGGCCCAACGGCGCATCGAGTGAGAGTCTTGCCGGACACGTGTATCTGGTCCCTCGTGCTGCGTCGACGCGAGCCGTCTAGCTCTCATGCCCGTGAACTCCGTCGTCTCATTGAAGACTGCCAGGTGGGCCTCATCGGCCCGATTCGACAGGAGATCCTTTCCGGAATTCGGCTCTCTGCACAGGCGGAAACCCTCGCCGATCAACTGCGCGACTTCGTCGATCTACCGCTGCAGGCAGAGGATCACGAGCGCGCCGCTCATTTCTTCAATCTGAGCCGAAACCACGGCGTCCAGGGCTCGAACACCGACTTTCTCATCTGTGCCGCTGCGGTCCGTTATGAGTTGTCCATCTTCACAGTGGACGAAGACTTCGAACGCTTCGCCCACTTCCTGCCGATTTCGCTCCACACATTCACAGGAATCTAACCACCATGAACCGGCCACCGCCCGACGCCACCTTCGTTCCCGTCGAAGCATTACAACAGTGGCTCACCGACCTCTTCACCGCCGTCCCTGTTCCCACCGAACACGCCGCCCTCATCGCTGAACTCATGGTCGACACCGACTTGCGGGGTGTCACCTCCCACGGCGTCGAACAGGTCGAACGGTATATCCGCGGCTGGCAGCAGGACCGCACCAATCGCCAACCGCAGATCGAAGTGCTGCAACAGGGCCCTGCAACGGCCGCCCTCAATGGGGACGGCGGCCTGGGATACATCGTCGCTGCGCGGGCTATGGAGATGGCCATCGAGCGGGCTGAGTCCATCGGTGTCGGCATCGTCACCACCACCTACCATGACCATATCGGCAGTGCGGGCAAGTATGTGCGTATGGCACTGCGTCGCGGGCATATCGGCGTCGGCCTCTCCGGTCGCAACGCCGCACCTGAATACAGCCCCTCGGCGACGATCATGGGTTCCATTCAGGGCAGCCCACCTTTCTGCGTCGGCGTACCTTCCGGTCCCGGCCAACCACCCTTCCTGCTCGACATGGCCACGCATATTCCCTGGGACGATGAAACCTTCAAACTTATGCCGCAGACATACCTGAAGGCGGTCGGCATTTCCCACGTGGCCAACATGCTCTCCGGCACACTCGGTGGGCAGATGCTGCCACGTTTTGACCGACGCAACATCGCCCATGAGGGCGCCAACCAGTCCGGTTTCTTCATGGCTCTGCAGGTGGAACGATTCACCGACCCCAAGGCCTTTGCCGACGACATGGATCACCTCATGCAACAGGTCGGTGACATGGAGCCTTTGCCGGGGTTCGATTTCGCCGACCTGCCCGGTGGCCCCGAATGGCGCCGCGAAGCCGACTATCGTGAACGGGGCATCCCCATCGGCGCCGACACCCTGGCAACACTGACCGGTCTGGGGGCGGAACTCGGCGTCGCGGTTCCCTGGTGAGGATCGCCTGCGTCAGCGACATCCACGGCAATCTGCCCGCCCTGGAAGCCGTGCTCGACGACATCGACCGGCTCGGTGTCGCGGAGTTCACCGACGAC
>DPVW01000255.1:1484-3782 GCA_003529325.1 Candidatus Latescibacterota bacterium | reverse complement strand
AGATGCAGTCCCTTTTCGGTGAGCGCAACGAAACCTTCTTCGTCGCCGGCCACGATCACACCCAACGTCTGCGCCACTGGCAGGGCCGCACCATGTGTATCTGCGGCTCCGTGGGTCTCACCGTCGAAGGCAATGGCGCTCGCTACTTGATCCTCGAACGACGCCAGGCCGGATGGGAACCCCAGCATCGCAGCGTCGACTATGATGTCAAGCGCGTGCTGCAGCGCTTCGTGGAAACCGACTACATCGGCCGCACGGGACCCATGGGGCGACTGTTCGTGCGCCATGTCGCCACCGGCACCGAACAGGTCGTTCCCTTCGTGCGCTGGTATCGAGCTCATGGCGAGATCGAATTTGCCGATGCTGTAGAACGCTTTCTCAACCTGAATTAATCACGCACCTTAACTCAGTATGAAAATCCTCGTTGATGCCGATGCCTGTCCGCGCGCCGTGAAAGAGATCCTCTTTCGCGCCGTGCAGCGACGCAAGATCCCGACCACGCTGGTCGCCAATCAGTACATGCGGGTCCCCCTGTCCGACCACATCGACAGTATCGCCGTGCCCGCCGGCCCGGATGAGGCCGATGACCGTATCGTCGAACTCGCCGAAGCCGACGACCTGGTGATCACCGCCGACATCCCCCTCGCTGATCGTGTCGTCGCCAAGGGAGCCATCGCCCTCGATCCACGGGGCACGCTGCTCACCGCCGCCAACATCAAGGAACGCCTCGCCACCCGCGATCTGTTGGACGAACTGCGCAATGCGGCGCTCGTCGAGGGTGGGCCCTCCTCCTATGATGATCGTGACAGTCAGGCCTTTGCCAATCAGCTGAATCAGTTTCTGCAGTCACGACCAGCGGGTTGATACAGACGTGAAGTTGCTGTTGATGTTGCTCCTATGGGCTTTGCCGTCGATCGGTTCAGCTGCCGACCGTCGTCCTGGTGCCCGCCGATGTCATCGATGTGCAGCGGGTCGATGATCTGCTCGTCGGCGCCATGTCACTGGCCATGGGCTGGCGCTTTCGCTCCGGCCACTCCGAGGCCTGGGCCGGCACGGGACTTTAATGACAGTAGCTGGGTCGCACTCTCCCCTATGGACACAGAACTGACCGAGGGCACGCGGGATCGCATCAACTGGGCCGGGGAGGGCTGGTTCCGACTGCGCCTGCGCGTCGATCCGGATGTACCCAAAACCGATGTGGGCCTGTTCTACAGACATTATGGCGCCCTGGCCATCTATCTCGATGGTCTGTTGATACACACCTCCGGGCAGGTTGCCTCACACCAACACGAAGAGGAAGTGTACTTCGTCCATTCCTCAAGACAGATGTTTGAGTTGCCGCTGACGCCGGGCACTGAGCACGTACTCGCCGTGAGATTTTCGAATCACCACACCCTGGGCATGTTCGATCCCCCTGAACATGCGGGATTCAGGGCGGCACTTGTCGACGCCCCTGCCTGGCGACAGTTGGCGCCCCGCTTTCTGTACTCGCAGGTCTGGCACCAGTCGCTGTTCGTCGTGCCCTTCGGTTTCGGTATCCTGCACCTGCTGCTGTTCCTCTACCATCGGCAGCGCCTTGGCCATCTCTACTACGCGCTCTTCGCTCTCTCCGTCGCCGGTCTGATCTACACCCCACTACATGTTGCCTTCGTCCACACACCGTGGGAGGTCTCCCTGCTGCGACTCGGCTTCAAGTGGTCGCTCGTGGCAGCACCATTGACGGGACTGCTGTTCCTCTACACCGAATTTCACGGCCGAACTTCCATCTTATTCAAAGGCGCCTGCGTGCTCGGCGGCATCCTCGTCGCCCTCGCCCTCGTGGTCCCCGTCGACGTTATCTACTACTTCACGTTGCTGATGCTCCTCGATGTGATGCGCCTCGTTTTCGGTCTTCGACGTGACATTCCCGGGGCCCGCGTCGTGCGCGTCGGCTGGTTTCTGTTTGCCGCTGGCTGCCTGCTGCAGGTCTTGATCGAACTCGATCTCGTCGAACTGCCCGTCAGCACCGATGACGCCTTCGGGTTCTTCCCCTACATCTATGGCACTCTCATCCTCGTTGTCAGCATGTCCGTCTATCTGGCGCGCGCCGTGGCCATTACTAACAAGGAACTGGCGGCACAACTGGAGCAGGTCCGCGACCTCTCCGCCCGTGCGGCGGATCACGAACGTGAGGTGCAGTCCGCCAAACTTCCCACCCTCACGCACCTGATGGCGGGCATCGTTCACGAAATGAACAGCCCCATCGGCGCCATCCGCAGCGCCCGTGACACACTGTCGCGTGCCATCGACAAACTCCGA
>DPVW01000255.1:999-1193 GCA_003529325.1 Candidatus Latescibacterota bacterium | reverse complement strand
ATCGACAAACTCCGCGATCATCTGCCGCAGGGTCCGGCACTGCAGGCCATCGACAGCTCCACCACCGCCCTCGAGTCGGCGACCGATCGCCTGCACACGATCGTTGGGGGATTCAGGTCATTCTCTCACCTCGACGAGGCCGAGTGGCAGATCGCCCGTGTCGAAGAGGGCCTCGATAGCGCCCTGGTGATCAT
>DPVW01000255.1:485-676 GCA_003529325.1 Candidatus Latescibacterota bacterium | reverse complement strand
AACTGGGGGCAGTCGTCATCGCTCGTGAGTATGGTGGTACACCGGCGATCTGGTGTGCACCGGCCCGGTTGAATCAGGTCTTCTTACACCTGATAACGAATGCGCTCACGGCGATCGAAGAGGCAGGCACGATTGCCCTGCGCACGTGGACGGAAGAGGAAGTTCTTTGTATCAGTATCAGCGACTCCGGT
>DPVW01000255.1:0-158 GCA_003529325.1 Candidatus Latescibacterota bacterium | reverse complement strand
AGGCATCGCTGCCGAGGACCTTGATGGGCTGTTCGACGTCTCCTTTCGGCGCAGTGACCGGGTAAAAATGGGCCTGGGTCTGGTCGCCGATTCTCACACCATAAGCGAACACGGTGGGGAGATGCAGGTGCGATCCGAGGTTGGCGTCGGGACCGAGG
>DPVW01000314.1:22105-22233 GCA_003529325.1 Candidatus Latescibacterota bacterium | reverse complement strand
CACGCTACGCCCGGGGCGTCTGCGTGGCAAACGCCGACAGCGTGCCCTCGTCAGTAGTGCCAGGCGTTCAGCCACCGTACCTTGCATGGATGAAAATCACAGCCATTCAGCTCGTCCGTCTCGACCTG
>DPVW01000314.1:21559-21778 GCA_003529325.1 Candidatus Latescibacterota bacterium | reverse complement strand
CGCAGACACAACCCAAAACACCTCCGCGTCGAAACACCTGGAATCTCACGTCGCCACGTTCCCTGCCGATCAACTACTACCCGGAATTCTCCCGTTTTCCAGGGCAGATGCCCGGCATGGGAGGCGGCCAGATCTGGGTGCGGATTACGGCGGAAGACGGCACCTGGGGACTGGGGGTATGCGGCTTTGGTCCGTCTTGCGCTGCCGTAATCGAAACGT
>DPVW01000314.1:19355-21256 GCA_003529325.1 Candidatus Latescibacterota bacterium | reverse complement strand
CTGCCGTAATCGAAACGATCTATGCACCGCTGTTGCTTGGCCGAGACTGTCTGGCCACCGAGTATCTCAACGACCTCATGTGGCGTGCCATTCAACGGCTGGGCGACGCCGGCCATGCCACCACCGCCCGCAGTGCCGTGGACCTGGCCTTATGGGACCTCAAGGGCAAGCTGCTGGACCTGCCCGTCTATCGCCTCTTGGGTGGTCCCTGCCGCGACAGTATCGATCTCTACGCTACGGGTGATGATCTCGACTGGGCCATGGAGCTTGGTTTCAGTGCTTTCAAGGTCACCAACCCCGTGCATTACCGCGAAGGCACCGAAGGACTGTGCCGCCTGGAAGACAAACTCGCCAAGGCACGTGAGACCGTCGGTGACGGCGCCGATCTGATGCTCAACGCCGTCATGTCGTATAACGTCGACTATGCGGTGCGTGTTGCCGAACGGCTGCGCCCATTCCACATGCGCTGGCTGGAGGAGCCATTGATCCCCGGTGACCTCGAGGGACACGTTGCGCTCAAGAACGCTGTCCCCTGGATGCCGATCGCCACCGGCGAGGACCACCACGGCCGGATCGCGTTCCGCCAACTGGTCGAACGTCGTTGTGTTGACGTGTTACAACCAGACCTCACCTGGTGCGGAGGTCTGTCCGAAGCCGTCAAGATCTACACCATCGGTGAGGCCGCTGGGTTACAGACCATCCCTCACGGTGGCGCCAACACCGCATTCGGTCAGCACTTTGCCATGGCCATGCCCGAATCACTGATGGCGGAGTTCTGGTTGGGTTCCGATCCGGGTGTCCCCCTCGACGAGGTGCAGCGTATTCCGGGCGTGGCGGTGCCAGAACAGGGGCGACTCACACCGTCCGATGCACCGGGGTTCGGCCTGGATATCAAGGAGCAGTGGATCATACCGGATGGCACAGCCTTCACGGCGGACTATTTCGACAAACCATGAAACAGTTCATGTTGGTCTCGCTTTCCCTGCTCGCAGTGATGTTCGGCTGCAGTTCATCCGATGATGGGACGACTGAGGATGACAACTTGCTGGGTGGCGAAGCGGCAATTGACGACGGCGACGCCAATGCAGTAGCTGCCATTTCATATTCGGGATGGAAACCAGAGGTTACGACCACCTGGCAGTGGCAACTGCTCGGGGATGTCAACATTGAATACGACGTGGCCGTATACGACATCGACCTGTTCGATGTACCCCAGACCACCATAGACCAGCTACACACGGTTGGTCGCAAGGTGATGTGTTACTTCTCGGGTGGCTCCTTCGAGGAGTGGCGAGACGACGCGGGTGACTTCCCCGAGGTGGTGTTGGGCAAGGGCCTGGACGGATGGGAGGGTGAGCGCTGGCTCGATATCCGCTCTGCCAGTGTTCGCCAGATCATGGCTGCGCGCCTGGATCTCGCCGTATCGAGGCAGTGTGACGGCGTCGAACCGGACAACATGGACGGCTATACGAACGACAGCGGTTTCGACATGACCGGTGCCCATCAGCTGGCATACAACCGCTGGCTGGCCGAACGCGGCGCACGAGCGAGGGCTGTTCGTGGCCCTCAAAAATGACGTCGACCAAGTTCGTGAACTGGAGCCCTATTTCGACCTGCAGGTCAACGAACAGTGTCACGAGTTCAATGAGTGTGACCTGCTGGCGCCATTCATCGATGCGGGCAAGCCCGTCTTCAACGCGGAATACAAACGGAGTTATGTCGACAACCCCTCGGATCTCTGCAATCAGGCCGACGCCGAGCAGATCCGGGTGCTGGTACTGCCGCTGGACCTGGATGACGCCTTCCGGATCACTTGCGATTGATTGAGATCGGTAAGAGACTCGTCATCGGTGCACCACATGGACGATCGCCGGATCCAGCAGACAAAAATGACGCCGGCG
>DPVW01000314.1:17339-19003 GCA_003529325.1 Candidatus Latescibacterota bacterium | reverse complement strand
AAAGTGACGAGGGCCTCGGTCATGCGATATGGCTTCGACAACACCATCTCACCTGAGAGGCTGCTAACGATGTCTGCCTGTCCCGAAGAGATAAGAACCCTCGCCTCGAGATCGAGACCTCTCATGTCCAGCATCTAACGATACTAGCTACTGCGAGTGCGTGCGAAGTGGACATCGTCAAGATTGCCGGCACCACCCACGACCTCTTATGGTCTTACCTATGAAGACGAAACCACAGGGGATTCTGCTATTCATTCTCGCCCTGCTCGGGTCCGCGTCGCATGCTGAGGCCCAGTCCTATCATCTGCGCCCTGCCTTCATCGGCCTGAGCTTCGAGCAACCCATTTACCTGACGAGTGCCGCAGATCGTACGCAGCGGCTGTTCGTCGTCGAAAAGCGTGGCACGATCCAGGTGTTCGACCCCACTGCTGTCGAACTCACGATGCGGCTGTTTCTGGACATACGGGACGTGGTGCGCGATTTCCGCCCGGAGACCGGACTGCTCGGACTGGCCTTCCACCCCGACTACAAGAATAACGGTCGCTTCTTCGTGCACTACAGTGGCGAGAGTTTCCGCTCTTTTATCGCCGAGTTTCGGGTATCCGCCGATCCGGACAGCGCCGTGCGACTCAGTGAACGTGTCATCCTGCAGGTGCGGCAGCCTTCAGACATGCACAATGGCGGACAGCTCGAATTCGGGCCCGACGGGTATCTGTATATCGGTTTCGGCGACGGCGGCAGTCCGGACGATCGCTTCGCCAATGGCCAGGATCGCACGACGTTGCTGGCGACAATCCTGCGCCTCGATATCGATGGCGGTGAGCCCTATAGCATCCCGCCGGACAATCCCTTCGTGGATGATGAGCACGGCTGGCGGGAGGAGATCTGGGCCTGGGGTCTGCGCAACCCATGGCGCTTCAGTTTTGATCCACATACAGAAGAATTGTGGGTCGGTGACGTCGGCGAGGACGAGCGTGAGGAGGTCAACATTGTCGAGGGGGGACATAACTATGGCTGGCCGCGCATGGAGGGAAGTCTCTGTCGTGACGAGGCGGGTTGCGACGATATGCAACTGACTCTACCCGTATTCGAATACGATCACAGCGAAGGCGCCGCCATCAACGGCGGTTATGTCTATCGCGGTCGGCGGCTCGCCGCCCTTCACGGCGCCTATCTGTTCGGCGACTTCGGCTCGCGCAAGGTGTGGAGCTTGAGACGGCAACAGGATGGTGCCGTGCAGGTTGATCTGCTCGCGTTGGCACCGGCGCAGATCACCAGCTTTGGCCGTGACGCACTCGGCGAGATCTACGTACTCACCATTGACGGTGAGGTGCTGCAACTGACACCATCCCCCCCGACGCAACCTCCTGCCGCACGTCTGTCAGAGACGGGAATCTTTGTCGACCTGGCAACGCAGGAGCCGGCGGCTGGTGTGCTGCCTTACGAGGTGAATGTGCCCCTGTGGTCGGATGGCGCCAGAAAACGGCGTTACTTGAGTCTGCCAACACAGGGCAAGATCGGCTACCGTGAAGAAGCGGCCTGGTCACTCCCTCCCGGTACACGCCTGATCAAGAACTTCTATCTGCCTGACACCGATCGGATCGTTGAGACGCGCATTTTGATCCGGCGCGAAGAGGAAGGCTGGGAGGGTTCTTCGTATCGCT
>DPVW01000314.1:16353-17036 GCA_003529325.1 Candidatus Latescibacterota bacterium | reverse complement strand
GCTGGGAGGGTTCTTCGTATCGCTGGAATGAAGAAGGCACGGAGGCCCTTCTTCTCGATGGTGCCCTGCACCAGACCTACACGGTGGACGCTCCGACGGGTATCACACAACACACACATTATTTCCCGGCACGCGAGGAGTGCGGCCAGTGCCACACCCGCGCCGCAGGTTTCGTGCTGGGTGTGCGCACGGGGCAATTGAACCGCGGTGGACAGATCCAGGCGTGGATGGACGCCGGACTCTTCATCGGTGGAACGCCCCATGACGGGGCCCTCGCTCATCTGCCATCACCGAACGACGTCGGTGCCCCTGTCTCGAGACGTGCTCGTGCCTATCTCGATGTCAACTGTGCCCACTGTCATCAGCCCACTCACTTCACACGGGCGGGACTCGATCTTCGTTATGACACGGATCTGGAACACACGGGACTACTGGCGCCACCGACACTCGGTGATCTCGGCGTCATCTCGGCGCAGCTGCTGACGCCGGGGGCGCCGCAGCTGTCGATTCTCTACCGTCGAATCCTGGATACGGGATCCCAACGCATGCCGCCACTGGCCACCGCCGTCGTCGATACCCAGGCGGTGACGATCCTGGCGGGTTGGATCGAACAACTGCTCCGTACGACTTCGGTGGACACGGAGGACATGGCATCACCTGGTTCTTTCCACCTGGACCTGCCA
>DPVW01000314.1:7133-16036 GCA_003529325.1 Candidatus Latescibacterota bacterium | reverse complement strand
AGGACCTGCCATTTCCGAGTCCGGCCAACGGGCAGATCACCATTTCGTTCCATCTCTCGGTGGCTGGTCCCGTACGACTGGAGTTGTTTGATGTCGTCGGACAGCGGGTCGATGTCCTGCTTGCCGAAGACCGACCTGCCGGGGCGTATCGAATACGATGGGAAACCGAAGGGCATGCCAGCGGCATGTACTTTCTACGTCTCGTCAGCGGCGGCGAGAAACGTAGCCGTAGACTCGTGGTTCTGAAGTAACGGGGTGTGTCCTCGAGTTGCATGCACACTTCGTCCATCCACCGCAGAATCCGCGACTCGACTGACAATGAAAGAAGAGGGTTCGCGTGTGCCGCAGCATTGACATCTCTCATGGGGCACGTATTGTATCCCTGTCAATACGTATGATAAAGATTGGAGCGTTAATGAAAACAAAGCTGACCGTCACAATTGATCCCGATCTGCTGCCCGTAGCCAAACTCTACGCCAAATCACAGGGAAAATCTCTTTCGGCGTTGATCGAGGATACGTTGCGAGAACTCAGCGCTAGCGACGGCAAATCGTTCTCAGAGCGATGGACGGGGGCCCTGCGGTTGGCAGATCACGGTGACGCCCGCTTCGAAGCTCTGGCGAAAAAGTACCTTTGAGGATTCTCATCGACACGGATGTCTTGCTCGATGTAGCTCTCGACAGGAAACCTCACGCTACCGCTTCGGGCCATCTACTCGACTACCTTCAGCGCAGACCGGGGACCGGCTGCTTTGCCTGGCACACCGCCTCCAACTTCTACTATCTGACCAGGGAAGGGCGATCGGGGACCAACCCTCACTCCTTTCTGGCCTCCTTATCGTCTTTCCTTGATGTGGCGCCAACCTCGACACCGACCCTCCGATTCGCCCTCCATCTCGACATGACAGATTTTGAGGATGCGATGCAGGTTGCGGCGGCCTCCGCCTGGGGGGCGGATGTTATCGCCACACGCAATCTGCAGGACTTTAGAAAGTCACCCATTCCGGCTCAGTCACCAGCCAGTTTGCTGCGAATGACCAAGGAGTAGTCAGACCGGCTTGAGGTCTGATTGCGCGCAGGCAGGTCCCTCCGCATATCGACAGTGCTCTGAGGCGGAAAGCGGACGAAGAGGAACTCCCATTCCCACAGATGACATCTGGATCGCGGCGCTTGTCGTGGAGAAAAATCTGACCCTGTTCACTCGGGATCGTCACTTCGACCATCTGCCACAGATTCCTCGACTCGACTGACTCGTTCGAGAACCGCACCACTCGACACGCATCAGTCATATGTCGATGGTCATACCGTCGAAGGCGAGCAGGATGCCTTTTTGCGCCAGCTCATCCACGATCTCGTCGTGCGGTGGCACATTTACGAGACTGATGTGCGAGCCGACGATGGTCGTCGCCTCTGTGAAGACACCCAGCTCCATCAGACTCGCGACAGTCTGTTCCAGCATGGCGAAATTCTGATGCCCCGACAGAGCCGGATCGATCTCGCGCGGTCCGAAGGTGGCATCCAACACAGCCAGATCGAACGTGAAGCCTCTGAGTTGCTCAACTGTCTCTGGCAGGGGTCGCGATGAATCAAGCCCGTAGAACATCCGCTTGCCGCCACGCTCGATAACGTAGTTCAGCGCTTTCTGCTCAGGCACCATGCGCATTTTATCGATACAGTGATCGGCATGCACCGCGGTGACGACGGCATTGCCGACGTCGAAGCTCCTGCCTACGGCAACCGAATGTGTGGAGATATCGGCTGGGGACGAGGCGGGACCGAACTTTTTTGCCGTCTCCTGCCACTCGTGGGTTGCAGCAAACTCCAGTGCGTCCGTCACCATGTCATTCCCGTAGATCTGCAGTGGCTGGGGCAGCCCTCTGGCAAAATCGATGATCGCAAGCGGTTGAAAGTGGTCCCAATGTCCGTGCGTTATGAGAAGATGCTGGATCGAGGCAGTCTCGATCTCCAGGCGACGGATCTGCTGGTCACCATAGAAATCGATGAGGGTATCCGGGGGGAGCATCGCCGAGGAAGCATAGCGCCTGTGCCGGCCTCCCAACCGGCGTACCTCCGGCAGAAAACCAGCCTCGTTCTCCTGCTCTTCTGGCGCCAGAAAATCACCCGCCCCGGTCCCTAGGAAGCGTATCTGCATGGAGTCCCCTTTCAGGCGTTGTGGTTCCGATTGTGTGCAAATTGTGTGCAAAATTCACCTTGCCAGGAGCCATCGGTAGGCGCCTACTTCTTAATCATGATAAAAAAGACACTGATCGTCTGGCGACGAATCGGCAAGGAATTGGGGGAGGACTCGTTTCAGCTCCATTCCCCCGACGTCGTCGAGGCAACCATGCGACGCAAAGTCGAACAGCTTCGCAGCACGCCTGACACAGAGTGGGGCTGGTGGCAACTGAACGACGAAGTGCTCGTGGAAATACCGGGGGAACCCAGCACTACAAGTCCACGACGCGGATCTACTACCTGCCCAAGCGCCACATCAAGGATCTGGATGATCTCGCCGAAGTCATGCAGTTGGGGCTGATCAACCAGGAAAAGACCGCCTTTATCCTCAGACATACCCAGATGCTGGTGCGGGCGATGAGTGAGAACGAATTCCCCTACCCTGAACTTGAAGCCGCGATGGCCGCCGATGACGAGTTGCTGGCCCAGGCGCGTCGCCTGACCGATCCCGGCGGCTGACACCGGCGCCCTTCAACCACTGAGTTTGCCCGAGACACGCCCACCTCTGGCCTCGAGATGGCTCGCCATCTCTTGCCGCCCTCGATCCATCGCGTAATCGAGAGGGGTCCAGTCATTGCCGGCGGCGGCGTTGATGTCCGCCCCGTATTCGAGCAGCAGATCAACCTGTTCGACAAATGCCGCCCACTCGCCGCAATGATGAATCGCCTGCATCTGCTCTTCCGTCGGATTTGGCGCATTGACATCCACGCCGGCCTCCAGCAGCAGTCTCGTGATGGCCACCGGTCGTTGTGGACCGTCGCAGCGACGATGCCGGATCGCCCAGTGCAGACTCGTCATGCCATCGGGATCGAGTCCTTTCGCCAGGGACGGATCTTCAGCGAGAGCCTTCTCGACTTCTTCCACCATCCCGAAGGTGCAGGCCACGAAGAAGTCGGGTTCCGCGCCTCGTTCGAGCAACAGATCTACGATCGCTTCCCCTTCATGGAAGATCCCGAACACGCAGCCGGCGCGATACATGGCGCTCCGCCCAGCTGAATCACGAGCATTTATCAGTGAGGGATCCGCATCCAGCATGTGTCGAACGCGCTCGACGAGACCTGCCCGGGCGGCGATGGTGATGTCCATCTCGGCGCCGGCATCGGCAAGCATACCCGCCACCTGCATCTGTTGCGGTCGATGCCAGACGCACCCCGACGACACACCTTGAATCGGCTTGTATCCTGGTGCGCCGGGCCAGGGCTCACAGACAGCAAGTTCAGGCGCCTCATCCAGCATGGCCCGTACCGCGTCCGCATCCCCCGGATACAGGGCAGCACGGAATGGTTCCAGCAATCCGATAAGCCTCTTGAAGCGCGACCAACTGGTGATACTGTGCTCACGAGCGATGGCGAGTTGCGCATCGGCCAGTATGTGAATACGCTCGAGTTCGGCGTCATCCCCAGAGGTCGCGGCGCGCAGCAGGTCTTTCGCCTGGTTCTGGTATTGTTCGAGGTTGGGACGGAGAGGCAGAGGGGTGGTCACGTGGATCTTCCTTTCAAGAGTTGCCGTCATCCGCGCGATCAGCGATATCGTTCCAGATCTCCCCGGTAGTGCAAGCCGAGGATACTCTGCGAACGCTCGACATTGCAGGTCTGTTCGGCTTCGGGTGTGCCGACGATGTGAAAGATGTCGTGATCGATCGTCGTCGACTCCACGGCCAGTCGGCAGGCTTCGGCCAGATCGTGGCGGCAGACCCAGCCATTGCGATACTTCCCCCGAAGGTCCTCACGACTGCGACCGATCCCGGCGCGACTGTCGACGATATAGTCGGGCCGCAGCACGATCGTTCGCATGCCGTGTGCATCGTGGAACTGGCGGCACATCTCCTCCTGCAGCCGCTTGCAGATTCCATAGAGACTACCCTCCGCACTTCGTGTCTGCGCCGAAAAGAACACGCCATGTGGGTGGACTGTCGAACAGGAGCCCACGTGGACGACTCGGTCAATGCCACGCTGATGCGCCGATTCGAGCACATTCCACAGTCCTTTCAGATTGACCAGGAATGACTTCGTGTCCTGCTCCACGGGTACGTCACTACGATACGAAAAGTGCACGGCCAGGTGGATAATGGCTTCCATTCCCTCCGTCGCCCGGTGCACGACATCGAAGTCGGCGATGTCCCCATACTGCACGTCTTCTCCCTCCCATGCACCATCCACATCCTGCCACTGCTCCCAGGATTGGGGCGCATAGACGGCACTGCGCAACTGATGGCGCGGCCCCAGATTGGCCAACACGGCCCGACCCGTCCAGCCTTCGGCACCAAAAACAACGATCTTCATCTTGCGAACTCCTTGACAGAAACCGAGTGTGTAAGGCCAGTTGACCAATTCTTAGAGATTCTAAGAGTTTCACCGAACTACGAAAGGCACCACATGGCTCTCGTCTCCCATTGTTTCGTCTTCGTCGCCCTCACCGGTGACGAGCAGATCCAGGCCTATTCGATGGACCTCGATTCGGGAGCCCTCGAATTGCGCACCACCAGCAATGCCCACGGGCCAATCGGGTCCCTGCATCTGCATCGGCAGAGCGGTGTCGTTTATGGCGCCCAGGTGGGCAACACCGGATTGTCCAGCTACCAACTCGACACCGACACCGGTGCTCTGACGCACATCAACAGCGTCGTCACTGGGCTTCACACCCCGGCCCTCGCCATTACCGACCACAGTGGCCGCTTCCTGATCTCCAGCTACTACACCGGTGGCGGCGTCACCGTGCACGCCATCGATGACGATGGTTCCATCGGTGCGCTGGTGCAACACGTCGAGACGGGTGAAAAAGCGCATGGCGTCTTGATCGACGCGACGAACCGGTTCGTCTTCATCCCCCACGTCTGCCCGAACAACAAAACCGCGCAGTTCCGCTTCGATGCAAACTCCGGTCAACTGACACCCAACGATCCCTTCGAACTGACTCCTCCAGAGGATTACACCGGCCCCAGACACATGTGCTTTGGCCCCGGTGGTGACATCGTCTACACCGTCAATGAACAGGGCAACACCGTCACCGTGCACCGTTACGATGCCAGCACCGGCACCCTCGAGGCTGTACAAGATGTCTCGACCTTACCCGACGGATATGCCGGAGAGAGCTTTACCGCCCACATCGAGATCCATCCAAATGGCAAGTGGGCCTACGCCTCCAACCGTGGCCCAGGGGACAACATCGCCGGCTTCAACATCGCTGCCGATGGCACACTCAGCCCATTTGGCCACTACCCTGTTCCTTCGAGTCCTCGATCGTTCAACATCGACCCCACGGGACAGTTCTGCTACTGCACCGGTGAGGCCGCCGGTCACCTGCGCTCCTTCCGTGTCGATCAGACATCGGGCGAGCTCACGCAGATGGCCGACTTCGAAGTCGGCAAATCACCCTTCTGGACCATGGTCCTCGGTTTCTGAGAAAGCGACTTCAATGACGAAACAATTCAGTGTACGTGCCGTCCGGTGTCATCATCAGGCGACGGATGAAGAGGTGTACGAATCGCTGGTGCGCGCCACGACACCCCTGACTCGAGCCTGGGAGAAGCTGGAGAAAGCGAAACGTATCGCCCTCAAATTCAACATGGGGCATACCAAGGTTGCCCACTTTGAGGGCCGCAGAAGAGAGCTCGTCGACGAGGCCACCTGCCGTGCCGTGTTGCGCTTGCTGCGCGAACGGACCTCCGCCGTTCTCGTCGCCACCGACACCTTCGGGTATGACGAGGCTGGTGAACTCTCCCCCTACCTCAACTACCTGCCGCTGCTGCAGGAATTTGACGTCGAATACGCCGAGTCGAATCTGGCCCCATTTGCCGAATACGAGGTCCCTGGTGGCGGCTACATGTTCCAGCGTTATACCCTCAACGAATGTTTCCGCGAGGCGGACGAGGTCATTTCCGTCGCCAAGATGAAGAACCACCTGTTCATGGGCGTCACCCTGTGCACGAAAAATCTCTTCGGTATCACGCCCACGATTCCACCCCAGGGACGGGTGCGTACCTACTACCACCACGCCATCCGCTTGTCCTATGTGTTGCCTGATCTGGCACGCATCACCAACCCTTGTCTCAATATCATCGACGCCATGACCGGACAGTGGGGCCGTGAGTGGGATGGAGAAGGACGGGTGTGCGACGCCTTGATCGCCGGCGATCAGATCGTGGCGACCGATGCCGTCGGTGCACACCTGATGGGCCACGATCCTGCGTCAGACTGGCCGACACCCCCCTTCCGTCGCGACCGCAATCACCTGCTGATTGCAGCTCAAGGCGGCTTCGGTACCGTCGATCTCGAGCAGATCGACGTCGTCAGTGAAGTCGAGGCGCCATTGAACGAATTCGATTCGGTCGAGGAAGATCCACCCGAACACATGGCCACCGTCAGGGAGACGGCCTGCGAACAGGGCCTGTTCTATCGCGATCAGCAGAAGCAAATGATCGACAAGTATCGCGGCAACTTCGTCTACCTGCAGGACGGTGAGGTCAAGTGGAGTGGACCCGATCCGTCCCACATCTCCAGCCACCGCGACTTTACCGGCAAGAAACCAGGGAGCGCGCTGTTCCTCAAGTTCGTCGATCCGGAGGAACGCGAGGGTGAACGCTTCGAGTCCTACGAGGATTGCTTGCAGCGCATGCGCGCCTGAACGGGGGAACCATGGGTTGGTATGAGAATCGCGTGCTGCCGCACATGATCAACATGGCATGTTCGGCAGAAGCGAATCAGAAGCAGCGCGAAAAAATCGTGCCCCTCGCCCAAGGGGAGGTTCTGGAGATCGGCTTTGGCAGCGGTTTGAACACCTCCTTCTACGATCCTGCCAGGGTCGACAAGATCTGGGCACTGGAACCTTCGGCAGGGATGCGGCGCAAGGCGCAGCCAGTTATCGATAACTGTACACTGGAGATCGAGTTCATCGAATTGCCAGGCGAGGAGATCCCGCTGGATTCGGACAGCGTCGACACGGTCTTGATGACCTACACACTCTGCACGATTCCGGACGCATCATCGGCGTTGCAGGGCATGCGACGCGTGCTGAAACCCGGCGGTCACCTGTTATTCTGTGAGCACGGCATGGCTCCCGACGCCGGTGTCAATCGCTGGCAGAATCGCCTGAATCCATTGTGGAAAAAGATCGCCGGTGGCTGCAATATGAATCGCGACATCCCGGGGCTCATCCAGTCGGCGGGCTTCGATCTGCTCACTGACCGGAGAATGTACATCCCTGGACCGAGGGTGCTGTGCTACAACTTCTGGGGCGACGCCGAGGCCACCACTTAGCATGCATGTCGCTCCGGAGTTTGTGATCTGGGACTTCAATGGTACTATCCTCGACGACGTCACCCTCGCTGCGGCTTCGATCAGCGAACTCTTGCGCCGGAGAGATCTGCCCTGCCTCGACACGTCCACCTACCGGCAACTCTTCGGCTTTCCCGTCTCCGAGTATTTTGAGCGGGTTGGCTTCGATCTGTCCGTCGAGGACTTTACCGAACTGTCTGACGAATTTCACGAGTCATATCTGGCCGGTGTGGATGCCTGTTCGCTGAACGATGGTGTCATGGAATTGCTCGAATCCTTCCAGCGCTCAGGTGTCACCCAGTTCATCCTGTCCGCTGCCGAGCAGAATCTGCTCGAGTCCTGGGTTCGAGCACGCGAGATTGAGTCCTTCTTCCGCGGCATCTATGGTCTGGCGGACAAACTGGCCAGGGGCAAGACCGACAGGGGGATGGAACTTCTGCGTGCGCACAACGTGGCCCCGTCCCGAACGCTGTTGATTGGGGACACCGATCACGATGTGGAGGTCGCCAACGCCCTGGGCGCGCATCCAGTTGTCGTGCTTCAAGGACACCAGGACCGGGCGAGATTCGACAGTCATGCCTGTGATGTTTACGAAGATTTTGCGGCGTTGCGGCGGGAGTTCCCTTCGAGTATGCAGGCGCCATCGTCACTATCGCATAACAGTACAGGCGCATCCGCCGCCAACTCCGGCCGAGCTTCGGCGTAACGTCGGCGCACCTGTTCAGCCGCACTCACCGCCGCATCCGCCGCCACGAGAGCGACACAGCAGCCGCGAAAGCCGGCACCACTGAAGCGCGCCCCGTAGACACCTTCGGTGGCACACAGTCGGCGTCGCCACGTCGGATCGTGGCGCCGATGTAGCCGGTGAATCGCCGTAGTCCTGCAATATCGTGCCCTGATCTCCATAGATCTCGGTGGTACCGATGGCGGCGACGGTGGTGGAAGAGTTGAGCAACACGCCGATGACACCGCCAGCGGAACGATAGATCGCCAGGCCATTGTCGTCGGGCGCTACATCGGTGACGATGTTGTCGATTTCCGCCATCACACTCAACGGCGCACCCAGCATCCAGTAGAACCAGTCCGCCGCGTGGGCGGCGTCGTCGAAGAACATGCCGACATTGGCTATCGGATCGACATGCCAGGCGCTGTCCCCCTGCGCGAAAGCGGGATTCAGCAGCACGTTGATGCAATGTCGGCGGCGGATCCTGTCGACCTACTGTGGCCGCCAACTGCGTCGCCCATCTCGTGTTGTTTCTGGCGACGACGATGAGGGTGCCATCGACGCCAGCCAGGAGACGACCTCGATCGACGGGAACTGCGCCGGCGTTTGCAGCATGCCGTCGCCGATTTGCCGGAGGCGGAGCGCGCCGTCACCCACCTGTTCTACTTCGAG
>DPVW01000314.1:6070-6713 GCA_003529325.1 Candidatus Latescibacterota bacterium | reverse complement strand
GCAATCGGATGAGGAGTTCGCCCACATGGTCAAGAAGTTGCCGCAAGAAGATGAGTCCGAGTTGGCCAGCCACGTGCAGGACATGCTGCGAGCACTCGAGAAGCTGCATCAGGAGTTCAGCTCAAGCCTCCAAGGTGTCCTGTCAGAGTCACTCGCATGCGACGTTCAAGTGCGCGTGAACAAGGTCGAACAGACGACATTCGTTGGATTCATCGAACTGCTGCCAAACCCATCCTGCACCTACCACTATCGCATGTCACCGCTGCAGGGCCGAGTGATCATGCACTTGCAGACGGAACTGGCCTGCGCCATGGCCGGTCACGACAGTCCGGGCCCATGACCCTTCCCGAACTTGTCCTTGTTGTTCCCACGTTGACCAAGCTGTTCCGCAGCCTGGATGCAGCCTGGCAAGGGGTGATCGAGGCGACCGAGCTCGAGTTGGATACCGATCCCCGCTGGCTGCTGGCTGACTTCGAGGAACGAGGCGTGGCGCAGAACACGGCGGTTGCCACCGAACTGGAGGTCACAATGGGTGCGATGAAGGCCGCACTTCATATCTGTTATGACGCCGCCGATCTGGAGCGCATCTTGCCGCATTTGCAGGATGGCGCGCAAGCCACACAGAGCCTGGAACCGGCACCGG
>DPVW01000314.1:2753-5715 GCA_003529325.1 Candidatus Latescibacterota bacterium | reverse complement strand
CCTCGTCAAGGCGACACCTGAGACGGGGTACATCATTGAAAACATGATCCCCCTGCATCATCACGATCAACCGCCGGAGGTGAGTTTTCGCACGAATCGACACGGTGTGCCCATGCTGGATCCGAGGGCGAAGAGGGGAAAATGGGAAATCAACACCTGTATCGGCAACCACGAACAGCAGGACATGTTTCACCGTGTCCTGTCAGGTTACCTGCCGGGCGAGTATCGCGCGGGACTGGGTATGGGATCTCTGTATGGCACTTCCATGATGCTTCCGATTCAACAACGCTGACTCCGATTGACGGCGCTGATGACGGCCTCTAACGAGGCTTCGACAATGTTGTGATCGATGCCGACGCCGAACAGTGACGTCTCTCGATCGGCCATGACCTCCACATAGGCCGCCGCCTTCGCGTCCGTACCGGAGCCAACGGCGTGTTCGTGGTAATCGACGATCCGGATCGAGATCTCGCAGGCATTCTTCAAAGCATCGACAAAGGCATCGATAGGACCACTCCCCTGTCCTTGGATCGCGCGTTCTACACCATTGTCGCTCACCACTGCCTCGAGGCTGCCCTGTACATCCCGCCCACCCGCTTCGCGGTAGTCGACGAGTTGGAATCGACCGTTGGCGCCAAGATACTCGGCGGCAAACGTATCCCAGATCGCCTTTGACGACACCTCTTCTTCGGTCTCATCGGTAATACCTTTGACGATCTGCCGAAACTCGACCTGCAGCCGGCGTGGCAGTTGCAGTCCGTAGTCCTGCTCAAGAATGAAGGCGATGCCACCCTTGCCGGACTGCGAGTTAATGCGAATTACCTCTTCGTAGGTGCGACCCACATGCGCCGGATCCAACGGCAGATACGGTACCTCCCAGAGATCCTCCTCACCGAGTGCGGCCAGCCCTTTCTTGATGGCGTCCTGGTGCGATCCGGAAAAGGCGGTAAACACGAGATCCCCCGCATATGGGTGACGGGGGTGCACGGTCAGCCGGGTGCAGTGCTCGGAGACCCGCACCAGATGATTGATGTCGGACAACTGCAGTTCAGGATCGATTCCCTGACTCATCAGATTAAGCGCCAGCGTCACGATGTCGACATTGCCAGTGCGCTCACCATTGCCGAAGAGGGTGCCCTCGATGCGATCCGCACCGGCCATCACGGCCAGCTCCGCGGCGGCGACAGCGCAGCCTCGATCGTTGTGGGGATGTACGCTCAGCACAATGCTGTCACGATCGCGCACCATGCGACCAAAGAGTTCAATCTGATCTGCGTGCACATTCGGCGTCGACATCTCCACCGTCGCCGGCAGATTCAGAATGACCGGGCGCTCGGATGTAGGCTGCCAGACATCCATCACCGCCTCGCAGATCTCGACGGAATAGTCGATCTCGGTGGCGCTGAAGCTCTCGGGTGAATATTGAAAGTGGACGTCGCAGTCCGTCTGCTGTTGCGCCCGCAGCAAGACACGCTCCGCGCCGCGCACAGCGATATCCGTGATCCCCGCTTTGTCCTGCTGAAACACAACCCGGCGCTGCAGCGGGGACGTCGAGTTATACAGATGCACGATCGCCCGCGGCACACCCGCCAGTGCGGCGAAAGTACCGTCGATCAGTTCGTCCCGCGCCTGGGTGAGCACCTGGATGGTGACGTCATCGGGGATACGATCGTTGTCGACGAGATCCCGCACGAAGTCGTGGTCCGCCTGGGAGGCACTCGGGAAGCCCACCTCGATCTGCTTGAATCCCATCTCCACAAGCGCATCCCACATGCGTCGTTTGCGCTCGACACCCATCGGTTCGATGAGAGCCTGGTTGCCGTCGCGCAGATCGACACTACACCAGACAGGAGCTTGCCGGATTACCTGATTGGGCCAGGTCCGATCCGGTAATGTGATGGGGGGAAAAGGGCGATAACTGTGATACGGGTCCATGGCGGTCTCTTCCTAGCTAAGCTTAGTGAGCTGGACTTCCGTCAGCCGTTGGAGAGTGGGTCGCCGGTATAATAGCGCAAAACCCTCTCCCACCGGCTGGCGGAAGAGGGCTGGCGTTGCTGGTATCTGTTGATAATTCCGAGCGCCTAGGCCTCTTCCGTCTGTGTAAGAAGGAGAAGCTCGAGAGCCAGCGCTGGCAACTGTATGTTGGGTATCGGTGTCATGCCTTTCAGTGTAGCGCGTTGACCCCGCCCTTGTCAACTGACATAGTCGGTAATTCCCGTATGATTCGGCGATGTAAACAGAAGCCACTAAAATGAACCGTACATGGGAACCCATGGAAACTCTGACTGCGCCAGCTCTTGATTCGGAGATATCGTCGGCTGCCCCGCCAGTGGCGGAGTTACCCGACGAAGCGGTCGCCGAACACCACACGGCAGAGCGACATCAGCGATGTTTTATCGACATCGGTACAGGGAGTAGTGTTCGTGATCTCGACCTGCCCGTACGGTTCACACGTCCAATGGCGCACCTTTTCATGCGTCAACGGAACCGCGATTCCATCGCCCACAATCTGCGTTGGGCCCAGGTCCTGGGACAAGGTGGTGATCATCACATGGCGCGCACGATTCTGAGCACGCGCCTGGGCCAGCATCTCGAACACGACGAATTCTGGAGCACCGTGGTCCTGTTCCTGGCAGGCAACCCGTTGATCCATCCGACCCAGGTCGGTCCTATGATCGACTACCTCCACAATATGCGGTTCGCCCCTCGTCGTATCGTCCGCGCTGCTGCGACAGGTCGACGCCTGGCACGGTGACCTGACACGTGTACAGAACGTCGTCTTCCAGAGTTGGCAGCCATGCGGTGTCCGCCAATTCGAGTTCGAAGAGGAGACGGAGGCCCTCGGCGCGGTGCGCTGGACCGTGCAGGAGTTGAAGTCGAGTTGGGAACTCGCCGCCGAGGGCACGGCGCTGAATCACTGCGTCGTTTCGTATTCCGACCAGTGCGCCGATGGCCATACCGC
>DPVW01000314.1:0-2379 GCA_003529325.1 Candidatus Latescibacterota bacterium | reverse complement strand
GACGCGCCATGACCCAGGCGCGGAGGCGACACAACATGCTGCCTCATAAGGCACCCCGTTCGCCGCAAGCACAGCGCGCCGCCACCGAAGGACGCTCCATGCAGCTGCTCAATCGCTCCGACCACATCCTCCGATTATGGATGGAACGCGAACGCCTGCGTCAGGACGACTAGCCAGTTGCCTCCAGGTGCGTCAGGGCGTCATCGATGATATCGAGGGCTTCGTCGACCTCGGCAGGCGTGATGATCAGGGGTGGGTAAAACCGTAGATCGTCACCACCACCCCAGTCGGTGGCCGTCACCCCCGCCACCACCAGGCCACGCTGCAGACACATCTTGGCAACCTTCTGCCCCACGTGTTGTTCGGGGGCGAAGACCGCACCGTCGGGCCCCACCAGTTCGATTCCAAGCAGCAACCCCGAGCCCCGAATTTCGCTGACACAGCTGTGACGGCTGAGCAGCCCCCTGGCCTGCTGCAGAGCATAGGCGCCTGTGTCGCGAGCCTGGGTCACGGTCCCCTCTTCCGCCATGATGTCGAGTACCTCCAAGCCGACGCGCGCCGCCATGGGATTGTTCACGTAGGTGAAAATGTGGGCGAAGAACGCCTGTTCCCGGGCGAAGGCCTCGACGATGCGATCGTGGATGACGATGCCACCCAGAGGCGCATACCCACTGCTCGCCCCTTTGCCGAAGAGGATGATGTCCGCATCAACGTCCCAGTGTTCCATGGCGAAGTGACGCCCCGTGCGACCATAACCGGTGATCACCTCGTCGGCGATGAACAACACATCGTGAGTATCGCAGATGCGGCGGATCTCGGCGAAGTATTCAGGTGGCGGAGCGACCGCCGCCATACCGGCAACGACGACGGGTTCGGCGACAAAGGCGGCGACATTGTCGGCACCGGCGTCGAGGATGGCCTGTTCCAGCTGCTGGGCGCAGGCCAGATGGCAGACGCCCTCACAACCAAGCTCACAGCGATACGGATAACAGGGCGCGATATGGGGAAAATCAGCCAGCAACGGCTCAAAGGGGGAACGCATCGATGGCAGGCCCGTTGCCGACATGGCGGCAAGACTGGCGCCGTGATAACTGCGCCAGCGTGAGATCACCTGGTGTTTGCCCTGTTTGCCCCGCAGCAGGTGGTACTGACGGGCGAGTTTGATCGCTGTCTCGATCGCCTCCGATCCCCCGGACACGAAGTATGCGTGATTGAGATCAGGTGGAGCCAGCGCCGCCAACCGCTCCGCTAACTCCAAGGCGGGCCGGTTGGTGAAGAAAGCGGAAAAGCAATAGGCCAGTTCGCTGCCTTGTTGCCGCAGCACGTCGGCGATACGCTCCCGGCCGTGACCGAGCGTCACATTGCCGGCGCCGGAGGTGCCATCGATGTAACGACGCCCCTGCTCGTCGATCAGGTGGATGCCCTCGCCACGGGCGATCACGGGGTACTCCTGCTGCGGATCTCGGAAGAACAGCGATGGCATCGAAGGACCTCCATACCCGTATCGACAGCGCCAGATTTCGCCTACACGCCGATGCACGCACTTCGCTTTGGATCGACATTGACCTGCTGAAATGAAAGAACACTCCCACAATATCCTACAAGCTCTGACCGAAGCCAATGTCGAGAGGACGGAACCTCGTCCTCGCCTGCTGTTGTCGGCGGATGCGGCCGCTCTGATCATCGGCTGACATGGAGATAGCGCCATCTGTTATGGCCAGTCGATCCCCCGTTCCCCACAAGCTCGTCTGAGCTTGCTCAGCGCACCGCCGACGTTCTTGCCGTCCCGCTGCTTGCCATAGAGGTGCTGTGAGACGACCTGCCGCTGCCGATCGCTCAAGTCTTCTGCGATCAACTGCTGTAGCTCTCGCCCTAGCGACCGAGCCCGCTCCCCCTCGATCGTGTCGAGCCGCTGCCCGTCCTCCGATTCGTACTTCTTACCCTGCACTGGCTGGTTGCGCAGCGCGATCGTGTCTTCGTGATCCTGATCCATCACCAGTCGCCCGAGACAGACGGCGGTAACTCGTTGCGTGGGAACATCTCCGCCGGTAGTCAGTTCGCTGAAGTTTGAGGCAATCGTCGAGACTGGAACCTGAGAACACCGAGGCGCCAGCTGCAACATGAGGTGAATGGCGGAGTGGCCATGTCGCGTTTCCAGCATTCGCAGCAACGACTTCATGCGGCCGGCACCGGCCGTAGACAAACCATTGACGGCTTCACGATTCCGCCCTGGTCGCATCCAACCTTCCCCATCTCTTCAGAAAACTCCTCTTGGATCAGCATGGGCTCAAGAAAATCTTCGCACAGGCGATCGAACCAGACCTCCTCGCACCCATCACCAGATGGCCTACCTTGTGGGACTATCGCATCGATTGCGAG
>DPVW01000362.1 GCA_003529325.1 Candidatus Latescibacterota bacterium | reverse complement strand
GCGGGGCGGATATCGGCGCGGTGTCGAAAGAGATGGCGATGCTATACTTGATTGTTCGGTTCATACTCGTCCTGGGCATCCCGCTGGCGCTCGACGCGCAGGTGTCACGCCTCGTCATGGGTCAGGGTGGCTTGGACTGGCGCGAATCCAGCCAAGACCTGCTGGGAATGGTCGACTCGGCCGTCGTCGGCAGTCTGCAACCCTTCGAAATCGACCCCCTGGTCAATATCGCCGTCGGACCTATGACTGAGGCGGGCCAACCCACCAATATTCTGGGTCATATATGGGGCACCTCCTTCAGCGTGCCGTCCTCCGTAGAGGACAAGACGCCCTGGGTATACGGAAGCCCGGGGCACATACTGGTCACCGACGGAGACGTGACTCGTCCGACCTATGTCTCATCCATTACCGACTACAGCTTCGACCTGGGCTTGCCCATGCCGCTCAACAGGGTCGTATTCTTCCCGCCGGAGAGAGGCCGGACTACCACCAGAACCACCAGAGGGGCTTCCGGTCTCTTGATCAGGGATCTCTATCCCCGGCAATACGTAGTCTCGGGTTCGCTCAACCCACAGGAGTTCCTGTTCACGAGCACACGGGACGACTTTGACCAAGTGCTGGGCAGCAGTTTCAGCCATAACGAGCGCGTCGCCGACGTGCGCTTTCCGACTGAGTTCCTGCGCTTTGCCCGGGTGCGCTTCCCAGTGGCGGGCTTTATCGCCGAGGTCGAATTCTACGGCGAAGGGTTCCTGCCAGAGACCCGCTATACCTCGCAGCTATTTGACATGGGCGAGCCGGTCAATTTTGGCCGTCTGTTCTATGACTTTGAGGTCTATCGCAGCCCGGGCGCGGGTCTCCCGCCGGTGCTGGCGCCCGACGCGCCCGTGGGCATCGAGGTCGAGGTGCGCAGCGGGCGGGACGACACGCCGCTGATCTATCATCTCGTCATGGAAATCGGCGAGGAAAAGGAGGTCGGCGAGGAGGAATTCAACCGGGCGCCGGCCAACGCTCTCGTCGAGCAGCCCGAAGGCATCAGCAGGGGGCGGATACCCGGGCAGCAGGGCTCGACTCTGGACGACGTGACCAACTGGAGTTTCTGGTCGGTGCGGCATCGCGCCTCCGGCGAAGAAATCCAGGTCCCCGACGGCCGGCAGTTCGTGCAGGTGCGCGCCTTCATCACAAGCGACGAGATCTTCGCCTTCGGCCGGCTCAACTCGCTGTCAATCGAGTATTCGCCGCTGCTGGCCAACCCGGTGGTGGGCGAGGTGGCGCTGGATGGGGATCCCCATCCAGCAGGCGGCGTGGCCATCGCGCCGTTGGGCGAACCGGTGACGCTGACCTACGACGTGCGGGCGGAGTTCACCTCGGAAGACCAGACCGGCTTCGACGCGATTCGGCTGCACACACCGGAGGCGGTGGACTTCCGGCGCTTCGAGATGGGCGATCCACTCGACGTCGTCGAACCCGACAGTCTGACTGTGGGCGGGCGGGACCTGGTGGTCTACTTCCCGTCGCGTCCCGTTACCCGGCCTGAAAACAAGCCACTGCGGCTGACCTTCACGACACGGGTGTTCAACTTCAACACGGTGTTCGAGGGCGAGGTGTTCCAGATCGACGGCGAGAATCTGGCGCAATCGATCGACGGTGGGGACGCGACATCGTCGGTGTCGACGAACGACTTGCAGGTCTTTGCGCCGCTCGAGCGACTGCAGGTGTTGGCGGGCGTCGATCTGGGCGTCAGGTTGCTGACACCGAACGGGGATGGCGTGCACGACGGGCTGACGGTGTCGTTCACTCTGCAGGGCGTCGAGGCCGCTGCAGTGGAGGTTTCGGTTTACGACCTCAGCGGCCGGATTGTGCGCCGGTTGGTGACCCAGACTCGGGGCGAGGGCCACTATCGGGACATGTGGGACGGGACGGGCGACGTTGGGCTGGTGGCACCGGGGCTATATCTGGCGCGGGTGTCGGTGGACACTGACCTGGGTACCTTCGAGGAAATGCGTACCATTGCCGTCGCCTATTGAAGCCGGTGCGGCTCCGACGGCGAGGAAGATAATGAAACGCGATCTCAACCTAGCGCCTGCGGCCCGTATTGTCGCGGTATGGGCGCTGGCAGGCGTCGGTGCGGTACTGGCTGACGAATTCCGTTTCGAGCGCAAGGCGGATTGGGACTCGTGGACTTTTCCCCAAGGGGTGCTGGTGCAGAACGCGGACGGCAGCATCGGCTTGAGCCGTGTGGACAAGAAGATCAACGCCGCGGCCGACGCGCGGGATTTCCTGCACACCGTCAAGAGTGGCAAGCAGCCCATCCCGGGCGGAATCCGCGTGGTGGGCTCGGGGGCGGCGACGGCGGCCCATGTCATCGACAGGCGGACGGACACCTGGTGGCAGCCCGACCCGGACGCGGCACGCCAGGACCGTTGGGTGGAGGTGGACCTGGGGCGAATGGTCCACGCCACCAAGATCCGCCTGATCTTCCCCGACACGCTGGGCGTACGACCTTTCCGCAGTTTCAGCGTCTACGTCAACGACGGCGAGCGCGCCACGCCGGCCAGGGACGTGTTCCAGTTCACACGCGTCGGCCGCACCACCGAGCCCAACCACCGGCGTGTGGTCGAATACGACCTGACGACACAGGATCCCGGGCAGGCGACGGGAGACTACCTGAACACGGCGGACACGCTGGGTTTTGCCGCGGTGCAGTATGTGCGCTTCCGGGCCGAGGAAGACGATCAGGCGGCGGCGTTGGCGGGCATTGAAGTGATCGCCCTCGGCGACAATCTGGCGCTGGGCAGCGTCCGTCGCGGCGGCGGCATCCGCGCCGGGGCGAATATCAACAACAGTGCCGCTTTCAGCGACGGCGACCACAACACCAAGTGGATCGCCACCGGGACCGGCAGTTGGGAAGATGAGGGGTTCTACTTCGAGTGGGACCTGGGGGTGGTATACTGGCTGGACCGCATGATCATCGAGTTCGGCAATCCTTGGGGCCGGCCCTTGGTCCAGGGATTCGTGGTCTCGACCTCGGCCGGCGCCGCGGTCCATGGACTGACCATCGATCGGGTGCGCAGCAACTTCGACTATCAGCTGCTCACCATGGTCGATGCCAAGCCGAGTCCGGTGCGCTTTGTCTACGACCTGATGTTTCCACCCCGTAAGGCGCGACACATCTTCTACCACAACACCGATCCAGTTGACGCTTGGGTGTCGTGCATGATGTTCGAGTACGCACTCTACAGCGACGGCTACGTCGCCGAGGTGGAGATGGTGTCCGACTATGTCGATCTGGGCGGGGCCAAGAGCATCCGCCGGCTGACCTGGGACGCCGAGCTGCCGGCGGGCACCTTCGTCGAGATCCGCTCGCAGACGGGCGACACCTTCTTCATCGAAAACCGGTACTACCATAAGAACGGCCTCGAAATTTCGGAGGCGCAGTGGAAAAAGATGCCCACGTCGCAGAAGCAGCCCCTCGTCGAGAACCGGCGCCGTGGTTCCGACTGGTCGGGCTGGAGCCCGGTCTACGTCGAAGCCGACGCCATCTTCGCGTCGCCGTCGCCGCGCAGGTACGTTCAGCTGCAGGTCAAGTTGGGCAACGACAACCCCGAAGTGACCCCTCTGCTGCGCAACATCGTCCTCCACTTCGATGAGGCGCTGGTCAGCGGTGGGGTCTCCAGCCGCATTCTACCGCGCCAGGTAGGCTTCGACTCTCTGCAGACATTCCGCTACGTGCTGACGCCTGATTTCCTCTCCGGTGACCAGGGCTTCAACCGGGTGCAGATCCAGATGCCGGCGCCGGTGGAAGAGATCGCCGTGAGGATCGGCGGGGTGGAAGCCGTGCCGATGGCGGTGACCATGGTGGGTGATTCGCTGCAGGTGGACCTGGCCCAGCGGGTGCGGCGCGACTCCGTCGAGGTGGAATTCCAGACGCGGATTCAGGCCAACGCTACCACCTTTGACGCGTGGATCAGCGTGGTGGGCGAGAGCCTGCGGCAGGGCACGCGACCAGAGGCCGACAACGCGGTGACGGTCTATGTGCCGTCTGTGGCCAGTGGCGGGGGTCTGATCCGGCAGATCGAGATATCGCCCCTGGTGTCGCCAAACGGCGACGGCATCAACGACGAGGCGTCGATCGCTTTCTCTTTGGCGAAGGTGGAGGGCACGGTGCCGGAGGTGGCGATCTACGACCTGTCTGGCCGACGGGTGAGGACCATAGCAGCGAGTGCCGATGACTACCGTTGGGACGGTCGCGACGAGGGCGGACGGCTCTTGCCGCCTGGCGCGTATATCTGCCGGATCGAGCTGGCCGCCGACATTGGCGACGAGATTGCCCAGCGCGTCATCAATCTCGCTTATTAGGCGCTGCGCTACGTCCGCTCACTAAAATCTCCCAGGCGTCCCGCCCTGTGTTGTATCTCTCCTCGTCGGGGTGGACTCTTGACCATGTCAACAGAACACGGCTGCGGCTTGACTCAGACCACATCTGCAATTCTTGCCGCCACGTTGGAGAGACTCGTATGAACGACGCTTCGCCCAGGTTCAGCAGTTCGGCCGGTCAAGTCCAGATCACGCCATCACGGCCCTCCAACCTCAGAGCGGCGCTACCCTGATCAAGGTGGAGACGGATGCCGGCGTAGACGGGTACGGCCCTTGCCACGGCACCGGGCCTTAGGGACGTGCCGCGATCTCGCGATCGATTTGGCTCAGAGGAGTCGACTTCGTACTGCCCGCATCATGTCCGTGGAATCTCCATTCGGGGTTGGGTGCCACAGGCGGAGCCAGGCAGCCAGTAGCATCAGTGCACAGGCCGACAGTGAATGGCAAGGGTTCAGGCTATACAAGGATCGTCCCTCCGTATAGTGGTCTTTTTACTGCAGGCTCTAAAACGTAAGAGGTCGAGCGAACCATGAGCAAAATCCCTGTTCAGGAGATGGTATGAGAATCACGGCGATCAAGACGTTCATCGTGGATGGCGGCTTTCGCCCCTGGACCTTCGTCAAGATCGAGACCAGCGAGGCGGGTCTCGTCGGCTGGGGGGACTGCACCGACTGGGGATCACCCGGCCCCGTGACGGCAACCGTCGAGCGTTATGCGGAATGGGTGGTGGGTCGTGATCCGATGGCGGTGGAGGCCATCTGGTGGGACCTGTCGGCGGCTTCGGCGCGCCACATTGGTGGCATCGCCTGGAAGGCCATGTCGGGGATCGACTCCGCCCTGTGGGACATCCGCGGCAAGGTACTGGGCGCGCCTGTGTGGCAACTTCTGGGTGGGAAAATGCGCGACGAGCTGCGCCTGTACTGGTCGCACTGTGGCTCGGCGCCACGCCAACGTGCCGCCGAGAGACTGGGGCTGAGTCCCGTACGAAAGACCGACGATCTGAAGCGGCTGGCGTCGGTGGTCCTGGAACAGGGCTACACAGCGATCAAGACGAATCTGATCGAGCTGGAGGATCGCCCCGACACGCAATATTTGCGCAATGCCTTCTCCGCCCATGTCGGGGATGCGCCATCCGAGGTGCTGCGCTGCGCCGATGCCGTCGTCGGCACATTCCGGGAGGCTCTCGGGCCGGACGTTGGCATCGCCCTCGATGTGGCCTTCACCTTCAAGCTGGGAGGCGCCATCAAGCTTGCCCGGGCGCTGGAGCCGTACGACCTGATGTGGCTCGAGACGGAAACCCTCGATGCGGATGCGCTGCAGATGATCCGTTCGTCGACGACGACGCCGATCTGCACCGGAGAGAGTCTGTATGGCGTGCACGGATACAAGCCATTTCTCGAGCGCCACGCACAGGACGTCATCATGCCGGATCTGGCGTGGAATGGTATCACCATGGGCAAGAAGATCTGCGACTTCGCCCATGCCTACGACACACTCATCTCGCCGCACAACTGTCACAGCCCGATCAACACGCTGGTGTCGGCCAACGTCTGTGCGACGTTGCCCAATTTCTACATCCAGGAATTTGATGTGGACGACGCCCCGTGGCGGGATGACCTCATGACCCACCCCTTCGAGATCGTCGATGGGCATCTGCAATTGCCGCAGCGCCCGGGGTTGGGCTCCGACCTGATCGAGGCAGAATTGCTCAAGCATCCACCCGTCGATTACCCGGGGGCTCGTTGACAGGGCACCCACCCGAAGTGGACACTATCTTCGGTTGCACGAAACCAGTTGCCAGCGATCTGGAGACACAAGAGATGAAGAAAGACTACAAGGTTCGCGCCACGGCCTGTCACCATGATGCTGACGAGCAGGAGGTGTACGAGGCCCTGGTGCGCGCCACCGAGCCACTGACAGAGGCCTGGGAGCGTCTGGGCAAGGCGAAGCGTATCGGCATCAAGATCAACCAGGACAAGCCGGTGGATCGCTGGGTGTTCCACAAGGGACTGCTGCAACAGTTGGTGTGCGAGAAGGTCGTGCGCGCTACACTCCGGTTGCTGCGCGAACGAACCACGGCTGAAATCGTCTGTACCGACGTCAGCTTCTATGAGATGTACATGGGCACCGATCCACTGGAGACGGCCACCGCCATCGGCGTCTTGCGTGACTTCGACGTGGAATACGTGATCGGCAATCAGGCGCCAACGAAGGTGGTTCCGGTGCCTGGCGGGGGACAGATGTTCTCTCGGTACGTGCTGCCGGAATCCGCCGTTGAAGTCGATGAATTCGTGTCGCTGGCGACCATGAAGAACCATGCCTTCATGGGTATCACGATGAGCCTCAAGAATCTCTTCGGACTCATGCCGGGTGAGCCACGGGGCCACACGCGCACGTACTTCCATCATCTGGTGCGCATGCCATACATGCTTGCGGACCTGGGTCGGATCTTCCATCCGGCGCTGAACATCATTGACGGTCTGGTGGGTCAGGCCGGCCAGGAATGGGGTGATGGCAAGGAGGAGGGCCCGCCCGTCGAAGCCAATACCCTCATCGCCGGCGATCACACCATCGCCACCGACGCATGTGGCGCCCATCTGATGGGGCACGATCCGATGAGCGACTGGTTGACTCCACCCTTTCATCGGGACCGGAACGCGCTGAAGGTGGCCGCCGAAGGCGGTTTTGGTACCGTCGATCTCACCGAGATCGATTTTACGTCAGAGGTCGAGGCACCGGTTGGCAAGTTCCACGCCAACCTCACCGATTCCATGGAGACGGTACACAGCTGGCAGCGCACGACGTGTGAACAGGGTCTGTTTTACCGCGATCACCGCGAGGAACTCGTCGGCAAGTATGCCGGTCAGTACGTGTTGCTGCAGCAGGGAGAGGTACGCTGGCACGACCCGGTGAGCGACTTGAAGCGGAGCCGCCGCAAACTTTCGGGCGACGCACCGGACCAGGCCATGTATCTCAAGTATGTCGACCCGGACGAAGCGGAGGACGAACACTTCTCCGTCTACGAGCGTGGTCTGGAACGCTTCGACGGAGAACGTCTGCGCGCCTGAGGAACACAGATGCAGACGCGCATCCGCCTGTTCTGAACGGGGCTGCTCGTCAGGTCGGACCAGACCACCGCCTTCAAGCCACCGTAGATCGTGTATGCGCCGGCGGTGAAGCCGATCAGCCACACCGCGTGTGTCAGGTTCAGGTCGAACATCACCCGCAGGTGACGGCGCCGGAGTAGAGGCTGGCGGGCAGGGCGACGACGATGTACATGACCAGCATCGATACGGCCATGATGCCCCGTGACTAGACGCTGTAGCGGTACTCGAGGAACTGCGGCATCGTGTAGATGCCGGAGCGCAGGAACAGGGGCAGCAGCAGATAGGCCACCAAGACTAGGGTGATGGCGGCGATCCACTCGTAGCTCGCCACCGCCAGGCCCGAGGCGCCGAAGCCGGCCATGCCGACGAAGTGCTCCGTCGAGATGTTCGAGGCGATCAGCGAGGTGCCGATCAGCCACCACGTGAGCCGGCGACCGGCTCCACTTGATCTTCGTCGAAAGGCTCCAGTCCGCGCGCGTAGACCGTATGGTGCGGCTATGGGCATGGTCTCTCTCACTCTCTGCCCGGTGATCACGTCAGCAATGTGTGTCAGCTTCCTGGTGTAAGTTGCCTGCCTGCGGGCGAAAGAGGAAGACGCTGCGCTGCCCGTCATCGCAGCCCCGCGTAGAGCTCGTCGGTCTTGCCCTCCACATGCGCCCGTGCCCAGTAGTGGTTTGGGTCGTGCTTGAGGGCCTCACGGAAATGCTGCTGCGCAGCGGCGGTGTCCCCTTGCGCCAGCGACACGAGTCCCTGGTTGAACTCGCGCCGGGCGGCGGCCTCAGTGTAGGCCCCGCCCTGCACGTTCACCAGCACCTTGCGCGTCAGCGCATCCGTGCGCCGTGCGATGACGGCCTCGTAGGCCAGCGCCAGGTTCCGGTGCACGAGAGCAATGCCGTCGTCCATCTGTCGCGCAGTTTCCCATTCCGCCTTGCCGCGCTCGGGTTGGCCGTCGAATACCAGGTTGCCAAGGTAGTAGTGCGACATGGCGTCGTCGGGATCGAGCGTAGACGCGTGTTCGAGAACCGCGATCGATTGTGGCCGGAAGGGAAAGCTATAGGCCGATGGCAGGGACCGGGCGTGATGGTAGTGATCCCGTGCCAGGTCGTCTTTCCCCTGGAGATGCCGGTAGTACCCCAAGTGGTAGTGGACCATGGGGTGTGAAGCGCCCGCCGCGTCAGGAGTGTCCCTCAGACGCTGCAGGACGTCGATCGCATCGTCCCTTCGATCATCTCCCGGCAGAATTCGCTTGTGGCCACCCTCGCGCATTGAGTAAACTTCTGTCAGGCGCGTGGCAGTCGACCCTGATCTCGGCCTTCTGAGAAACGCGCATTCCATGACCGCCTACCCAGATCCCGGAGAACTGGCGTGCGCAGGCGACAACGCTCAGTCATCATCGGTACGCTGTTCAGCTTGGTGGTCCTTCCCTGTGTGTTGACGGCGCAGGTTTCGCAGCTCACGATCGGACAGAACGGCTTGGATTGGCGCGAGTCGGCAAGCGAAAGCGTTGGCCTCGATTCGTCGGCGACAGGAAGCCTGCAACCTTTTGAACTCGATCCCGCTGTCAACATCGCCGTAGGGCCAGTCGCGAAGAGCGGTGCGTACACGACCATCTTTGGCCACAGATGGGAGAGATCTTTCGGCGCCCCGCCCACGGTAGAGGACAAGCAGCCCTGGGTGTACGGATCGCGGGGGCAGATCCTGACCATCGACGGCGACGACGATCAACCGACAGACATCGCCGAGGTGACCGGTTACAGCTTCGACCTGGGACTGTTGCTGCCGATCAACCGGGTCGTGTTCTTTCCACCCGAGAAGGGTACGACGACCGGCGCCGGTGTGGGGACCTTCGAAAACGCCTTCTCCGAAGGCTCACAGGGACAACTGTACAAAGACCAGTATCCACGACACTACATCGTCTCTGCTTCCGTGAATGAGGGTGAGTTCTTGCGGCAGAGCGCCGCCAAGGACTTTGACACTATCGTCGGCAGCAATCCCAACCATTCCCAACGGATCGCGGACGTGCGGTTCGACACCGATTTCCTCCGCTTCATTCGTCTTCGATTCCCCGTCACGGGATTTATTGCCGAAGTCAAGTTTTTCGGCGAGGGCTTCGTGCCGGAAACACGCTGGGTATCACAGCTGTTTGACATGGGCGAACCGGTAAACTTTGGGCGGCTGCACTATGACTTTGAGGTCTATCGCAGTTCCGGGTTTGGCCTGGAGCCGGAACTGGATCCCAACGCAGATGTACGGGTGGAAATCGAGCTCCGCAGCGGTCGAGACGACTCGCCTCAGATCCATCATATCGTCACCGAAATCGGTACCGAGACGGTAGTGACTGAGGCCGTCT
>DPVW01000385.1:30505-35362 GCA_003529325.1 Candidatus Latescibacterota bacterium | reverse complement strand
GCCATCTCAACGAACATCAGCCCCACAGCAACCAGGATGACCCCGCCGACAACGAGTCGCAGCAACCTGGGATCGACTCTCCTGGAGAGGCCACTGCCGTAGTGTGTCCCAACAGCTGCTCCAAGCGCCATGAAACCAGCCACTTGCCAGTAGACGACAGCCACACCGGCCTGTGACCCGAGGAAAGCGTAGATCGCACAGATGATGAGCATCAACAGGACCGTCACCAGGATCGATGTGCCCACATATTTCGAGGTCTCGTTATAGAAAAAGACGAGAGCCGGGATCATCAGGATGCCACCGCCAATCGAAGTGGCTCCCATGACGGCACCCAGGAGGAAAACGCAGAAGATTCTGACTGTCCTGGAGAGACGGGAGACATCGACCCTGCGTTCGAAGCGACTGAAATCGGACAACAAGGCCACAAGGGAGACACCCATGGAGAGTATGATCACGTATCTGATCGTATTCTGCAGGGCGTCGACCTCGACAGGCGACAGGGTTGCCCTCGCCCAGTTGACGAGGATGGAGGCACCGATCACACCGGGTAGGGCAGGTCCCAGGAAGCGGATACCAACTTCCACATTGATGGTCCGCTGCTGGTAGTGCTTCCAGGCGGCGTGGCTCTTCGTCAGGGCAGAAAACAGACTGGCCGTGCCAACAGCGGCAATCGGGTCGAGTCGCATGACGAGGATCAATACCGGCACCGTCAACACTCCGCCTCCGACACCGGTCAAGCCGATGAGGAAGCCGAGGACGGCTCCCGAAATGACATGGATTACAGGTTCAATCAAGGTTCTCGGTCGCTCCTTCCCGTCATCGATGCAACCGGCCAGAGGCCGTCCCGTCAAGCGCTGTCAACTTTGACGTACCCCCACCCAATACACTAGTGTCATCTCGTTCATATCCCCCTCCTCGAGGTGAGTAGAATGAGTCAGCGAGAACTGGACCAAGATCAGGGCCAGGAGGAGACCGCCTCCGCCGTCTCCCGTCGTGGTTTCCTGAAAGGCATGGGTGGCGGTCTGCTCGGTACGGCTACCGTGGGTACGGGTCTGCTCGGCGAAGAAGTCGGTGCCGCCGTTTCCGGCCCGCCGACCCTGTCCGGTCCGCAACGGATCACGCTTTCTATCAATGGCAAGAGAACCCAAGTAGAGGTGGAACCACGCACGACGCTGCTGGAAGCATTGCGCGACCGGCTCAACTTGACGGGCTCGAAAGAGGTGTGTGATCGCGGACAGTGTGGCGCCTGCACCGTCCTGCTCGATGACAAGGCGATCCTGGGGTGTATGATGCTTGCCGTCAATGTGGGCGAGCGGGAAGTGACGACGGTGGAAGGTCTGGCCGAAGAGGGCGAAATGTCTGAACTGCAGGCGGCATTCGTGCAACAAGACGCGCTGATGTGTGGCTTCTGCACACCTGGATTCGTGGTCTCCGCCGAAGCCTTGCTGCGCAGCAATCCCAATCCAACGGCGGAGCAGATCCGTCAGGGCGTGTCCGGCAATCTCTGCCGCTGTGGTACCTATCCCAAGGTCTTTGAGGCGATCGAAGTCGCTGCGAAGAACAGGAGGGGTAGATAAATGGCCAGTTGGAAACCATATACCGAGATGACGGTGGTGGGCAGCCGTCAGCCGCGGATCGATGGCCCGGAAAAGGTGACGGGTCGAGCCAAGTATACGTGGGACCAGCGCCCGCCAGGCATGCTCTATGGGGCGTTGCTGACATCACCGTATGCAGCGGCAAAGGTCATCTCCATCGATGCGACCAAGGCTCGGGCGCTAGTGGGTGTACATGCGGTGCTCACCGACGTCCATCCCACGGGGAATGTGCGCTTTGCCGGCGAATACGTCGCCGCTGTGGCGGCGGTGGACAAGCAGGTCGCTCTCGACGCCGTCGCCCTGATCGAAGTCAAGTGGAACGAACGCTCCCACGTGGTGACCCTGTGGGATGCCATCGAGGAGGGTGCACCGCGGGTCTTCGCCGACCAGGAGAATGTGAAAGAGAACGATCGCGGGGAAGGAGATGTGGAAGCCGGTTTTGCCGAGGCAGAGCAGATCGTAGAAGCGGAGTTCTTTACGCAGGTGCAGACCCACTCGCCGCTGGAAACGCACGGCAGCGTCGCCGCCTGGGAGGGGGATGAACTGACGGTGTGGGACAGTACGCAGGCGGTGCATGGTGTGCGTGAAGGTCTCGCCAAGGCCTTGGAGATGCCGGCGAACAAGGTGCGTGTGATCTGTCAGCACATGGGTGGTGGATTCGGCGCCAAACTGGGGCCGGGGGCCTACACCGTGATCGCCGCAAAGCTAGCGCAGGCGGCGGCTGCGCCGGTGCAGTTGATGCTGTCGCGCAAGGACCAGCATCTGTCCGTAGGCAATCGTCCCGACAGCTGGCAGAAGCTGAAGCTGGGCGCGACCAAGGACGGCCGGTGCACGGCATTCGAGTGCACGACGTGGGGGTCCGGGGGTATCGGCGGGCGGGGTGGTGTGCCTCAACCCTATGTCTACCAATTCCCTGCATGGAAACAGAAACATCACAATGTGGCGACCAATACCGGTGGGGCGCGGGCCTTTCGCGCACCGGGGCGACCCCAGGCCTGTTTCGCCATGGAGCAGATCATCGACGAGATGGCGTGGACGCTGGGTCTCGACCCACTGGAGGTGAGGCTGCTCAACGACGGCAACGAGACCCGACAAGCGCAATGGAAGATTGGCGCCGAGCGTATCGACTGGCAGCGCTGGCGACAGCGTCAACCGGGTGCGGGTGCCGGTCCGATAAAACGCGGTGTCGGTATGGGAGCCAGCATCTGGTTTACCGGAGGCCGTGGCACCAAGGCGCAGATGGACATTCTCTCCGATGGTACGGTCGAGGTGCGCTGTGGCACGCAGGATATCGGCACGGGCACCAGAACGCTCATCGCCGCTGTCGCTGCCGAAGAGTTGGGCCTGCCCATCGAGGCGGTGCAGGCTCGTATCGGTGACTCAAACTTTCCCTTTTCTGGTGGCTCCGGGGGTAGCACGACGGCGCCATCCGTGGCTCCTGCGATCAAGGTGACGGCGGAGAATGGCAAGGCGGAACTGGCGGCAGTGGTGGCCAGGCATCTGGGGATCGCCACCACGGAGTTGACCTTCGATGGCGGCACCGTGCGTACAGCCTCCGGACAGAGTCTGAGTTGGCGCGAGGCCTGTGCGCTGCTGGGCGCCACCACCATAAGCGTCCAGGGAGAATGGCAGGAGGGCCTGTCGGGCAGCAATGTGGCAGGCTGCCAGTTTGCCGAGGTCGAGGTCGACACCGAGACCGGGCGGATCGACGTGATCAAAGTCGTCGCCGTCGCTGACTGTGGTCTGATCGTCGACCGGCTGACGACGGAGAGTCAGGTGAATGGCGCCATCATCCAGGGGGTCAGCTACGCACTGCTCGAGGAGCGCGTGATGGATGCGGACACGGGCCGTATGGTCAATGCGGACTTCGAGAACTACAAGATTCTTGGAGCGCTTGAAGTGCCCGAGATCGACGTCATCCTCTACGACCAACCAGAGCGCGGCGTCATCGGTATCGGCGAACCACCGACGATTCCAACGTCGGCGGCTGTGGCCAACGCCGTGTTTCACGCGACAGGTGTGCGCTTGCGGGAACTGCCAATGACCCCCGACAAGGTGCTCGCCGCACTGGAGGAGGCATAAACATGCGTGCTTTCGACTTGGTGTCACCGACGCGATTACAGGATGTATCGAGCCTGCTTGAGGACGGCAAGGGACAGATCCTGGCGGGTGGTACAGACCTACTCGACCGGCTCAAGGAGCGCATCGATCAGCCCGAGCGTGTGGTTGATATCAACGGGCTGCGGGAACTGCACGGGATCACCAATGGTGTCGGTTTGAGCCTGGGATCGCTGACGACGATCGCCGATGTCGCCGAGGATGGCCGAGTGCGCGACGCGTACACCGCCCTCGCCGAGGCGGCAGCGAGTGTGGCGACACCGCAACTGCGCAACATGGGTACTCTAGGTGGCAATCTCTGTCAGCGTCCGCGCTGTTGGTACTACCGCAGCAACGACTACCCCTGCCTGAAGAAGGGCGGGCACGAGTGCTACGCCGTATCAGGGCGCAACAAATACCATGCGATTTTCGGTGGTGGACCATCGTACATCGTGCACCCTTCTGACACGGCACCGGCACTCATCGCGTTGGGTGCAGAATTGGAGATTCACGGCGCTCAGGGTGAACGAATGCTGGCATTGGCTGACTTTTTTCAGGGCCCGCGAGAAAATCTCCTTAGTGAAAACGCTCTCGGTCTCGATGAACTCATCGCCCGCATCCATTTGCCCAAACCAAAGGCATCGACACGCTCCACATTCCTCAAGTTTCGAGAAAAGCAGTCGCTGGATTTTGCCGTGAGTAGCGTTGCCGTGGCGCTTGAGATGGATGGGGAGAGTGTGCGTGACGGGCGTATCGTCCTCGGTGGTGTTGCGCCGATCCCCTGGAGTGTACCGGCGGCGGTGGAGCAGTTGCAGGGGCGTACACTCAGCAGCGCTGCCATCGATGACGCTGCGGCTGCGGCTGTGGAGGGCGCACGACCCCTGGATGAAAATGGGTTCAAGGTGACGCTCACCCGCAACCTGCTGCGGCGTGCATTGCAGCAGCTGGCATAAGGAGACAGAGACGATGGCCAAGCTGAATCAGTGCCACAATCTGCGCACGAAGAAGAGTTATGTGCCTGCCTTCGACGACGAGGACATCTATGGCGCCGAGCAGATGAATGCCCAATTCTTCTGTCTGCGAACGCTGCTGCAGACCGGTCTGGACGACGGCCCGGTCTGTCCCGATACGTGTGCTGCAGGCCGCAGTTGTTATGAGGGACTGA
>DPVW01000385.1:26956-30122 GCA_003529325.1 Candidatus Latescibacterota bacterium | reverse complement strand
CGGCCAGGCGACGAGGGGCTCGGGCGTGATGACCGGTTCGGTCCAGGCGCCGAGTTCGCTGACGCAGCGGGAGGCGAGGGTTTGAAACGGGGGCCGGCCGGGATCCGCGATGGCGATTCGGGCGCCCACGGTGCAAGCTCGCCGGATGAGACCGAAGAGTGGCTCGATGAGATCGCCGCGAAAGCAGATGTCGCGCCTACGATCCACGACACATCTTCCAGCATGGCGCCTTGCAGCGAGTCAAAGCCGCGCGCCTCGGTGACAATCTCTACATCGTTGAGGCGCGGGTGATATTGGGCGATTGGCAGCACTTCAGGGTCGATGTCGCAACTCAGGACGCTGGCGCAGTAGACGCCGGCCAGTCCCCAACCACAGCCGATGTCGGGCACGCGTCCGCCGGCAAATTCCTGAGCTTCGAGATGGTCCAGCAGCAATCACGTGGCACTCCACAAGGCCAGCCCTGATGTGTCGGTTGGTGGGTGGCACGGAGGGCGCGTAGTTGTGCATCGGAGGCCCGCGGGATCCGCAGGCCGAATGCTTGACGTTGTGCAGGGGTGGATGGAGTTTTGCCCGTCATGGTCGTTGCCTTCAAGAGATACGGACAGCGCGAGAATGAGACAATATTTACCCCTGACGGACATCGTCGCGAGTTTGCCACCCACTGTACCCTTCGTCGGGCCGGAGACATTGGCGCGACGCAGTGGTCGCCCGTTGCAGGTGCGCATCGGCGCCAATGAGAGTCCCTTCGGCGTCTCACCGGTGGCGGCAGCGGTGATGCGGCGAGCCATCGATGATCTGTGGATGTACAACGACCCGGAGGCCCACGAATTGGTCGAGGCGTTGGCGGCATATCATGCGGTGGCGGTATCAGCTCTGCACGTGGGCGCCGGGATCGATGAGATCCTCGGCGACCTCGTGCGTATCGCCGCCAACCCCGGGGAGACGGTCGTCATGCCCCTGGGCTCGTATCCCACATTTGCCTATCACGTCAGCGGGTATGGTGCGAGACTGGTGGAGGTGCCGTATGTGCAGGACCACGTCGATCTGCCGGGGTTGGCCGCCGCCGCCCAGGCAGAGGGGGCACGAATCGTCTATCTCGCCAACCCCGACAATCCGATGGGAACCTGGCGCCCAGCCGATGATGTGCTGACGCTGCTCGACGAACTGCCCAACGACTGCATGCTCATTCTCGACGAGGCCTACGCCGACTTCGCTCCCGCAGCGGCGATGGGTCCGATGGAGACGCGGGACCCACGCTTCGTGCGTACTCGGACATTCTCCAAAGCCCACGGCATGGCGGGCGCTCGCGTCGGTTACGCCATCACCCACAACGAGGTGGTCACCGCCCTCAACAGGGTGCGTAATCAGTTTGGTGTGAACCGTGTCGCCCAGGGCGGGGCCATGGCCTCGCTGGGAGACACAGAGCATGTCGCACACGTCGTGCGAGAGGTGGAAGTGGGGCGCGCCGAGTACGTCGCGCTGGCGGCAGAGCTGGGTCTTGGCCACATCGAATCGGCGACCAATTTCGTCAATATCGATCTGGGCTCCGGCGCGCGGGCACGGGCGACGCTGGCAGGCCTGCTGGAGCGCGATGTCTTTGTGCGCATGCCCGGCAAGCCACCGGGCGACCGTTGTGTGCGCGTGACGGTGGGCACGCCCAAACAACGACTCGACTTCGCCGAGGCATTTCGCGAAACATTGAAGGACCTGGCAGCGGCTTGAGATGAAGGTTCTTGTCGGTGGGTGTGGCGGACTCGTCGGTGGGGCGCTGATCGATTACCTGGCAGCGTCGGACAACGAAATCGTGCGGTTGTCCCGTTCCCCGGGGCCCGCAGGTCAGCCGACGGTGGTGTGGGATCCCGCACAGGGGGTGCTGCCGGCGGCGGATCTGGAAGGACTGGACGCCGTCGTGCACCTGGCGGGGGAAAGCATTGTCGGCCGCTGGACGGCAGCCAAGAAGGCGCTGATTCGCAGCAGTCGTGTGGACGGAACGCGTCTGTTGAGTGAGAGTCTGGCCAATCTTGCGCAGCCGCCAAAGGTGCTGATCTGCGCCTCTGCGGTGGGCTACTACGGGGATTGCGGCGACCAGGTGTGCACGGAGAAGGCTCCTGTCGGGCAAGATTTTCTGGCCGATGTGGCCGCCGCGTGGGAGGGGGCAGCGGCGCCGGCGCGCGAGGCGGGGATCCGCGTGGTACATCTACGCATGGGGGTCGTGCTTAGCCCCAGGGGCGGGGCACTGGCAAAAATGATGTTGCCCTTCGGTCTGGGGTTAGGTGGCCGAGTCGGTTCGGGACGACAGTACATGAGTTGGGTCACCCTCGACGACCTGGTGCGCATGATCGATCACGTCCTCCGCCAGAACATGCACGGGGCGGTAAACGCCGTGGCTCCCGAGTCGGTGACAAACCGGGAATTCACCGTCGCTCTTGGTCGAGCGATGCGACGGCCAACGCTGCTCCCTCTACCAAAGTTCGTGGTGAAATTGCTCTTCGGCGAAATGGGTGAGTCCTTGCTGCTGTCGAGTACACGCGTCGATCCGCTGGCGTTGCGCGCTAGTGGTTATGTGTTTCGCCATCCCAAGGTGGCGGAAGCCCTCGTCGACCTTCTTAGACTCCGACCATGACAATTCTTGTCCTGCACGCCGCCGCTGCCCTGTTCATGACCGGTCTGGTCTGGTTCGTCCAGGTCGTCCACTATCCACTGCTGCATCGTGTCGGGGCATCCGGGTTTTCCCGCTACGAAATACAACACACGCGTCGCACGAGCCCGATCGTGGTGCCAGTTATGCTTTTCGAACTGGGCTCCGGCGTCTGGCTCGCCATCGTACCACCCACAGAGTCGTCAGCTCTGCTGCTGGCAAATGTCGTGCTACTGGCCATCATCTGGCTCTCGACCTTCGTGTTGCAGGCGCCATTACATCGGCAGTTGGCTCGAGGATTTGTCGCCGAGAGTGTCGACCGTCTGGTGTCGACGAACTGGATCCGCACCCTCTCCTGGTCGCTGCGGTCCGTGCTGTTGCTGTTCGTCCTTCAGACACTGACAGAACCACCCCCTCCCGCTCCAATACCACAGCCTGTGGCGCCATTGATGCAATCGCCGCCGATGCAGGGCGTGCTGCTGAAGTGAGACAGGACACGACCCATCGTGTCGTCATCGTCGGCGGTGG
>DPVW01000385.1:25849-26637 GCA_003529325.1 Candidatus Latescibacterota bacterium | reverse complement strand
CGGCGGTGGATACGGCGGCAGCAGAGGTCGTGCTCAGCGACGATCGACGGGTCTCGTACGATAGTCTTATCGTCGCCGCCGGCATGCGCTACCACTACTTCGGCAACCACGACTGGGAGCAGGTGACGGGGAGTCTGAAGACGGTGGAGGACGCTCTCGACTCGTCGCCGCATCTTCTCCGCATTCGAGCAGGCCGAAGCCGAGCCCAGCGCCGAGGGGCGGGCGCCCTGGCTGCGATTCGTCGTCATCGGCGCCGGTCCAACGGGGGTCGAGTTGGCGGGGGCCATCGCCGAACTGAAGAGCAGCACGCTAGGTGGTGAATTTCGTGCCTTCGACTCATACGAGGCGGAGGTGATCCTGCTGGAAGGCGCCGACCGCGTACTGCCTCGTCGAACAGGGAGGCAGGCGAGAGGTGATCGCCACGCATACGGTGCTCTGGGCAGCAGGGATGAAGACCACGCCCCTTGCGGATCGACTGGCGCAGGCGACGGGGGCCGGACAGGACCGCCAGGGCCGTTTCTTCGTCGATGCTCATCTGAATTCCGAAGCGCACCCGGAGATCTATGTCATCGGCGACATGGCGCACCACGAGCAGGATGACGCTCCATTGTCCGGCATTGCCCCGTCGCCATGCCGCTGTCTGCGATCTCAAATATCTGCGCTTCGGTGGTTGGTTCGCCTGGGTGACGTGGTTGCTCGTGCACATCGCCTACCTCATCGAATACGACACCCGGTTGCGGGTACTGGCGGAGAGGGCGTGGAGTTATTTCACCCGCAAACGCGGGCCC
>DPVW01000385.1:20763-25836 GCA_003529325.1 Candidatus Latescibacterota bacterium | reverse complement strand
GGCAAGGAACAGGAACCATGATCGAGTTCGAGCCGCAGGATGGCGTCCGCTTCATCAAGAATGTGATGATCGAGATGGAGGACGGCGTGCGTGTCGCTCTGGATATGCACGTGCCAGATGACGGTGCCGGCGACTGGCGCGTGCAGGCGCAACCGTTGCTGCTTGAATACATCCCGTATCGGAAGGATGACAACGCACCGTACTCCGGTCATCATCATCGATTGGCGCAGAATGGCATCATCGGGGCACGGCTCGACTGTCGTGGCTCTGGTTCGAGTGAGGGTGTCGCCTTCGACGAGTACACGGAGCGCGAGCAGCGGGATGGCTACGAGGCGATCGAGTGGCTCGCCGAACAGCCGTGGTGCAGTGGCCGAATCGGCATGATCGGCATCTCCTACGGTGGTTTTACGGCGGTACAGGTCGCGGCACTGGCGCCACCCCACCTGGTGACCATCATCCCTGTGGACTTTACCGACGACCGCTACACCGATGACTGTCACTATCGTGGCGGTGCCATGCGCTGCTATTACGACATTGGCGCCTATGGTGCATCGATGATCGGCATGAATGCCATGCCGCCATACCCCGAGTACAGTGGTCTGGACTGGGCCAAGGTGTGGGAGGAACATCTCGAGAACAACACCCCCTACATGCTGAAGTGGATGGCACATCCCACGGATGGTCCTTACTGGCGACCGGGGAGCATTCGGGGGCGATATGACGACATCAAGGCATCGGTGTTCATGATCGGCGGTTGGCGGGATGGGTATCCGAATCCGCCGTTACGAACATTCAACAACCTGAGCGTACCCAAACGGTTGCTCATGGGGCCCTGGAATCACGCCTTCCCGGACACCGCCTTGCCCGGTCCCTGCATCGACTATCTGGACGAGGTCGTGCGCTGGTGCGATCACTGGCTCAAGGGGGAGGACAACGGGGTGATGGATGCGCCATCGGTACAGATTTACATGCAAGGGTATGATGAGCCACGTGCCGATCGCACGAGGACAAGTGGTTATTGGCGCGCCGAGAAAGATCTGTCAGCGACGACGGCGCAAACATGGTGGCTGGCGTGTGAGGGTTGTCTGTGCAACGATGCCCCTGCAGGCATTGCTGAAGGCGAGGGCGATTTCGACGAGCACGTCTATGATGCCACCGTGGGCACTTGCGGAGGTCTGTGGAGTGGGGGCGTGCCCTTCGGTCTGCCCACCGATCAGCGTCCGGATGAGGCCTACTCACTCACATACACGAGTGCTGTATTGACGACGCCCATGGAGATCCTCGGCTGGCCACGGGTCGAATTGCATGTGAGTTCGACGGCCCCAGTGATGTGTTTTGTCGTGCGACTATGCGATGTGGCGCCGGACGGTACGAGTGCCCTCATCTGCACCGGTGTGCTCAATGGCACCCGTCGCCAGTCACTGGAAGAGCCCGTGGCGATGGTGCCCGACACCATCTATAAACTCGATATCGAGCTGGATGCCACGGCGTGGCGGTTTGAACCTGGTCATCGGCTGCGGTTATCGGTGGCAGGCGCCGACTTTCCAAATCTGTGGCCCACACCTTATGCCGGCACGAATCGCGTATTTCACGGCGTCATGCATCCCTCTCGACTGTTGCTGCCGACAGTCGAAGTGCGCGCCACCGCCGATGGCGAGCGCTTTCCGCCAGACGAACTCGATCTGCCCCCTGCTCAGGAGCCGGAACCATACGCTCTGGCACCAGACGAGCCGGTATGGCAGATCGTGCGAGATGTGATGAATCAGCGCACGGCACTGAAGATGCTGCAGCGCAAAACCCAGAACAGCCACGCCGGCATGGAGGTAACGAACGAGCGGGACCTCGAGATCTGGGCCAGTGCCCGAGAGCCTGCAGAGGTCTCGGCCAGGGGGCGTCATTGGCGCCGGATCGTGCGTCGTGATGGCACCATGATCATCGACTCCATGTGCAGCGTGCGTTCCACCGTCGATGCCTTCCACTGCACGATTGACCTTTCGGTGACAGTGAACGAGTTGCCCCACTACCAGCGGCGCTGGGTGGAGTCATTTCCACGACAGTTATTATAACAGGCTACAGCTGCGTGCCGGGCAGGGCTGCTCTGTGGAGGCTATCCGTCAACAGGGGAATGGCGTTCAACGAGTGGTTGAGAAGCCGGATATTGGCGAGCACGTTGTAACTGTCGGCTCGCGTCAACGCCGGTGTCGGTAGACTGGTGTCGGCGACGTCGGTAAGTGTGGTACCGACTTTGGCGGTGCGATGTTCGCCCAGGGCGCTGGCGAGGGCAAAGAGGATGAGTGCTGCGGCGACGGCAACGGCGAGCAGCAGTAACGCGACGATGAGCATGATCTGTGGACTCTCTGTGGAGATCGGTGTGAGTAGCCCAGTTGTGGTCACCGGGCCCCGTGGCTACCGTTGGTGAATGAACTCGCCTCACCGAGGCCGCCGAGGGTGGGCAGTTTCTGCTCGACCTGCCGCCACACACATGACGACGGCGCACGGGCCAACGTCGGAGCGAATCGCGGCGCAGGTCAGTGCGCTCGGTGTGCGTGAGTCAGGTGTGCTCCTCGTCCATTCGTCGTTGTCGTCGATGGGCCACGTCGAAGGAGGCCCCGAGACGGTGATCGATGGTCTATTGCAGGCCCTCGGGTCGCAGGGCACGCTGCTGCTGCCGGCGTTGAGTTACGCCACTGTGGGCGCCGAGCAGACGCACTTCAATCGCGAGACCACCCCCAGCTGTGTCGGCGCCATCACGGAGTATTTCCGCACCCGCAGCGGTACGAAGCGCTCAGGGTCGCCGACCCACTCCGTCTGCGCAACAGGTCTGCTTGCCGACCAGATCGTCGCCGACCATCACCTCGACACGACGCCCGTCGGGGCGCGCTCCCCACTGCGCAAGCTGCCCGAGTTGGGAGGCCAATTGCTGTTCCTCGGTTGCGGCCTGCGGCCCAACACATCGATGCACGGCGTCGAGGAACTGGTGCAGCCACCTTACCTGTTCGGTAATCCAGTCATATATCAATTGGAACTCGGTACCCAGAAGCGGCAGATCACCTGCAGGCGGCATGGCTTTGCCGGCTGGAATCAGCGTTACGAACGAGTGGCAGAGCTGCTGCGAGAGGATGGCCTGCAGCAGGGCCCGGTGCTGGCCGCTGAGGCCCACCTTCTGGAGACCCGGTTGATGTGGGAAAGAGGCGAGGCGGCGCTACGAGCGGACCCCTTCGCTTTTGTCAGCCAGGACGGCTAGTGCTAGTGCTGTGCGAGGGTATCTTCCACAAGCTGGCGAAAGTTCTCCAACTGCAGTGGTTTGTCCATAAAGGCGGCAAAGCCGCAGTCTTCGAGCTCGGCTCCGCCTACATGACCGGATACACCGACGACGGGTAGTGCCGGATTCAGCACGTGCTCAGAACCAGGACCCGAGAGCTCTGCACGGCGACGACCGTTGCCGAACGCGTTTGCCCGGTGACGAGACCCATCTCGCCGACGGACGTGACGGGTCTGATCGTGGCCACGCGCAAGCCTTCGGGCGTAATCACCGCTAACTCTCCTGCGAGCAGCAGGTACATCTCGTCGCTTGGTGTGTCGTAACGGCAGAGAATGTCGCTCTCCTGTAGTTCCCGTGGCCGACAGAGTGTCACAAGGCGTCGTACCTGGGAGGGGGCAGGGCATGGAAGACAGGGATCTTCTTCAGGACCTGCAGCAGGAGTTTGGTCTTGGCCATGAGCTTGAACCCGACTAAACGGGAACGCGCCAGGGAATGAGAACGGAGAGCAGGACGAGGAGCAGGGTCAGCACCAGGGCCGAGGCCAAAGCCTGCAGGTGAATTCGTGAAGAGCGGCGTACGAAATACTTACGTAGGTCCTCGTCGTCGATTCGACGGCTACCCATCTCGGTGGTACAGGCTCCCCTGCCAGCAAGGAACACGCAAGTTCCGGTCATCGCTTGTAGCAGGGACAGCGTGCCGATCCAGATGGGGAGGAAGGTACCCATGCGAAATGGCAAAGGTGCGCCAACCACCGTAAGAAGTGCCATCATGCCGAAGGCGAAGACGAAAAACAGAACGCCCAAAAAGGCCCGGATCCGGATGCCATCGGGACCGATGTTATGCTGCATCGATGGTTCGCTCATGGCATCACCAGTAGATCGAAACCGACGACGTCAACGCCGCCCTGCCCGTTTTTGACTCGCACCGTGATCGTGTGTGTACTGGCATGGCGTGGCTCCGGTCGCAGCGTCAGTTGACCGTCGAGGGCAAGTTCGACAAAGTCTGGTCCCTCGTCGAGAAGAAACAGGACATCATCGCCCTCGCGGAGCGCTTGCCGGTAGCGGTGAGGTCCGACGCTTTCAGCCCGCAGATCGCCGATGGATTGGATCGTGGCGAGGGTGATGACGGTGGTTTCACCCGCGGTGATCCGGGCAGGTAACTCCGTGGTCAGGAAGGGGCGTGTCGCCTCCGCGTAGTCGGAGGGACCGCTGCGCACGCCTTCAGCGTCTATGGCGACGACACGGTAGAAGGCTCGGTTGCCGGTGTTCAGACCCCTGTCGACGACGACGGCGCTCGTCTGCTGAGTCTCTGACAGCAGGTTGGCAGTCATGACACGCACCCCATTCTCCTCACTCTCACCGGCGACGATAGTATACTCCTGACGGCTGATGGAGAAGCCCCGTTCGTCGCTGCCGTAGATCTCGAAGCGTACCGGAGTCTCGCCCTCGGGGTTCGCACGCCAATGCAGCGTCCCCCGACGAGTCTCCCAATCCATGTCGAGGTGTACGTGTAACGGTACCCCAGGGGCGCGGCAGGTGAAACTCGCCGTGTCGCTCCAGGGGCCCCATACGTCATCGGCGCTGCGGGCTCGGACCTGCCAGTAGTAGCTGGTCTCCGGATTCAGCAAACCCTCCTCCGGCACCGTCCATTGCGCCTGTCCCTTCGCCGGCGTCCGAGACAGGAGTTTTTCGAAGACCGGGGACAGGACCCAGCGCAGGGCGGGATCTGTGCTCAGGCGGAGGTGGTAGTCGCCGCTCTCGCCGCAGGTATCTGACCAACGTAGCGTTGGCTTCGTGCCACGGACGGTGACA
>DPVW01000385.1:5373-20435 GCA_003529325.1 Candidatus Latescibacterota bacterium | reverse complement strand
CAGAGGCGGTGCCAAAACCCTCCGGGATCGGCGCCGCCGGGGCCTGTAGATCCTCTCGTTCGCGCCAGGCGTGGGTGATTTCGACGCGGCGACCGGGGGAGCCATCTGCATAGATCACACGGTTGTCGCCCAACCGGAGTGCTGGCAGCGACAGCGGCGCCATCTGCAGGGTCAATTCGATGTGCAGGTCGTTCACTGTCACGCCACTTCCCGTCAGACGCAGGCGCACCGAGTAGCAGGGGGCGGAGTCATGGGCGAAATACGGGTCGAGGTCGAGAATCACATCGCCAGCCAGTCCATTCCCCAGTTCCACCCAGCCTTCGCCGTGGCGTGACAATTCTACCCGTACGGGAGATTGCCCGAGATCTGCTTCGAGTTGGCCACCTACCATCACGTAGGGTGTCTGCAGGAGCCAGCTCAGCGCATCCGCACTCAACCCGGCGCCGTTGCTCTGGGCTGACGTCGATGATTCCGTCCAGCGCTCGAAGGTCGAGTCGAGTGGGGGCGACCACATGAGCGAACCATTGCAGAAGCGGGGCGGCGCGTCACCGTACCCGTGATATCGCCCGCGTTCGTCCCAACGCCAGGTCAGGGATTCTCCCGGCCGCAGGGTGAGGTCCATGCGGTGGTCGCCGATCCTGGCTCTCGTGCCGGAGCGCTCGCCGGCATAGCAGAACAACGAGGCGGCACTTTCGGAGCGACTGCGATTTTCGGGGCTGAGCAGACCGTAAGCATGGGAGCGCTTCATCAGGTCGTGGTCGCGGGAGATCTCGGTTTCGCCGACGATGGTTTTGTTGTCGCGGCCGAGAACGAGCAGATGTTCGTCGCTGTCGAGCAGATGCCAAGCGCCATCGTAGAAGACCTCTGTCGTACAGTGACCATGAGGCAAGCCGCGACGGATCTTCAACCCCGCCGCCTGCCACAGATTGGACAGGGTGAAGGCCTCGTCCCAACACAACGTATAACCATAGACGTTGAGCATCTTCACCGTGTCCTTGACCTCGTCGTCCGCCGTCGTGCTGTGGTAGCGGTGCCTGCGGGCGAACTCCCAGATGGCACGGGCCTTGTCGGCGTCGCTCATGTCGGGGGCAAGGATGCTTTCAAGGATCTGCTCCAACGACTGCCAGTGGCTGTGGCCAACTTCAATCCAAGGGTTGACGACCAATTCCTCGCCCACGTTCTCAAGACGGGTCCACAGATTATTCTCCCAACACTGACCGTAGTTGCCATACCCCACGGGGTCGCGCACAGACTCGCCGTCGACGGTGCCACCGACGTGGATGCAGTATGCTGCCTCCGTGGTCGTGATCGACTCACGGTGGGTTTCGTCGGTGGTCACTGGAGAGAGGCTCTTTCTAGCAGACGACGTGGCGGCGTAGCCAGTCACGGATGACGACGGCTGTCTCGACGGGAAGTTCCAGATGGGGGGCATGACCGCACTCGTCGAATACGTGCAGGGTCGAGTCTGTGATCTGCTCCTGGAAGAGCAAGGCGAACAAGGGTGCCACGATACGGTCGTCCCTGCCCCACAGGATCAGCGTCGGCAGGTCAAGCTCGCAATAGCGCTCCACGAAAGTATCGAGATCCTGCGGGATCAGGTTGCGGGCTGATTCGCGGTAGGCATACAGTGTGTTCGGTGTTTGCAGCATGCTGACTGCGTCGTCGATCAGTGCCGGTGAGATCTTTTGTGCGTCGTAGAAGGCCTGGCGAAAGGTTCGGCCTGTCAGCCGTCGCGCCACCCCCATCGCCAGTGACAGCGACTGCATCCATGGCAGCAGCAACAGGCGCCCCGGCCAGCCAGCGATCAGTTGCAGGTGTGCGGGCAGGGCCTGTGGATAACCGGCGGCGTCCTCGAGGATGAGGGCGCGTACGCAGGGCGCCAGCGGCCAGGGCGTGCACAGCATTCGCAAGGCGGCACCACCACCCAGGGAGCTACCGATGACGACAAGGTTATCGAGCTCGAGCTTCTGAATGAAGGTGCGCAGGAATTCGACCTGCATATCCATGCTGTAGCGCTCGTCGGCAGGCCGGTCAAGCAGCAGCGGGCGACTGCTGGCGCCAAAGCCGACAAAGTCGGGAGCGATCACGTGGAAACCTGCCGCCACCAGGTACGGTGTCAGTGCGGACCAGGTGTTTCTTTGATCGAACAATCCGTGCAGCAACAGAATGTGCAGATCGGACGTCGGCTCGCCGCTGTCGGTGTAGGTCATGTAAATCGGCGTTCCGCCGTCGTCACCGACGACGACACAGGCCGCAGAATCGGAAACCTGGATTGTTCCGAGACACGGCACTAGATGAGGTCGCAGGCCTCGGGGGGCATCCAATGGGCATCCTGATCCTTCCACTTCACGTTACAACCAAGAGGGTTCGTCAGGGGTTCGGCAATCGTAGCACCGGAGAGAACGGCGTCGATGGCATCACGTAGTTCATGGGTGGTGGCCGCAGCGGCGTCGCGCGGGTTGTCGTCCATGCGACCCGTGTAGACCAAAGCGCCATCCCCGTCGAATAGAAAGAAGTGGGGTGTGCGCAGGGCGCCATAGGCACGGGCCACGTCCTGCGACTCGTCAAACAGATAGTCGAAGGGGAAGTTCTTCTCTTTGGCGCGTGTGACCATATGCTCGAATGAATCAGTGGGATGGCCGATGGTCTCGTTCGAGCTGATGGCGACGAGTCGCACGCCGCGAGCGGCATAGTCATCATGCAGCGCCATGATTCGGTCCTCGCTGCCAATCGCGTAGGGGCAGTGGTTGCAGGTGAAAATAACGACGAGGGCGCTGGCATATTCTGTCAGCCGGTGGTTGGCACCATCGACGCCTGGCAGGTCGAAGTCAGCAGCAGCTGCGCCAAGCTCCAGAGTGAAGGGCATCGGTGGAACTCCTTTGTCAGTCGGTGGAATCGGCGAGAATGAGGATCTGGCGGCCACTGATACGGATGTAGCCCTCGTCCTGCAGCTGCTTGAGGGCGCGGGTCACCGTTTCGCGGGTGGTGCCCGACATGTTGGCCAGTTGTTGATGGGTGGGGCGGCGCCGGATCAGGATGCCCTCGGGTGAGGTCTGGCCGCCGTCTTCGGCCATGCGCAGCAGGGTCTTGGCGACACGGTGATGGACGTCCAACAGTGCCAGACCTTCGACCTGATCGTCGGTGCGGCGCAAGCGCGAGGCGAGCTCTTCCAGCAGGGAGATCGCAATCTGCGGTACCCGTTCCACGAGACGCAGAAAGTCGGAGCGCTTGAGCATCATCAGCTCGGTCTTCATCATGGCCGTCACATTCGCCGAGCGTGGGCGGTCATCGAGTAGTGAGAGTTCGCCGAAGACCTCGCCCTCCTCCAGCAGGGACAGGATGAATTCCTTCCCGTCCTCATGGATCAGACTGACCTTCACCTGGCCGCTGCGGATGATGAACAGCGTGTCTCCCGACTCCTCCGCCAGAATGATGAACTGGGATCTGTCGAAGGTGCGGGAAAATGTCAACTCCGCGAGTGCCTCGAGTTCGGGGTCACCGAGGCAGTCGAACAGAGAGACCTGACGCAGAAATGTGGCGTTGGACATGGTGGCCGTCGGGGCGATAGAGGCGGAGAGTACGTGAGTCTTCATTGTACGGACCACGACCGGAGACGGTCAACTGCTTCAGGCTCCTATTGCCAGATGGCGCGCGCCCGGGGCAGCAGGACGGTGGTGTCGCGATCACCGAATTCTCCCGCCCAGCGCTGATTGCGCTCCTCAGCTGACAGCCCGGCTGAGTGGGCGAGAATTTCGGGCAGATCGAGGGTATGCCACCTGGCGGTAAGCCAGCCGTCGTCGCTGATGGTGATCTCACGGAAGCCGAGGGGGTAGCCGATGAGGCAGGCTGTGTCGATGCACAGATAATCCCGAAACAGGCGGATACGGTTGGCGTGCCGGTGGCCGCTGAAGGTGGCCGCCACCGTCGGGCACTGAGCGAGCGTCTCCTGCAGTCGTGCGGCGTTGGTGATGATGCCGCCTGTGGGTTGGTCGCCGACGCCGGGGTGGATCCAGGCGTGCAGCATAAGAACGAGCACGACGCCATCAGCCCGGGCCTCGGCGTCGGCGCCGCGCAGGGCCTCGTCGAGGGCGTCGGTCCAGGTGCCACCGTCGGCCTCTCCATCGCGGAAGATATGAGCCCGTACCAGTCGCAATCGTGGTGCCAACTCGACGACGTCCAGCACGTGAGGTGTGTGGAAGGTGCGGGCGAAGTCCCCGTAACGGTGATCCTGGGCGTCGCAGTCGTGGTTGCCCGGTACGCAGTGGAGTGGGGCGTTGAAGCCGGCGTAGGCGGTGGCGACATCGTGCAACGACCGTTCGTACTGGTCACGGGAGAGCTCGAAGGAGCCGCCACCGCAGAGCAGGTCGCCCACATGCAGGATGAACTCGGGGGAGAGCGCGTTGACGGCGGGGACCGTGGCAGTAAGGATCTCAGGCCCGCGCGTCAGCAACTTGGGGGGAGCGAAGTCTTTCGGCGCAGCGGGGTGATAGTGGGAGTCGGCGAGCAGGGCGAAACGGACAGCCATAGTCATTCTCCGGGAAGTCCCTGGCGCAGGATACGTAGCCAGTTCCCGTGCATCATGGCGCCGATGTCGTCGTCGCTGTAGCCACGACGGGACAGGATCTCAGGAATCTTCTGCAGATCGGCGATGGTATCCAAGTCTTCGGGGGATTGCTCCTTGCCGTAGCCGCCGTCGAGGTCGGTGCCGATGGCGGCATGCCGGGCGTTGCCGGCGAGTTGATTGATATGGTCCATGTGGTCGGCGACGGTTGCCAGGGTGATCCCCGTGTTGTCCTGCGCCTGTTTGTCCCACAAGGGGGACAACATCCAGTCGTCGAAAGCGACGCCGATGACACCTTGCCGCTGGATGATGGCCCGGAGTTGGTCGTCATCGAACTGACGGTCGTGGTCGCACAAGGCGCGCACGCAGTTGTGGGTCGCCAGCACGTGACCACCGAAGGCGTCGAGGGCCTCCCAGAAGGCGGATTCTGCCAGATGGCTGAGATCGAGCATGATCCCCGCCTGCTCCAGCGCCTGGAGCATGGGGGCACCCCGTGGCGTCAGGCCACCGGGGGCCTCGGTTCCGTGGGAATAGGAGCTGATACCGTAGTGACAGAGGCTGACGACGCGGAGGCCTTCGTTCCACCACTGCGGGACCTGCGCATCATCGACGATACCGTCACAGCCCTCCATGGTGAGCACAAAACCTAGAGGACAGTGCTCGGGATCGGCGTCCCACGCCTGCAGGTGGGATTCGAGGTCAGCGGTATTGCGGATCTGTCGCAATACCCCTTTCTGCGCCAGCAACTGATAGTAGGCGAGTTGGCCGCGATCGCTGGCGTAGGCGATATCCTGTGTGCGCACCCCGGGGAACCGTTTGCCCTGGGAGCCGACGCGGCAGCACAGGGTGACGAAGAACAGACCGATCTCGCCGCGCCGGAGTTCTTCGAAGCTGACCACGTTGAGGCCGCGGCCCTTCTCCGGCATGCCCGCTTCGGACTCGCGCATACGCTGGATACTCTGTGTCGGGTCACGGTCCCAACTCAGGGCGTTGTAGGCGATGTCGAGATGCGAATCGATGATCAACATGCGGTTTCCGGTTGCCACAGATTGACGCTGAATCGGTGCGCCTCGTCGAACCACTGACTATCGGCGGTGAAGCCGGCTGCCGCTGCCAGTGTCTCGATCTCGTGCAGTGAATATTTGTAGGAGTTTTCCGTATGGATGCTCTCACCGTCGTCGAAGGTGACGATCAGATCGAGGTCATCGATCAGGACGGATTGAGCTGCGACGCTGACGAGATGCATCTCGATGCGTCCCTCCGTCTCGTTCCAGCGGGCCTCGTGGCGGAAATGATCCAGCTCGAAGTGGCCACCTAGTTCGTGGTTGATACGCCGAAGGATGTTCTTGTTGAAGGCGGCGGTGACGCCAGCGGCATCGTCGTAGGCCGCCAACAGCGTGGCGGGATCTTTGCGCAGGTCGATGCCGGCAAGGAGTTGATCGCCAGGACGCATGGCCCCTCGCAGGCGTTGCAGGAAGTGAATGGCATCGGCGCGAACAAAGTTGCCGACGTTGGAACCAAGCCAGAGGATGAGACGCGGTGGGCCACTCTCGCCTTTGAGAAAGTCCAACCCGTCGTGGTATTCGCCGGCGACGGCGAGGACCTCGAGATCACTGTAGTCCTCGACCAGGGCAAGGGAACTCTCCTCGAGGATGGAGCGCGAGATATCGACGGGGATAAAGCGCAATTGCCCGTGGCGGCGCAGCAGGGCTTCGACGACGAGACGGGTCTTGCTCGCCGAACCCGAACCCAACTCGACGAGATCGACGGGGTGGCCGACATGCGCCACGAGTTTGTCAGCATGTTCCTCGAGGATGGCCCGTTCTGTCCGTGTGGGGTAATACTCGGGCAGATCGCAGATCTGCTCGAACAAGAGCGAACCCGCTTCGTCGTAGAAGTACAGGCAGGGGAGCCACTTTCGTGCTGCCGTCAGACCGATATGGACATCGGCGGCGATATCCGTGCGCTGCCCTGTGTCGGGCGCCGCAACCAGTGTCAGGCTGTCGGATTCGGTGGGGATTTCGTTGAAGTGGGAGATCTTGGTGGTCCTTCCGAAAACGTCTAGTCTAGTGGGTCGAGACGCAGGCCCTTGGGGACAAGGACGCGCTCGGAGAGTTCGAACAGGCCCTGCGCGACAAGGGCCATCACCGCGGCGGGCACGGCGCCCTGCAGGATGAGACTCATGTCGTTGAGACGCAGGCCGGTGAGGATGGGCTGACCATAACCGCCGGCGCCGATGAAGGCGCCAAGGGTGGCAAAACCGACATTGATGACGGCGGAGGTCTTGATACCGGCCAGGATGGACCGAGAGGCCAGGGGCAGTTCGACGAGGCGCAGCCGCACACCGGACTCCAAGCCAAGAGCCTCGGCGGATTCGCGCATGTTCTGGGGAATGTCCGTCAGACCCGTGTAGGTGTTGCGCACGATGGGTAGCAGCGAATAAAGAAACAGGGCGCAGATGGCGGGGGGTTCCTTTATGCCGAGTAGCGGAATCATGAAGACGAGCAGAGCCAGTGCCGGGATCGTCTGGATGATGCCGGCAACACCGAGGATGAGTTGACCGAGACGTTCGTGACGGGCTGACAGAATGCCGAGGGGCACCGCCACAAGGATGGCCGCAGCCAGAGACAACAGCACAAGCGTCAGGTGCTCCCGCGTGCGCCGCAACAACCGATCGATGATCGTAACTTCCCGCACCGTCGTCGATACGCGCAGGGCGACTTCGAGAAAATCAGCGGCAACCCGGTCTTCGGATACGCGGTCGATTTTGGCCCGCTTGTTGAGACCTGACATGGTGCCGCCATCGATGACGCCTGTCAGGCGTTGCAGCGCTGCCACGACGGCCGGTGCGCGTGCTTCGAGATCGGGTCGGTAGATGAGTACGGCGTTGTATGTAGGGAAGTGCTTGCGGTCATCAATAAGGACTCGCAGAGCGTAATACTCGATCTCGGCGTCCGTCGAGTAGAGATCCATGGCGTGGATGTCATCGGTCTCCAGGGCGCGGTAGGCGAGGTCATGCTGCAGTCCGCGCACGTCGGTCTGTGGCAGTCGATAGGCGTCGCGCAGAGAGGGCCAGCCATCGCCTCGATCCATGAATTCGTTGCTGAAGCCGAGCACAAGATCGGCGTGTGCCTGCAGATCGGAGATGGTACGGATGCCGAGACTGTCGGCGACCTGTTCGCGCATCCCGATGGCGTAGGTGTTGTTGAAGCCCAGGGGGCGCCCCATGCGCAAACCCTCGGCCTCGACTGCGGCACGCAAGCCATCCTCGCCGGGTGCGACCTGTTTGCCGGCGAGAATCTCCTGCTCGATGGTGCCGGTGTATTCCGGATAGATGTCGAGATCCCCACGCAACACGGCTTCCCATAACACACGCGTGCCGCCAAACTCGCGCTGATGTTCGGCTCTGGCGCCGGCATCCCGTGCCAGTCGGGTGACGATCTCGCCGAGAATGACGGACTCGGTAAACGCCTTGGAGCCCACGGCAATTGGCTGGCCAACGGCAACGGTGACGCTCTGGGCGCCAGCCGTGGTGGCTGTCAGCAGCAGGACCAGGCAGAGACGCCTCACGAGTCCGCACCCTCTTCCAGCACGTGCACTGCCGTGCGCTGGGCGCGGATGAATCGTTCGACAAAATCGTCGGCCGGTTCGTTGATCAATTGTGACAGGGTGCCTTGCTGGATGATGCGACCGTCGCGCATCAACACGATGACGTCGCCGAAGAAGCCGGCTTCACCCATATCGTGGGTGACCATGACGACGGTCTTGTCAAGGGTGCGAAAGATGTCGCGCAGGTCGACCTGCAATTCGGAACGTACGATGGGGTCCAGGGCGCCGAGGGGTTCGTCGAGTAGCAGCACGTCGGGGTCGAGCATGAGAGCGCGCATGAGGCCGACGCGTTGCCGTTGACCGCCGGACAGCTGCGCGGGAAAACGGCTGAAGCCATCGCTGGGAAATCGTGTGAGGTCGGCGAGTTCGTCCAGGCGTGTTGTAACCCTCGCCTCGTCCCAACCCAGGTGGCGGGCGAGCAAGGCGACGTTGTCTGCAGCTGTCAGATGGGGGAACAGACCGCCATCCTGGATGACGTACCCCATACGGTGGCGCAGATCGAGCACGTCGTCGTCGCTGAATTCGGTCCCTTCGAAGCGGACGGATCCGCTATCGGGTCGGATGAGGTAGATCATTAGCCGCAACAGCGTCGACTTACCACAACCCGAGGGACCGATGAGAACGGTGGTGGCGCCAGGTCGGACAGAAAGATCCGTGGGTTGCACGGCGACGGTGGCGCCGAAGGTACGGGTGACCTGTATCAGTTCGAGCATGGAATCCGTCTATGATTCGGCCATTTGCTGCAGGCCGGGCAGGTCTGTGATGTTGATCTGCTTGCGGGAGGAGCGGATAAAACCCTCGTCGCGGAATGAGGACATCACCTTGCTGACCATCTCGCGACTTGAACCCACGAGTCGGGCCAGGTCGTCGTGGGTGATGGTGAGGCCCACGGAACGCCCTCCTTCGGGCAGATCGGCGCCGTAGTCGGTGGACAGATTCACCAACATCGTCGCCAGGCGCACGCGCACGGACTTGGTCATGATCTCGGCGAGGCGCTGCTGCAACCGGGCGATACGCCGCCAGGAGAACTTGGTGATGCGATAGCCGATTTCGGGATGTTTGTTGAGCAGGCCTTCCATCTGTATCTGAGTCATGCGGCACAACACCGTCGGCTTGAGGGCCGCCAAATTCTGGCTGTAGTCGAGATTCTCGACCCCCTCCATACCACCGAAGAGATCCCCAGGGCCCAGCAGCAGGACGGTGGCGTCTTTGCCGTCCGCGTCGCCGTAGGTGAGGGACATGAGCCCTTCCTTGATAAACCAGATCGCATTCGGGTCGTCGGCATCGGAGAGGATGCGGTCCTCGGGCTCGAGCTTGACCATGATGGTCACATTGCGCAGGTGTTCCATTTCCTGCCGGCTGATCCCGGAAAACAGCGGGCAGTGTTGCAGGTGCCAGAGTTTCTCGTCCGTGAGCGTGCCGTGAGGTTTTGTTGTTTCCGTCATGTCAGGCCTCATCGGCGAGGCGGATGCCTTTGAATTGCCAGCGCTTGTCGCATTTGAAAAAGTTTCGATACGTGGGTCGGATGTGGTCGCGTGAGGTAGCGCAGGAGCCACCACGCATGACCATCTGGTTGACCATGAATTTGCCATTGTATTCACCCAGGGGACCTTCGAAACGGCGGTATCCCGGGTAGGGCAGGTAGGCGGAACCCGTCCACTCCCAGCAATCGCCGTACATCTGCGACAATCGACCCGCCTGTAAGGTGTCGGCCGGCAGGGCGCGGGGGTGAAAGGTGCCGTCGTCAAAAAACAGCGCTGACTGTGGCGAGGCCCCCGTCACCGTGGCTGCCACCTCCCATTCCGCTTCGGTGGGTAGACGCTTGTCGGCCCAGAAGGCGTAGGCTTCGGCCTCGTAGTAACTGACGTGGCAGACCGGGGCGTCGAGGTCGAGGCGCACGAGGCCCCCCAAGGTAAACTCGTGCCACTCCCCATCGAGATGACGCCAATAGAGTGGGCCCGTCCACTGTTCCTCGCGCACCTGCATCCAGGCATCGGACAACCAGGGGTCGAATTTGGCATAGCCGTCATCTTCGACAAACTGCAGGTATTCGCCATTGGTGACGAGCCGCTGACCGAGGCGAAAATCCTGCAGGAAGGTCTGGTGCCGCGGTCCCTCGTTGTCGTAGTGGAAATCGCTGCCCGCATAACCGATCTCGTGCAGGCCACCGGCGATGTCGACATAGTCCATGGGAGGCAGGGTCGCCGGGGAGCCTTCGCGGACACCGGTGTCGGTGCGATACACAGGCCACGTCGGATTGCAGGCGAGAATGTATTTGAGGTCGGTGACGAGCAATTCCTGGTGTTGTTGCTCGTGGTGCACCCCGAGAATGGTCAGCTCAGAGAACGCTTCGTATTGATCGTCACCTATGCTGTCGATGAGCCCCTGCATCTGTTCAGTGACGGAGGCCCGGTATCTGACGATCTCCTGTGTCGAAGGCCTCGACAGGGTGCCTCGCAAGGGGCGTTCCACCCGTGGCCCCAGACTCTCGTAGTAGGAATTGAGGATCCAGGCAAAGTCGGGATGGAATGGCTTGTATCCGGGGATGTATTGCCCGAGCAGGAGAGACTCGAAGAACCAGGTCGTATGCCCCAGATGCCATTTGGGCGGCGACACGTCCGCCACGGGCTGTGGCACATGGTCCTCGGGGGTCAGGGGCGCACAGATGTCCTCCGTCAGCCGGCGGACGCGCAGGAAATGATCGCGGAGCTCGGAACGGGTCATAGGGAGTTCCCGTGACGGCAGCCTGGGCGCAGGCTATGGGGATAGAGTTGGGTGTGCGCGGGGGAGCAAAGTGCAGCCCGGCGCAAATCCCTGGAGGGCTAAACGACCGAGTATACTGAACGCGTAGAGCCGGTGCAACCCGTCCGCCAGAAAAAAAAGTGTCACGAAAACAGTAAGTTACGCCACTATCAACAGTTTTTTGGGGGCAGATTTTTGCTCCAGACTCCCAACTCCTCCAGTTGTCGTGTCGCCTGCTCCGCCCAGCCGCGGTTGGCTGCCGGGCTCGCCGGGCTGGGGTGCAGGATGGTGGCGATCTGAGCCGGCGGATTGTCGCCCAGGGTGCGTCGAGCGCAGTCGAGGGCGAAGCGACCGACACCGATCACCCACTCAGGCTGCAGGAGCTTGACGACGGCACGCAGATGTTCGTCGCAGGGCCCGGTCAGAGCGTCCCGCTCGTCCGCGTACAGCTTGTCGGGTGTGCGATTGCGCCCCGTCTGCTCCATGAACATGAGGGGACAGTAGTTGACGACGAAGTGGTTGGCGAAGAAATCCTCGGGGTTCGAAAAGCGCTCAGCGAAGAGTCCCCACAGGCGGCGACCACTGACCTCGGAGCGCGTACAGGCGAGGCCGTCAATAGGTCTCTTGGGGTGCTCGGGCGACGGCTTGCCGATGGCGGCGTCGACTCTGACGAAATCACGTGCTGCGGCAACTTCGCCAAAGGGCACACCGGTCTGAGCCATACCCCAGGGACCGGGGTTCATACCCAGAAACAGGACCTTTTTCGGCCCGTTGCCGTGGCTGGTCAGATATTGCTCGTGAGCTGCGCGCGCGTAATCGAGTGGATTGTAGACATGGGTTACGGGGGCACGGAATGTCATGTCCTGTAATTGACGGCGTAGGCGACGGGCGGCGTTGACGAGGGGGGCGGGCATGGTTCAATCGATCGCCGATTGCTGACGCCACCAGCGCAGGGCAAAAAAGCGCAGCAATAACAGCGGCAGGGCACCGACGCCGGCGCAGAATATGAACAGTTTTGTCGGAATCGGGGGGCGCGCGAGTATTGCCAGAAACAGGACCCATGCGCCGTGACGTTCCAGTTTGGCGCGTGTGGAGGTGACGGCGTTGGGGGCAAACCGGCGGGCCCCAAGCTCGCCGCCACGCAAGCCGATCCAGTAGAGTACGGAGCAGCCCATGAGGGAACCGACGACGCCAGAAATGACGAGGCCAAGGGCAAATGACGTTTCGGGATGAAGGGAGGCGAGTAGCGCGATGACGATGTCGGAACCCCCACCGGTGGGCACGCCTACCGAGTCGAGGACGGACAACACGAAGAGGCCGCCCATGCCACCCTCGAAGGCATACTGGCTCAGCCAGTCGATCCACTCCGTCATAGGGGCGCGAAAAGGACTTCAATTGGTATGCAATCCATGCAACAGGATGTACGCCTCGTGCGCCGTCGTCACAAGTATAGGAGCGTTTCCGAGTGACCCATTAGGGCCATGGGCATGCTCCTCGGCGCTGGATTTACCTCCCCTGATACAGTGCTTCGATCTCTAGTGCGCTCAGGGCACGATTGTAAACTCGTATCTCGTCGATGGCCCCCTTGAAGTATTGGAAAGGGGGCAGCGAGTTGCCCTGGCTGCAGGCGATGCAGATGGGCAGATCGTCCTCCTGGATGATGGGTGCCACATCGGATTCCTGCACGAGTTCTCCATCCACGTATACCCGTGCCTGTGTGCCCGAATACGTGGCTGTCACCATCGCCCAACGGTCGTCCTCGACGCAACAATACAGATCACGGAAGAACAATCGATTGTGACTGAACCGCAGGCTCCAGGCGGCATCTCTCAAGGCCGACGTACGCCACATGCGGGAGATGATGAACTGCCAGCTCACGTGCTCGCTGCCTTCGAGTTGTACCCAGGCAGACAGGGTGTGATCTGATTTCAGTTCGATATCTCGATCGACGAGCACGTACGAGAGGGTTTCTGGTGTGAATTTCAGGGCGCGTGTTCCCGGCAATGGACCATCGATGCATTCGGGTGCGCCAAACAACGTGCCATCGTGCCCATTTCCGGTGACGTCGGTTGGCTGGCAATCGTCGAAGGTCCAATGCGCGACAGGTCCCGGCATCGCGGTGGGTAGCTGTGCAGCCGGAGGGGGTGGCTGACCGGTGGCCAGGCGTTTGGAGTAGTGCAGGGGGACGAGCACGGGATCACCGTATGGAACCCCCGATTGAAGCACCTGGTATTCCAGTGTGTACGAACCATCGGGAAGTCCCGACATCACCTGATTGAGATCCCACACCAAAGCCGTTGGTCTGTTGCGGATGCGGCCAATCTGTTCTTCCTCACGCAGCATCCGCTCGCCATCCAACACGCGAATCCTGCCTTTCACGAGACGTGACGTGGGAGATCTGATCAACAGGGTTGCCGTGCCATTGGCGTCAATCGCAGGAAGATGGAGAAAGCGGCTGCCACGATCGACGACATTCCACTCAGGTGGAAGTGCCAGCGACGACGCGGCGGGTTTGTCGGGTGGTTGAAAGCGGAGTCTCCCAGGAGGCCAGCCGAGGGCTCCAGCGGATGCATCGGCGTCGTGATCGATCAGCGAAAAGCTGAAGCCAGTCTGCTGTAGAAAATCGGGTGATACCGGCGACGTTGAGCAGGTTTGGCTGGTCGGTCAGGATCTCTCGTACGCGGGAGGTTTCGCCCCTCTCGGCGGCGGCGATGAGTTCATCGGTCATTGACTGGTCACTCTCGTTGGCGGCATGTGTGGGAGGGACGGAGGCGGTCATGAGAAGCGCAGTCGACAGCCAGGCCAGGGCGCGAAGGGTGCTGGATATGACCATCAGAATTGCTCCAATACTGTGAGGGCCGTCTTGTCGACGAATCTCTCTTCGTGGAATGCACGCCCATACTCCAACGCGGTGACATCCCGATACCGATGTTCCTCTTCATCGATGAAGGCGAGCTTTTTGCGAATCGAGGCGCGGATCGATGGGTCGGCACCTTGCTCGAGCAGTGTTCTGGTGAAGTAGCCGTCACGCAGCTCTGCTGGACCGGGTTGAATGACGACCGTGCTGAACAGAGGGGTGTGGCCGCCAAAACCGTCGGCGTCCACACCGGCGCGTGCATTTACATCCGCTCCATGCTCCAGCAGCCAGGCGAAGATCTCGCGTTCGTAGAAGTCGATGGCCATATGCAACAAGGTTGCCTGGCCCAGCGGAGTACCGTGCAGGCCAAAACCATCGTCACCACCGCACCCACAGGCCTTGGGGTACAGATCTTCGCCATTCAGGCGTAGTGAGATGAACTTTGGATCACGCCTCAGGTGGCCTTCGAGCAGGTCGATGCGACCTCGGTGGATGGCCATCGCCGGTGTATCGGGGTAGTCGAGGTTGCCCTCAAGGAGGCGCAACACCTCGTGTTTCCCCGACGGGTCGCGACCGTAGGTGGTCAGGGCGAGGGCTACTGGCGCCAGGCGATCACCCTTGGCATCGCAAAGGTCGGCACCCAGTTCGACAAGCTCTCTGAGACCTTCGCCATTCACCGTTTCGCACGTGCCCATGATGATGCCCACAGGCAGCTGAGCGCCAAGATCGATGAGTTTACGCATCGTCCCCGTCTAGCCCCGGCAGGGCGGCACGATTCAGGGCTCGGTCGAGGTCTTTCGCACCGAGACCGGCCAACATCTCGACGATCTGCTCGCGACCGAGATTGGCGGCCTGCGACATCGGTGGCCCCCAGTTGTTGTTGCGCACATTCTCGGTCATCAAGTCTGGATTGGCTGTCACGAGGTCACGAACGGCAGCGACGTCGTCGTTCAGAATGGCCAGCAACAGATCGACCTTGATACGCAGCCAGGGCCAACTCGTCTGCTGATAGGCACGGGCCAGACGCAACTGTGCATCAGTCAGTTTGGCGTCGTCTGGTGCGACTTCGCGTGGATGGAATTCGTGAAAGTCCGCCAGGGCGATTGGATCGTACGACTGGAAGGCTGCAAGCAGCGCCTTCGCCTGCCCCTTGAGATACTCAAGGTTGGGTTCGTTGGGCAGATGTCGGATGGGCACCTTATGCCTCCTCGAAATGAGAAAGCGCCTGCACGACGTGGCCGTGAGCGAAAAACAAGGGATATGACGGAAGATGGATGTAGCGTGACACAGCTG
>DPVW01000385.1:0-5014 GCA_003529325.1 Candidatus Latescibacterota bacterium | reverse complement strand
GGGGCATCCTGGACAACCTGTCAAGAATCCGGAAACAACAGGACTTGTCGAAGATCGCCAGCGGGTTATACTAACCAGTATAACCCAAGCTTCGTGCAAGGAGAGGCGTCACCATGCGGATGAAGGTCCACAACAAGGGTCAGGTCGTTATTCCCGTCGACATAAGGCGGCAACTCGACATCTCTATCGGTGATCATCTCGATGTCGAAGTCGATGTCGAGCGAGGACAGATCAGACTGCACAAACCTGCCTCTTCGGTTTCCTATCGGGTGGGCGGATCGTTGGCATCATTGGCGGCTGATAAGCCATTTCCATCGGGTGAAGATGTCGACCAGGCCCTGCGGGACAGTCTAATCGACGGTGCGTGAACCCCTAGATACCAACGTTATCTTAAGATTTCTGGTAGAGGATCGTGACGATCCGACGCCGGAGTTTGCGGGAGTGTTTCGATTCTTCGATGCTCTTGAGCGCGGCGAGGTGACGGCGCTGTTGCCGAGCCTGGTGTTGTTTCAGTCCTACTTCGTGCTCACGAGTTACTACGAAATTCCGGCATCGGAGGCTGCGGAAAAACTGAGCGCCCTGCTTGATCTCCGTGGCCTTGAGGTGCAGGAGCGCCAGGTGCTTCGTGTCTGCCTGAGTATTCTCATCGAGCAACCCGTAGACCTTGTCGACGCATACCTTGCCGCTCTCTGTCGCAGTCGCGGGAACACGGCTGTCTATTCGTACGACAAGGGTTTGGCACGATTGGGACTGTCACTGCTCGACGTCACCGCCGACTGATAATTTCGCCATACAAGAACACGGTCCGAGGAGCACCTCATGAGTGAGACAACCCGAATCGCGGCAGCGCAAACCGCCAACCGCACCATTTCCTTCCGCGTCGGTGGTCCGAGGGAGGCGCTGGAGAAGGTGCGAGAGAATATGGACACGTTGGTGGCGCTGGCGCACAAAGCCGCGGATGAGGGCTGCCTATCGTCGCCTTCCCTGAAGACTGTCTTGGAACGCTGGAGTGGGAGGCGGGTCACTGGAAGGAGGTGCACGATCTGCTGGTTCCCAAGGGGGAACTGCTGCGGGATCGATTCTCCGAGGTCGCCCGCGAACGGGGCATCGTCATCGTCTATTGCAGTGATCTTGTCGGCGCTCTACACGGATCCATGGATGACGGTGAATCAAGCATCGCGTCTGCGGGAGAACTTGCTCCTGTCTACAATACGGCCGTGCTCGTCGGTGCCGATGGCAGGGAGATCGGCCGATATCAGAAGGTGCAGCCCACATTGTCGGAGCGGGCACGAGCACTCGGTGATTCATTTCTGGTCTTTGATGTCCCCAACATCGGTCCTACCGGTCTCTGCATCTGTTACGACATGGTCTTTCCGGAAACGACGCGGGCCCTGGCTCTTGGTGGTGCCGACCTCGTATTCCACTGCACGATGGGTGGCGCCTCTTTCGGCGAGGGAGATGCGAGTCTGGCGGCCTTTCGCACGCGGGCGGCGGTGGCAGCATGATCATCGGCCCCAAGGGACAGATATTGGCAGAAGCCGAAACGAGTGGTGATTCGCTGGGCGGCAGCACGCAGGACTTCCGCGCCCGGTTGTTCCGCGAGCGCAATCCCGCCGCCTATCGAATCCTGACCGATGACCATCCTCCGGCGCTGGATCGACTCAAGGATGTGCCCGTGCCGAGTGCAGCCGAAGCATCGGCTCTATTCGCCGAAGGCATCACGACGGGAACGGAACGTTTCTACGAAGCAGAGCGACTGCACAAGGAGGGGCAGATCGACGCCGCTCGGGAGATCTTCGCCGATCTTGGCGAACGCTTTGGTACCCTGTGGATGGGCACGGCCGCTCGCCAACGGCTGGTAGCGATCGACCAAGATGATCGGGAAGAGTAAAGTGACGTGGGCCCCACTTCACGCCAATGGAGGATGAGGAGATGGCTCTGCAATCAGTGTATATGGTCACCGACATGGAAGGTGTCGCCGGTGTCGATGAGTGGGATCCGCGCAAACGCGACGACGCAGCCATGGCCCGTGGGGTTTACGACCGATCAGAGATTCAGCGTCTGCTCACCGGTGAGGTGAATGCCGCCGCCGAGGGGCTGTTTGCTGCCGGCGTCGAGGAGGTCATTATCAACGATGGTCACGGCGCCGGTCGCACCATCCTGGTGGAAGAGTTGATCTCCGGTGTTCGCATCGCTCGTGGCACCATGCGCCCCCGATCACTGCCCGGATTTGGTCCCAGTGCACAGGCGCTCGTGCAGGTGGGTATGCACGCCATGGCGGGAACCCCAAATGCCTGTCTGGCGCATACGATGACTCGCGAGGGGACGATCTACCGCGTCAACGGGCGCGAGATCGGCGAGATGCAGTTTGCCGCCTATCAGTGTGGCCAGTTCGGTGTGCCCTGGATCTACACCAGCGGCGACTCGCACGCCTGCGTCGAGTCGGAATTATGGGTTCCCGGGATCGTCACGGCGGCGGTGAAAGAAGGGCTGTCTGAACAGAGTGCGATCCATCTGGCGCCGATCGATGCCCGGGCGCTGATCCGCGAGTCGATCCAGGAGGCGGTGGGCAAGTTCGAGCAGGTCGACCCGTTGGTCGCCGAGACGCCGGTGGTGCTCGAGATCCAACAACCAAATCCATGGCTTGAAGAGCGTGCTGGCGCCGAACGTATTGACGAATGCACGCTGCGCTGGAGGGGGGCGGATATGTGGTCGGTGGCGCAGCTGGCTCTGCGCGGCGTCGTCGACGCACAACCGCCACGTTAACAGGTGTCGTGTCCTGCTGTCACGACTCAATCCACTCTGGTGAAAATCGCGCCAGCCGCAGATTAGCATAGTCGTCGGTCTCGAAGAGACACAGGATTTCTCCTGCCGAGTTGAGCGTCAGATCAGAGTAGGCGGCCGAGCCTTGGTAGAGAACGCGCGACTGTGACCAGCTCTGACAGCCATCATCGCTGCGACGGATGGTGAGCAGCGCTCGCGCCTCCGTGCTTGCAGGGTGAGCGCTGACCACTGAAGATCCGCCCAGGCCGATCACACTGCCCTGACAGGATAGTTCCGGCAGAGCATCGTCGAAGGCTACCGGTGTCCAGCTGTGGCCACCGTCTTCGCTCCAGGCATACCCCCGGGCGTGGCGGTCGTGGCGGGAACGCAACGTCATGTAGACCCGCTTCTCGAACTCCCCGAGCTCCACGGCCTCACACTCGTCACTGGCATCGTGCGTCATCTTTTCGCCGACATGCCAGTGCTGCCCGCCATCGTCACTGTAGAAGGCGTAGGAGGTCTGCACCTTGCCCCAGTTAGCCCCTGGTTCACGCCAGGTGACGGCCCCCGGGCTTTCGTCCGCCCAGGATGGAATCAGCAGGCGGCCGTTGCTCAGTTGCACACCGTGTCCCGGGCCACAGCCGACATAGGACCACGATGCCTGGCGGGCATCGGCGGAGATGTCTATGGCTTCATCCCACGAGAGACCATCGTCGACGCTACGCGTGACGAACAGTTGCTGGTTGTCCTTGCAGAATGGCAGCACGATGTCACCGGTGTTGCTGTCGACGACCGGACAGGGATTGCCGCAGGTACGGTCCCCATCGCTGACTACGACCTGCGAAGCAGACCAGGTCCGTCCGCCATCGAGACTGCGTCGTAGCAGCAGATCGATGGGAACATCATCGGCACCACCGCCGCGGCGTCCCTCACAGAAGGCGAGGATGGTGCCGCTAGTGCTCGTGACGAGGGCGGGGATGCGAACGGTGTGATAGTCGGACTGCGAGCGGAAGAGTTCGCTCATATGCAGTTCGGTCATGTTGGCTCCAATACGGGTTCCACCAGACCAGGAACCCCAGGTTTGATCAGTCCAGGGTCGGGGTGCCGTGGCCGGCGCAGAAGCGGGGGTCCCAGGCGACTTTGCCAGACTGTACGTCGGCGAGGCTCAGGCGTTCTCCGTCGCGTTCGGCGGAGGCGTTGGCCCCGAGGACGGCAGCGAGGCTGTTTAGGCTTGGACCGTAAGGGCTGCGCATCAAAGACGGATCACCGGCCTTCACGGCGTCGATGAAGGCTTTCGCTTGCAGCGCAAAGGCGGCGCGACCTTTCGATTCCTGTTCCCAAACGACCTTGCCGTTCTCGACGACCTTGTCCGTCGACCACTCGATCATCGAGTCGTCACAGACGAGCACGACATCGCGGCGGCCGGCGCCATCGGCATCGGTGAGTACCCGCGACGTGGTGGCATTGCCGACGACACCGGAGGCGAAACGATAGTTCACGTCGTACACATTCGGCATGTTCATCATCTCTGGGCCCTCGCCTCGTTCTCGCCACTGATAGAACGCCGAGACGTCTGCGATGTCACCGAGGAAGTAGCGCACGAGATCGACCATGTGGATCGTGTTCTCGACGAAGGAGCCGCCGCACTCCTCGTAACGACTCGTCCACCAGCGCACGGGTCGACCACCGTAGAACAGGTTGATCATGACGTGCCGCGGCGTCCGCTCACCCAGCATTTCAACGACCTTCTCGGAGGACGGATAGTAGCGACTCATGAATCCGACCTGGGAGACAACACCAGCGGCCTCCACCTGGCGGGAAAATTCGACGGCCTGGGCCATATCGAGACTGACCGGTTTTTCGACAAAGAGGGCGATGCCCTTGTCGGCTGCGATCGTCACCTGATCGGTATGCAGGGTCGGCGGCAGGTTGATGTATACGGCATCGAGCTCTTCACGCTCGAACATTTCGTGCTGATCGGTATAGGTCGCCTTGGCGCCGAAGGCCGCTGCCTGCGCGGCGAGGGCCTCTTCACTGATATCGCAAAATGCGGTGAGTTCGATGTCGCCTGCTTCGACGAGGGGGGCGAGTCCGGGCAGATGGGCGTGAGTACTGATGTGGCCGAGGCCGATGAAACCGACACGTGTGGCGGACATGGGACCTTCTGTTAAAATAAAGAGTGGTTGGAAATCAGGCGGCTTCGATCTCGGCGACCAATTCGGCACGGAAGTGGCGACCGTCCGATACGGCA
>DPVW01000347.1:10705-11326 GCA_003529325.1 Candidatus Latescibacterota bacterium | reverse complement strand
GCGGCCGCTCTGTCCTGAATGGTTCGATTCATGCCTCTTTCCTCCCCCTGGTTGTCTACTCTTTCACCTCGTGCACCCGTTGATGACTGAGAATATCGCTCGGATAGGTGCCGTTCGGTGCGGCGGCGCAGGCGTGCAGCATGGCGGCATCGAGAATTCCCAGTTCGTGGGCGGAGCCATGCCACACCGGGATCCCTGCCTCGGCAGCCAGGTAGGCGGGACCGAGAAAGTCATGGGTGCTGCCCGCGCCCAGGTTGATCACGTCACAGGCGTCGGCGGCGATGGCCTCCACCATGCCGCGCGCACCGGCACCATTGATGTGCAGATGCATGGCGATGGGAATCTCCAACTCCTCGCGCAACCGCCGGTAGTCGTCCAGAGCATCCCGCTTGGGCGGCGGGTCTTCGATGCAGAGCACGTTGCCCACCTGCTGCCATTCTTTGGCGACGGGTAGAAATTCGTCTGGATACGAACCCATCAGATCGACAGTGACCTTCAGCTTCGTGGACACATCGGCGAAGGTCTGCAGGGCTTCTACCAGGGGGTAGCTGCGTTTCATCTTCACACCGGCGAATCCCAGACTGACGGCACGCTCAGCCAGAATCCGTAGTTCCTCCATGG
>DPVW01000347.1:6179-10377 GCA_003529325.1 Candidatus Latescibacterota bacterium | reverse complement strand
GGGGGCGATCATCCGCCGGAAGACCAGTTGTTCAGGGCTCCGGCAAAGTTGATGTCAGCGCGCGTCACCGCCCCTTCGCTGTGGGTGGTGACCGCCACGGCGACGGTGCGGGTGCCCGTGTCGAGTGCAAAGTCGGGGTGGTGATTCTGCGTAGCGATCGTACCTACCAGATGCTGAAGAAATGCAGTGATGTCTCTGAAGTTGGCGAGCACAAAGTCGCGTTGGATAATAACTCCATCGCGAGTCCATCCCTCCAGACTCTGCAACTCCACGTCAACTTGCTCCGCAGTCAGCGCACTCTTGTCTTCTGCCATGCTTTTTCTCCCTGATGATAGGTCTTTTAGGATACGCCGCCTGTGAGTCCCTCTTCGCCTGCCTGCCGCGACGCCAACACCCACGGATCCTTCGTCGCCATGCGAAATTGACGCACCTTGGTTCGCATCTGCTCAGCCACCTGCTGTAACGCAGGCTCGTCGATGAGATTCACCGCTTCCACCGGGTCCGCCTGGACATCGAACAGGGCTTCGGCTCGTTGATGTAGAAAGGCCTCGGTCGGTCTCTTTCCCATCATCTCCAAGCCTTGCCCGGTTACGGCCTGCCACGTCGGCGACGCCCAGAGATCGCTGGGCAATGGCCGTGTCAGTTCCGGGTACAGATTGCGGACGTATTTGTACTGCCGGCCGCGCAGTGCGCGGTAGGGATAGTAGTTCGTTACTTCGTGAAACGTGTGCGACGTAAAGGTTTCATCCCAACCTTCCGGATGGGCTTCATCCAGAATGGGTACGAGTGACCTTTCGGGCAGTCCCTCAGGCGGCTCGACACCACACCAGTCCAGCACGGTGGGCGCAATATTCGACCAGTTCACCAGCGCATCACTTTCCACCTCCGCTGCTCCAGGTCTGGCGATCAGTAATGGGCAATGGTGGCCGGAGTCGAAGGAAGAGGCCTTGCCCCCGGGAAACGGCATGCCGTGGTCACTCATGACGATGATCATCGTGTCATCGGCGCGCCCCGCATCCCGCAAGGCCTGAATGGCCAGGCCAAAGCCCAGATCAAGGCGCGAAATGGACTGGTAGTACTCGGCCAGTTCGGCCCGTACATCCGGGTGATCGGGTAGGAAATCGGGGACCGGCACCTCATTGGGATCGTACTTGGTTTCCTCGACGCCATCGTAGGTGTGCCGATTGCCGAAGTCGCGATGCGGATCGGTGAAACCCATGTGCAGGTAAAACGGCTGGTCGCCGATGTCGTCGAAGAAGCCCTTCGCCTGCGCCGCCATCTGTGGCACATTGCGTGGTCCTCCGGGGACCTTCTGCAGATCATGCGTCCAGGGATAGACACTCTGCGGCTGAACGTGCAGCTTGCCGATGATCCCGGTGGCATACCCGGCCTGTCCCAACTGCTTTGGGATCGACGGCATCGACGTGGCGGTGTGGAAGTTGTGGATCGAGTGTGAGTGTCCGTACTGGCCGTGGCTATGGCTGTAGTGGCCGGTAAGAATATTGGCACGGCTGGCGGCGCACGAAGGGGAGGTGCAGTAGGCGTGGTCGAAGCGTGTCGCACGCTGCGCCAGGGCGTCGACGTTGGGCGTCTGGATGACGGGACTGCCGTAGCAACCCGCCAGCGGGCTCCAGTCATCGGCGATCAGCAGCAGTACACTGAGAATTTCATTCATGGGAGTCCTTGTTGCGGCGGTTTTGCAGCCATCCATCGATGGAATACCGTCCGGCGCCGGTACAGACCAGCGTCAGGAATGGTGTCAGGAACAACAGGGGGAATTCTTTCTTGCCAAAGGGATCATCCCAGTGCACGATGCCAGCAGCGACGAGCATGGTGCACACCACGGGAATCGCCGCCCCGCGGGTGGCCAGGCCGACCACGACCAGGGCGGAGCAGAAAAACTCGGCAAAGATCGCCAGGGCCAGGCTCAACTCACTGCCCACACCGATCGGATCGGCCCAGGTGGCGGCGCGTTCCCCGAAGCTGGTCAGTTTCCCCCAGCCATGTCGCGTCATCATCAACAGGCCAGTGACGACGCGCAACAACAGCAGGCCGACATCTGCAGTCTCGCCATGCGGCTCTGTCTTCCAACGCCATCCACGTCGCCAGAAGCTCGTTTCTTGTCCGTCCGTGCCAATCTCGGTCATACCTCACTCCTTCTCTGCGGTGTAATATAGTAGGATAGGACCGCGCCAATTCCCTTGCCTCCACCTGACGCTGCTACGTTGGAGAGTCTCAGACTCGGCAATCGAGATTCGAGGAGCCTTGCGACACCGATGCTGCGCAACTACCTGACCACCGCCCTGCGCCACCTGCTCAAACAGCGCGCCTTACGCCTTGCTCAATGTGCTCGGCCTGGCGGTGGGGATGACCTGTTGTCTGCTCGTACTGCTCGACATCCAGTATGAGCTCACCCATGACGACTTCCACCAGAACGCGGACCGCATCTATCGCCTCCAATGTTCGACGTCTTCAGCTTTCCTCTCATTGCCGGCGACCCGAAGACGGCGCTGGTCAAACCTCGATCCATGGTCATCAGCCAGCAGGTCGCCGAGCGCTTTTTCGGCGATCAGGATCCCATGGGCAAGACCTTGATGTGGGACAATACGTTTCCCTACCTCGTCACCGACGTCATGCGTGATGTGCCACAGAACACGCACTGGCGCATGGAGGTATTGGCATCGTTGATCACGATGCAGGAGTCGGAATTTGTCGAAGAGAATCGAACCTATTCGACGTATGTGATGCTACGTCAGGGCGTCGATCATGACGAGCAGGGCTTCGCGCTCGCGCTGAAAGGGGAGGCGGCATCCGCAAGAGTCTGGGTGCCAGTGACGGGCAGCTCGTACTACTGCTGTCACAGGAACCGCTGCGCCTCGCACTGATCGCTTCGGTGCTGGCGGCGCCACTGGCGTGGTATGCGATGGACAGCTGGTTGCAGTTGTTCACCTACCGAACACAGCTCGATGCCGGTGTCTTTCTGGCAGCCACCCTTGTCGTGCTCCTGGTTGCCTGGGCGGCGGTGGGCCCCCTGGCGCTGCGGGCGGCACGAGGCAATGCCGTCGACTCTCTCCGCCACGACTGATCGCCCTCGTAGCCAGTCTCTGACTGGTGTATCTTCCTCCGCTGATTCTTAATCGACAAACAAGAGGGAGGCAGATGATGAAGTTGGGCGTAATGCCGGGCGATACAATTGCCGCGCAGGAGTTGAAGGGCGAAGGTTTCGACGGCATGCAACTGTTCTGGGGCATGGGCGAGGACGCCGCCTCGAAGGACCCTTCCGATGAGCACATCGACGCGACACTACAGGCGGGCGACCTGGATCTGACGGCGATGACGCTGCACATCGACCTGGTCGGTCCACGGGGTCTCATCGACGCAGATGTGGAACGTACCGTACACATCGTCGAACGCACGGCGGCACTGGACGGTAGTTTTGGCGACAACCCGAAGCCGATTCTTGTCTGGCATCCGTCGGGATACCCCACCGGGGACGGACTCGATGACGTCGCCATCTTCGATGGTCTGTGTGTGGCCCTGAAAACCATCTGCGCAGCCGCCGACACACATGGCGTTCACGTCGCCGTGGAGATCACTCGTGGCGGCAGCGTTGGCAGCGCCGAGACCTTCCTGCATCTGCAGGATCGCGTCGGTTCGTCGGCACTGAAGGTCTGCCTCGATGCGGCGAACTTCGTCCCTGATCGCACACCATTGGTTCGGGCTGTGCGCATTCTGGCGCCACACACAGTGGCGGCACACGGCAAGGACTCGTCCTTCAAGGACAATGGCGAAGTCGACAGCTACGGACCCACTGGTTCCGGACGACTCGACTATGACTCGTATATCAAGTGCCTGTTCGACTACGCGCCGGTGCCATACTTCGTGTTGGAGTACTACAAGTCGAAACAGGATTTATTGCGGGCCCGCGACATCGTGCGTGCCGCCATGCCTGCCTGATCTCATGTAGAAAACAGCAACAGCTGGCCACCGCGACGACCTGCTGTGTGGACCCGGTGATCGTCACGCAGGTGGGTGGGAATGTCACTGAGGTAGGGTGATGGTGCCATCGGCTCGTTCACTCCGTGAAGTGTGCGCTTGCGGGCATGGGTCACGACCACGTGGTGCTGTGCACGCGTCAGGGCGACATAGAACAGCCGCCGCTCCTCCTCGACATCCTGCGAAGTGGCATCGGTGCGCC
>DPVW01000347.1:0-5827 GCA_003529325.1 Candidatus Latescibacterota bacterium | reverse complement strand
CTCGACGGCAAAGATGTGCGGCAGCAGATCCTCGGACCCAACGACCGAGATTCCCTTACACATCGACCACTTGTGCAGATTTTCCGGCGTCAGCTCACGGCTGGTAGCCCGCGACCAGCGTGAGTGCAGATGTATGTCGGCGATAAAGTTCATATAATGGGGTATGTGTCCGTCTCAGGGCTGAATATACCACAACATCTTGTGGGTGTTAGAAAGTCTGATCTTGACGAAATCCACTCCCTCCCGTTACGTCGCTACTCATGCTGATCACAACCGAAGCCCAGACGTTCCTCGCCGATGATACCGGAACCGGTGAACCCGTGCCACTTCGCGAGGCACCCAATCCGGCCGCCGTCGACGAGACCACAAATCTCACCGTCGTCTGGTTGCCTGGTGGCGACATCATCTTGTTGCGCCCCGATATCGACACGCTGCGACTGACCACCGAGCTGCAAGCCGATGTGCAGTGTATTCGTCTGCTGTCATTGGAGCCCTTCGTCCTGCTCGTGGGCACGGTGCCCGCCCATCTCTATCGGGTCACCGGCGACGGGCTGGCCGAAAAGCTGGAAGGTTTCGACAAAGTGGCGGGGCGGGATACCTGGGACACCCCGTGGGGGGGACCGGCGACGGTGCGCTCTCTAACCGATGCCGAAGGAGGCTGGCTCTACGCCGACATCCACGTGGGCAGCATCGCGCGCTCAGGGGACCGGGGTGAAACGTGGGAACCTGTGGACGACACCATCCACCGCGACGTTCACCAGGTCGTCACCTGCCCCAAGGCACCGGAGCGGCTTTACGCCAATACGGCGGATGCCGTGTTCATCTCGGATGATCGCGGCAGCAATTGGCGCCACTGTGTCAATGGCGTCGGCGCCCGCTACGGACGCGCCCTGGCAGTGCATGGTGAGGACCCGCAGTTGCTGCTTGCCAGCCTCAGTCGAGGTCCCCACGAGGGGGAGGGGCGGCTTTATCGATCCGCCGACGGTGGCGCCAGCTGGCGGCACGTCAATGCCGGCTTTCCACCTTTCATCGAAGACAACATCGACACCTTCTGCGTCGCCTTCGGTTCACAGGATGCGGCGGATCGCGCCTGGGCCGCCGAGGGTGAACGTCTCTATCGCTCCGAGGATCGGGGAGAGACGTGGCGCAAGGTGTGGGAGGCGCCGGCCGTGATCACAGCACTGGCTGCAGCACGCGACCTGTAACGGCGATTTACTGAACTGGTCGGGCCTCGATGAGAGGGACGTCGTACGAAGAGAAGCTTCGGTCTCTCGTCACGATCCTCAGTTTTTCGACACGGGCTTGTGCAATCAGCATGCGATCGAAGGGATCGCGGTGATGCAACGGCAGCTCTTCAAGTGCATGCGCGTGGCTTGCCGTGATGTCGAGAGAGTCGAGCCTTGCTCCTCCAGGACGGTCTGAAAGTCTTCAGATACCTGCAGCTTGCCGATGGCCTGCTTCATGCAGACCTCCCAGATCGTCGCTGCGCTGATGAAAACCACATTGCTGCCAGATGCAATCACCGCCCGGGCGAAAGCGGACAGGCCGGGTGCGTCATCCAGCTACCTTCGGCGCGTTGCATACGCCGATACGCCCGGTACGTGCCAAAACCTCGGCCACGGGCGGTCGTCTGCTCGGCGGTGGCATGTTTCTGCTACTGGAAGATTTCGAGCACTATGGTACCCAGATCCATCAACACACTCTAACGGAGCTGACGTGACCACTGAAGCCTTACCTACATGGGACCTCACCGACCTCTACGCCGCCGTCGACGATCCCAAAATTGACTCCGACATGGACGCCTCCCGGCAACAGGCCAGCGCCTTTGAAAGTCGCTACAAGGGCACCATCGCCTGTGATGAGTTGACGGCGGCCCACCTGCTGCAGGCGCTTGAGGCCTATGAAGCATTGCTCGCCGACGAATACCGTCCCCAGTCCTTCGCCCAGTTGCACTACTCGACAGACACGGCGGATGCCGCACGCGGTGCGCTGCTGCAGAAGACGCGGGAGTTCGGCAGTTCGGTGGCGACCCACCTGGTCTTCTTCGACCTCGAAATCGGCCAGATTTCACCGGCCGTCTACGATGGGGTCATGGCCGATCAGTGCCTCGCCCCGTATCGCCACTACCTCGATCACGAACGGGAGATGGCGGCACACAACCTGACCGAATCGGAAGAACGCATTCTCGTCGAAACTTCCAACAGCCGTGGCCACGCCTTCGCTCGTCTGGCGACGGAGGTGAACTCACGCACGCGCTTCACCATCGAAATCGATGGTCAGGCCCAGGAGAAGAATCAGTCTGAGATCCTCGTTCTACTCTACGACGCCGATCGTGATCTACGTCGTAAGGCTGCCACCTCGGTATCGGCCGGTCTGCAGGCCAACCGTCACGTGTGCACCTACATCTACAACACGCTGTTGCACGAAAAACACGTCCTCGATCGCTTGCGCAGCTACAGCCAACCAGAGGACAGTCGGCACCTGGCCAACGAACTTAACGGCGCCATCGTCGATACCGTGTCCGATGTCTGCGCCGCCAACTACGATGTCGTCGCCCGCTACTATCGGCTGAAGGGTCGCATTCTCGGCATCGGCGATCTGTTCCACTACGATCGTTACGCACCGTTGCGCGGCCAGGAATCCGCCATCGACTTCCCACAGGCGCGGCAGATCGTTGTCGATGCCTTTGGCGCCTTCCACCCAGAGCTGGCGGCTACAGCGGAGCGATTTTTCGTCAACCAGTGGATCGATGCCGCCGTGGGCGCCGGCAAACGAGGCGGCGCCTACTGCGCCGCCATCACCCCCGATCACCATCCCTACGTGTTCATGAATTACATCGGCAAACCACGTGACGTGATGACCCTGGCCCACGAACTGGGACATGGCATCCATGATGTATTGGCCGCTGACAATCACCTGCTCGACTACCACCCCGTGCTGCCCATGGCGGAAACGGCATCAACCTTCAGCGAAATGCTCGTCTTCGATCGATTGCTGGGGGAATTGACCGATGACGGCGAGAAACTCGCCCTCGTCTGCAACAAGGTGGAGGATACCTTCGCCACCGTCTTCCGGCAGGTCTCGATGTATCGCTTCGAGCAGCAGGCTCACAGAGCCCGACGGGACGAGGGGGAACTGACGACGGAGCGCCTCAGCGAACTGTGGCAGCAGAACATGCAGGCCATGTTCGGCGACAGTCTGAAATTGGGCGACGAACACGCCGATTGGTGGCTCTACATTCCCCATATCGTCGATGTGCCATTCTACGTCTACGCCTATGCCTTCGGGGAATTGCTCGTGATGGCGTTGTACGCCCGGTATCAACAGGAGGGTGACGGCTTCGTCGACCGCTATTTCAAGTTGTTGTCCGCAGGTGGATCGAGATCACCAGCGGAGTTGGTGGGGGAATTGGGCTTCGATATCGCCGACCACGCCTTCTGGCAGGGCGGTTGTGATCTCATCGCCGAACGCGTGGTCCAGGCCGAGGCGTTGGCGGCATCAACGGGGGCGGTGTGAGGAGGGTTACCGTCAGCACCGTCACATGTCCACCCGTGCTGAGAGACACGATCGGAGTTGACGGGGCCAACCACTTCCACAGTTCTCCTTCACAATAGTACCTGAGCCTCGCTGCCAAGGACACCAAGATCCTCGTTGTCCTTGCCAGATCACCGATGCCCTGTACTCCTCCGTGCGCCTCAGCCTGCCGCTCAGACTGGCATCACCTGCTCCTCCGAAACAACGATCTTCCTTCATGGAGCAGACCCAACTCAACTGGATCGCCAACCTCATCTGGGGCATCGCCGAGGATGTCCTTCGAGATCTCTACGTCCGCGGTGTGGATGCACCGTGAGCGCAGCTGTCCACTCCGGAGAGGGGTCTGCGCAGGGCCACGCACCCGGTTGGTACTATTGAGGGATGGGAGACCCCAATGATCAATTTCAAGACGGGCGACATACTCACTGAAGACGCCGAAGCCCTGGTGAACACGGTCAATCGAGTCGGTGCCACGGGACGTGGCATTGCCCTTCAGTTGTCAACTGATGAACCCACGGTACATCATCAACTGCCCGACCAAGCGTCATTGGCGTGGCAAGAGCCGAATGGAGGATATAGGTCGCGGAGCATCAAGTCGATTGCGATTCCACCACTTGGCAGTGGGCTGGGCGGGTTGTACTGGTCTGACGTGCGGCTGCGGATCGAGGACTTCCCCCCGGCGTGTCGCCGCCGATGGCGGCCTATCAGAACGCGAAAAAGAATTCCGACAAGGCGCTGACACGTGTGATGACGGCGGTGCTACAGGATGACACAGAACTCTTCAAACAATTCATCGACAATGAGTCCTTCCGCCGCTGGATGACGGATACGGTCTTCGGTCTCACCTACGAGGCGTCGGCGGCCTGACGGGCCCGAGGATTACCGTCAGCGTGGGCCGCCGCGCGCCAACGGGTTTCTTCGGTCGGTTACCAGAACAGCGCCCCGATGCCATTGCCGACGGTGCCGGTAGCCGTGTCGATGAGAATCCAGAAGCCCGCGTTGCAGAACTGCCCCAGCACCAGCCCCATGAACAGTGGTGTAACCTGTCGATACAGCGATGGGCCCCCATACTTGAGGACGACAAGCTTCAACAGCCAGGCGATGAAGAAGCTGAACCAGATACGGGCAACGATGAAGGAAACCGTACAGATCGTGAACCCGAGGGGATGCAGCGGCCACCACAAAAAGTGATGGCGCAGGTACATCAGCAGCGCCATCGTGCCAGCACCGATACCCTTGAACATCCAGCCTTCCCACTGTACTCCGGGCTGGTTGCTGAGCTTGGTGGCAACGAACTCGAAGGGCGTCCGGGCGCCGGCGCCGAAGAACCAGGTGTGCAGATTGATGCCACCATGGGTGTAGGCCAGGTGCAGAATTGTCACCGTCGACCCCACGGCGGCCACGGCGATGGCCAGCACGATGGCCCATAGCATGGCCCGTGTGCGGCGCACGCCGGCAATGACCTTGAGACCGTTGGCGCACGAGGCCATCACAAAGGTGCGCACATCGCCGTGCCACACATAGGTGAAGGCCAGCGCCACAAGCCCCGCGGTGCCCACCAGGGGGGCGCCGACACCTGACACGATGAAGGTAGAAGCGATCATGGGGCTGCGAGCCGCCGCTACCCCCCCTTCGACAACAATTCGAGTCAGGGCGAGGAAAATCGCCATCGCCACGGCCAGCAGCAGAATCGCCAACAGCAGCGGAACACCCGACAGCCAGAGCCAGGCAACCATGACCAGCGTTCCGACGATGAGCGTCACCGACGCCGCGCGATAGGACATCATCTCGCCGCTGTCGTCGATGCCGCGGCCCGACCACGCCTTACGCACCACCTCGCGCAGATGCTGTCTTGCCCCCCAGAGTCCGGCGATGACGAAGATGAGCAGGGCACCGATGCCCTGGTGGGCGAGGAAAGGGGACTCCGGCGTGCCGTAGACGCTGATCATCTCCGTGCTGCCCACCCCGATGATGGCAAACGTTCCCTTTTCGACGAGAGCCAGCAGGGCAAACAGCCACAGGCCGAGGGCAATCTCCAGATTGACAAACCACGTGAGCCCCACCGCGGCAAAGCTCAGCATGATCGGCACCTGTACCGTATTGCGAAACATGGGTATCGAGGTGTTCATGACCACGTCGGGTATAATGTTGTTGTAGTGGTGCAAGCCCTTCATGCTGCCCACGGCCACAGCCAACCCGAAGCCCACCCAGAGCATGCCACTGCGCAGCAGCGGCGGCACGATGCGCCCATCCTGGCTGACAAGGGCCATGGGCACCTGCACCAGGGGGTAGA
>DPVW01000369.1:4484-5987 GCA_003529325.1 Candidatus Latescibacterota bacterium | reverse complement strand
ACCGACCAAAAAGGACACCCCCCTGTAAAAAATATCATGACCACAAAAACCCCGTTCACATTGAGTCGAACGGGATTGTTGCCGGCTCCACGGCCCACGGGTTCAGAAATCAGGCCACGCACCATACTGGTCTCATTCCAGCTCCAGTTCCCCACAGCTCTGCCCGGACTCGCCGTCAGGCACTGTGGAATAGGTCATGGTTCTTACAGATTATTTACTCCCTAAGTTGGAACGACTGGTAAGGGATAGACACGGCTCTGTGCCCGGCGTCACGCACGGCCGCGCGAAACTCTGTGACCAACCCCGCGGCGGTGTCGTTGAAGATGGCCGCCGTCTCCGCACTCGAGAGCGCGTGGCGGCGGATGGCCCTGGCCAGGGCTCTGAGGACCTCGTAGCGGATGAAGGTCATGCGCGAGTCGCAGTGCGGCAACTCGGCACAGAGGAGTGAATCTTCGTTGCCGTGCATCCAGGCCTCGCCCCAGCTGATGTACTTGCCGCGATCCACGCAGGCGGGCAGATCGTCACTGCCGTACATGATGCGGCCCGGTCCGACGAGCTCGAGGAGGCGGTCGTAGCTCCCATACTCACAGACCGCCGCGCTGTCGAAGTAGACGTTGCGTAGCCGGGCCAGACGTTTTCCGACGCGATCGAGCGGCTGCGGATAGAACGCCCGCGCGCAGTGAGCCATGATGAACCTTACGCGCGCGTACCTCTCCGACAAGCGCTCCAGGTCGCTGATGTTGTCGGCGTCCGCGATACCGCCGGACTTGCTCAGCTGCAGGATGATGCCGAGGCCGTAGCGATCCGCCACCTCGAGCTGATGCTCGGGGAGAAAATTGGTGATCCGGCTCTCTTTTGGGTCTCCGGTCGTCGTATAGAGCCGGTAGGGCTTCAGGCCGAGGAAGCCGTCCTCGACGATCTGCCGCTCGACATCCTCGGCCGACATTGCGGGCTTGACGAGCAGGAATGCCCCCGATTGCGGATCCTTCCGGCTCTGCGTGATCGTGAACTCGTTGATCGCTTTGAAATCGACATCTTGAAAGGGAAAGCCGAACGCGACCCGGTGCACCTCCCGTCCAGGCAAAAGCAGACGGTCCGCAGCGTCGCAGTCGTCCCATCCCGCGCTTGGGTACAGGCGATCGAACACTATCGAGCCACGCTCCGGGCTTTCGGGACCGATGTGCTCGTTCAGGTACACGTGCGTGTGGATGTCGAAGATCTTCCGCGGCAGGACGGGATCGATCTCCTCCTCGAAGATCCGTCGATCCAGATCCGTGAGTGCGATCGGAAGCTTGGGCTGTTTGGTGGCCGTCATGAGCGTAAGACACCTCCTCGTCGTCCCGGATAAAGGCGTTCACATATCATCTGACCGCCGTGATTCACTGGGTCGCCACCCGCTGTCGATCAGGTGTTTGTGCCGGTCTCGGATAACGGGCCTTGAGTTCGTCGCCAAAGTCGTCCGACAGTGGCTCTCGAGGCTGGGAGTCGAGACGTTGTTCATCG
>DPVW01000369.1:0-4132 GCA_003529325.1 Candidatus Latescibacterota bacterium | reverse complement strand
CCCCTACGCCTCCATGCATATCGAAAGCAAGTAGACCGTGCGGAGCGGCTACAGCCGTCCCGAATCTGGGGGAAGTTGTAGCGAGTGCAGGTCTTCGCTCCCCGCTGACCGGATATTCTGCAGGTCGTAGTTCATCTGCCATCCATGCACGTTTCTGTCGAGCAACTGACTCACATCGAGGCGCCCCATGCTTCCAAATGTCAGTGGCTTCTCGACGATATCCCGTTCCAGCAACAGCGTCCCGAAGGCTCCCTCTCGGGCGAGAACATGATCTCCAGCGGCATTGCCGACCGTCATGGCCGCCCGCGTCAGAATGCTCGTCTCGCCGACCTGGGCGCCGACGATGAGCGGAATGCTCTTTTCCGCCGCTTCGCTGGCAATCTGCAGCGAGCGCACAAGTCCACCCATTTTCGATATTCGAAGGTTGATGATGAACGCTTCCGGCTCTTTGCTGATATGCGTAAAGTGAGAGCGGTTCAGGAAACTCTCGTCGAGTATGATCGGCAAGCTCCGGGCACGGGCGATCTGCAGAAGGCCATCGAACTCCATCGCCGGAAGCGGCTCCTCCATGGCGAAGAGTTCGCATTCAATGCTCTCCAGGTAGCTCAGTGCGGCGTCGGCGTCGCGCCACAGATTGTTGGCGTCCAGACGAATCCTCGCCTCTGGCGCAGCTCCAGTGACGATGGCGAACTTGCGATTGTCTATTGCCGGATCACCGCTGACCTTTACCTTGAAATTGGTAAATCCCAGACCGACGTACTGGTGCACCTGAGCTTCCAGTGTTTCGACGCTGGAATCTCCGAGCACAGCGCTGTACTGAAAAGGACCCGTCAGTTCAGGCAACCCCATGGCGCTCTCAACAGACTGGGAGCTTTCCTTGGCCAGGACGTCGAGAAGAGCCAGCTCGATGGCGCACCAGGCTGCCGGATTTTCGTCTATCTGATTTTCCCTCTCCCGATTCCAGCGTTCGAGATCCGCAAGCGTGTTGATCTCGCCGATCAGCTCCGTTTCCCACGCTGCAAATAAACGCATGCACGAGTCGACATCTTCGCCCGTGACATACTCGCGGGGGCATCCCTCTCCCAACCCCAGTTCGCCGCTCTCCGTTTCGGCGATCGCAAGAACGCTCTGGGTCGCCGTCCGCTCGGCACTGCTATGCCGGAAGCTCACCTTGAACGGTATACTGAGCGAATGCAGACCGAGCGAGCGAATCTTCATGCTGTTGAGTGAGCTCCCACATCAAAGTCGACATCCCTAGCGTACTGCAGGAGAACGCCCTTAAACTGGCTCTCTCGCTGGCCTCTCTCCAGGCACTGCTTCTTGTACTCTTCGTAGGTTCCCGACCGCAGGAACGACAGGATGAGCGGCTTGAGGCGGTTGCCAGCGCGTTTCGCTTCATACTCCACGTTGATCTGTCGCAGCTGTCCGTCCACGAACTGAGCCAACTCCCGCGGGTCGATGTCGCTGCCCGAGTTCAGTTCGAGGTAGAGCTCGTATCGAGTCAGCTCTTCATTGGCCAGCATCTGGTAGAATCGCACGTCGATCGAAAACTGGCTCTCGGCTTTTTCGACAGCGGCGATCACCTGCATCTCGTGCAGCTTCTCGCCGGTGATATTCGTCACGCCTTTTCCTTTCTGCACGAATCTGATGGTTGGCGTGCGCTCGAAAAAACCGGTAACACCGACGATATCGTTCATGTTGTATCGATACAGCCCGGCCGGGGTCGTCACGAAGAGGTAGTAATCTTTGCCAATCTCGAGGTCTGCCACGCCGATCAGTTGGCGCTCGCCTTCTTCCCATGTATCTCTGTCGGCGAATTCGAAGAAGTTTTCTTGTATAGTCGGAATTCCCCCGTTCGTCTCGAGGTCGATGGTGATGGTGCCGCGCACTTCACTGGACATGTATCCGAGCTCTACGGCCTTGGTATCTCGGGGAAACCGCGGCAGAATGCTTTTCAGAGAGATGCCGCAGCTGCCGCCTGTCCAGGTGGTCACCAGCTTGACATACGGCCAGAAATCGGAAAAGTCGGCTTCTCTCCCTTCCGCAAAAAAATCGCGCATTGCCCGTGCCCTTTCGGGGTTTGGCCGCAGTCCCCGGCGCAGTGCGGTGGCCGTTGTCTCATCCAGTGTGTCGAGATACCGGCAGGTGCCCGACTCGATATCGGCCATGATATCATCGCCGCGGCTGTTTATCGTTTCCAGCAACCGGTGAAAGGTCGATGGGTTGGCGCTGCCGATGTAGGTGATATCATCGTGCTCTACCGCAAGACGGCAAATGATATAGTACTTGGTGTCGTAGTTCTCGATTCCGAAGACCTCGTTCGGCAGAACATATTTGGCACGGGTGAACCGTGGCATCTTTTCGTATATGTGTCCGGAGGCGCTGCCGAAAGGCGTTCCCGACTCCAAGTAGCCATCGATGGCCGGGCTGACCAGTCCGAGCATGCTTCCGTAGAATGCGCTCGGCATCGCCCGGTACTGGACGTAGGCGAACGTCTGCTGGGAACGCCTCAGATCTCTCAAGGTCTGGGCGAGCACGGGGATGTACTTGGGTATGCCCGTGGTGCCGCTAGTCTGGTTGTACATCAGCGGCAGCTCGCTCGTCAGTATGGGCACGCGCTCCTTTTCCTGACGATCGATAAAGGGTCGCAGCTCTTCGTATTCGCAGATCGGCACCTGTTTCATGTACGAGCTGTGGTCGGTGACGCCGGCGAAACCGTGCTTCCTCCCATACTCGGTAGAAGCGTTTGCGGTCATGATCGAACGCAGAATTGCCGTCTGCACCTGCGCGGGGTCCTTGGACGCCTCTACGAGAGGTCTGTACATGGTCGCCCCTATCCGGCGCATCTTAAATTTCAACAGCAGGTTGATCGCTATTCCCTTGAGCGACTGCAACGGCAGCATCTCGCTGTCGATGTTTCCCGCAAGCGGGGTTTTCAGCTGCGAGCGAAAATCCAGAGGGTACTCGTCATTCAGCAGGCCAAGCTCTTCAACCAGCCTGTCCCGCGGGTAGAAGTAGGTGCCGAAGACGAGGTCCCAGATGATGATGTTGTTGCCGTAATTGCTGTTGGCTTCCACCGCCTTGCGCGAGTGGTGCCAGCGATGGAGTTGGGGGCCGCTGATGACGTAATTGAGCACTCCCATGCGCAGCTTGACATTGCAGTGCTGAAAAAACCCGTTCACCGCGTAGAGGACGAAGTAGAGAGCCAGCACCTCAGCACCGACGCCAACTGCGATGAAGGGCAGCGCGTCGACTTGAAACTGGAGCGCTTTTTCCACCGGATGGAAACGGCTCACGTTGACCCAGTACAGCTTCTTGGGGGAGTGATGCACGGCGTGCAGCTTCCACAGGGCCCCGCTCTCGTGGCAAAGTCTGTGCAGCCAATAGCGGAAGAAGTCGGCCACCAGGATCATCAGCAGCGCCTGGATGCCAGCAGGCCAGTGGTGCGGCCACAGCTCTTTTGGTTGCAGGTCGGTAGAGCCCAGTATTTTCAGCAGAGCGAGGGTCGCAAGAAAAGTGAGAACCTTTGGCAGGATCATTTGAACCACGACCATAAAGAGCGCGTCGTTCCACACATCTCGACGATCTGCAATCCACATTCTCAGGTGAGGCGTGTAGAGCTCGAAGAAGGTGATGACCGCCGCGCCAAGCACAATGGGGACGTAAGTACACACCAGCAGAGGCTGTTCCATGCCGCGGAGGAAATAGAACAGCCAGATGCAAGTCACCATGGAGAGTGGATAGAGTACCGGAGGCCAGTACTCGTACTTCGCTTGCCGGGGTTCGTTCACTAGGCTGTCCAGATTCGGAATGGTGTTGACACTTCAGTCTCCCTGTTTGGGGATGCCGTCAGCGACTCCCCAGAAGAGGTCAGATGGTATCCGGCCTCGCGTACGGTACCCTTGATGCGGCCGATCGTCGTTATAGAAAGCAAGGTACCGTTGCAGAGACCTGTCGAGCTGCGGACGAGCAGTGAAGTATCTCCTGCGAAAGGCCACACGCCAGTGCTCGTGAAGGATCGTAGCCTGCAGGCGTTCGACGAAACCGTTGGTCCATGCGTGACGGGGTTTCGTACGTGTGTGACGGATACCCAGGCTCTGACAGGCTTCACGGTTAGTGAGGATAAAGGGTG
>DPVW01000435.1:6545-7958 GCA_003529325.1 Candidatus Latescibacterota bacterium | reverse complement strand
AGGCCAACGATCACTACATCACACAGGCCCGCTGGGCGTCGATCCGACGGGACACGGCGAAGGCGGAGCGTCCGGGGGAGTTCGTCGCCGTCCTCGGTTGCGAGTGGTCGCCGCCAACGAAAGACGGGGGCGACCGCAATGTGTTCTACCAGCAGGATGAACCACGCATGCGGCGCTCGGGGCGACATTTCGGCGAAATCGACGAGGACCCGGAGCCGGATCTGATGACGGCCCCTGAATTCCATGCCGCCTTCGGCGAGAAAGCGGTGTTGTGCAATCTGCATGTCGGTGGCCGGCCGACCAATCTGGACTGGCATGAACCGGGCATCGAACCGCTGTTCGAGATCCATTCGACACATGCCACCTCCGAGTGGTTTGTCGAGGATGCCATCGAACGAGGCTATCGTGTGGGTATCACCGCCGGCGCAGACGGGGTCTACGGTCGACCGGGCGCTGACCATCCGGGTTGGCGGCAAAATCGGAATGTGCGCTCCGGTCTCACCGGGGTGTACGCAGTGGCCCTGGATCAGACCTCTCTCTGGCAGGCCTTCTCGGCCCGTCGTTGTTACGGTACCACTGGGGAGCGCATATCCCTGGGTGTGGAGATCGAAGGAGAGGGTATGGGCGGCGAGATCGAGGCATCTGGAGATGAGATTTCAGTCGCTGTGCGTATCGCCGGTACGGCGGCGCTGGAACGTGTCGATGTCCTGCGGCAGACCGACGTCATCGACAGCCGACAATTGGCTGGAGCGGACGCGGATGGTGCGCTCCGTATTCTGTGGAGTGGCGCCGAAAAGCGTGGGACCGCCGCCGATCAGCGTGTGATCTGGAATGGCGATCTCATCGCCGAGAGGGGCCGGTTCACGGCGGCAGCTCCGGTGAATTTTCACACACGTGAAGATGTCGTCGCCGTCGACGATGAGGGTTGTCGACTGCGGTGGACCTCGGCGACGGCGGGCAACCGGGCAGGTGTCTTATTCCATTTTGACGGACCCGACGACACGCGCCTGTCCTTTCGCTCAGAGCCCTGTCAATTCGACGTGCTTGGCGCCGAGTTGCGCCAGGGCACTCGGATCATCGAAGCGGGTGGGCTCAAGCGGCGCGTCGAGATCGGTCCCGCCCCCGACACTTCGGCGTCACCGGATGCCGACCTGCGATTCAAGATCCCCGTGCGGGTCGGCACCCAAGCCGTGTGGGTACGGGTGATCCAGATCGATGGTGCCATGGCCTGGTCGTCGCCGGTGACGGTGCATCGCCACTAGAACTAGAGACTGCCAGACTAGGTGGTGGGTGTCGGCTCCACATCCTGCATCACATCCAGCCAGCCATGTTCCATCGTGTGTGCTGCACCGTCCTTGACGAGTTGCTGCCGCAATCTTTCAGGCTCGGCTGGAGTTTTACCAGATCCTCCTG
>DPVW01000435.1:0-6130 GCA_003529325.1 Candidatus Latescibacterota bacterium | reverse complement strand
CCTTCTGTTATGGTACCGAGATCGTGGACACTGAAGCAACCATCACGGAGCATAAATTATGAATGGAGCGGGTGATCCCTTCGGCAGGGATCGGGATTGGACGGGGAATGTAACCATCACCTATCCGGATCCGGCATGGGAGGTCCTGGACTCCCGTTTCACCGGCCAGCAGGGCAATGCGACACTGCAACGACTCTGGCATGGCGTCGGGCACGATGCAGCGTTGTGGGCGGAGGGGCCGGTGTGGATGGGGGATTGGGGCTGCCTGATCTGGAGTGACATTCCAAATCATCGTACCTTGCGCTGGTGCGAGGAGGATGGCCACGTCAGCATTTTTCAGACCGAGTCCGACTATGCCAATGGCCATACTCGCGACAGGCAGGGACGGCTGCTCGCCTGTGAGCACGACACCCGTCGCGTCACGCGCCGCGAATACGATGGTACGTGGACGGTGGTGGCAGATACCTACCAGGGCAAGCCGTTGAATGCGCCCAATGACGTCGCCGTGCATGCAGACGGCTCCGTGTGGTTTACCGATCCCGGATACGGCATCCTCTGGCCATATGAGGGACACGTGGCGACACTGGAACATCCCACGCGTGTCTACCGCGTCGATGTGTCGGGGCAGATCAGCGCCATTGCCGAAGGGCCCATGCACCGTCCGAATGGCATCTGTTTTTCCCCCGACAACAGCAAGGTCTACGTCGTTGATTCCGGGGCAACGGATGGCCCGGAGTATGCCGCCAATATCATCGAGTTCGACGTCACCTCAGATGGTACGGCGGCACAGAACCCGCGCATCTTTGCCGACTTTGCCCCTGGATTCACCGACGGCATCCGCTGTGACACCGATGGCAATCTCTGGTGTAGTTGGGGTTGGGGCGGTGTGGATACCAATGGTGTGCGCGTACACGCCCCCGATGGCACCTTGCTGGCAGTGCTGCACACTCCCGAGGTCATCGGCAATCTCTGTTTCGGTGGCACAAAGAAAAACCGGTTGTTCATGGCGGGAAGCACGTCGATCTATGCGATCTATGTGAATGCCGTGGGCGCGGCGATGACTTGATGGGAGGCGTGCTCTATGAAATGCATATGCACACCCCCCTCTGCAATCATGCCCGTGGCGAGCCGCAGGCGTATGCCGCCGTTGCGGCGGTGCGTAATCTGGCGGGGATCGTCGTCACCTGCCACAATCCAACGAATGACGGCTGGTCACCAAATGTGCGCATGTCGGTGGACGAATTCGACGACTACGTGACCATCGTCGACGAGGCCCGACAGGAGTGGGCGGGGCGTGTCGACGTACGACTAGGCATGGAGAGCGACTATGTGCCCGGCCAGGAGGCCTGGCTGGAACAGTTGCACGGTATGGCAGAACTGCACCATGTCCTGGGCTCCGTGCACCCGCAGTTGCCACAGTATCAGGAGCGTTTCTTCCACGGCGACGCTCTCGCCTTTCAACGCACCTACTTCGAGCATCTAGCACTGGCGGCGGAGACGGGACTGTTCGACACGCTCTCTCATCCGGACCTGGTGAAGAATTCCTTTCCCGCCCAGTGGGATGTGGAGCAGATCCTCGACGTGATCTGCGCCAGCCTGGACCGCATCGCGGCAACGGAAACGGCGATGGAACTCAACACATCGGGGCGGCAGAAGCTGGTTCCGGAGATGAATCCGGGACCACAGATCCTGCAGCAGATGCAGTTGCGTGGCATCCCCGTAGTCATCGGCGCCGACGCCCACGATCCGCGGCGCGTGGCGGCGGACTTCGAACTCGCCCTGGATGCGCTCAGCGCAGCGGGGTATACCCATACAAGCTATTTTCTCGGCCGGCAACGGCGTGATATTCCGCTCGACGTGGCGCGCGCTTCGCTGTGCGTTGGGCAAAACGAAGGAGAGTAAGTGATGACAAAGCAGACCCCAGAGCAGTTGGGCGTTTGTAGTTGGTCCATGTTGCCACAGAGTGCCGAAGATATGGCGCGAATCATGGCCGAACTGGGACTCAAGAAATTGCAGCTGGGACTGGTGCCGCATCGGGATGACGCCGGCATCGTCGACGGCGTGCCTGAGGCGCTGGCGAAGGTCGGCGCCCGCGTCGTGTCCGGCATGTTCGGCACGATCGGCGAAGATTACACGACGATGGAAACGATCAAGGTCACCGGCGGAATTGTACCCGACGAGCATTGGGAGGCCAACCAGGAAGTCGCCCGCGGCGCCGCCGCACGAGCCAGACGCTTCGGCCTGTCGGCGGTCATGTTTCACGCCGGCTTCCTGCCACACGACAGGTCGAGTGCGGAATTCAAAAAGCTGGCGGGTCGCATCGAAGTCGTTGCCGGCATTTGCGCCGATCAGGGTCTCGACATGATGTTCGAAACGGGTCAGGAAGCCGCCGATGACCTGGGGACATTTTTCGACCACATGGAGGGGCTAGGTGTTACCAATCTGGGCGTTAATTTCGACCCGGCGAATATGATCCTCTACGACATGGGAGACCCCATCGCCGCCTTGCGCAAGTTGCTGCCCCGGGTGAAGTCGATCCACATCAAGGATGCCGTGCGCACGACGGTCCCGGGCGAATGGGGCGCAGATGTTCCCGTTGGCGAGGGCCAGGTGGACTGGCATGCCTTTATCGAAGTACTCGTCAACGGTGATTACACCGGGGACATGCACATCGAACGCGAAGCCGGGGATGATCGTATGGGTGACGTCAAGCAGGCGATTGACGTCATCACGAAAGTCATGTCTGAGGTCGTTTGATATGAATTTCGAGCACGAGCCTGCCGACGACGATGTCGCCACCATCCGCATCGAGGGTTTGCAGCAGGATCTGACTATCCTGCACCTGACGGACAGCCACATGGCCGAAGGGGACGAACGCGACCCAGAGGCGTCCGAGGCGGTAGGGCGCATGCAGAAGGTCTTCCAGGAACGGACCCCCGGTGGGGTGCCGGCGTGGGATCTGTTCCGGCGGGCACTGGCCATGGCGGCTGCGCGGGGTGTGGATGCTGCGGCCTTGACGGGCGATATCATCCACTTTCCGTCGTACGCCGCACTCGACATCGTGCAAGCCGGTATCGATGAGTTGGATATACCCACGGTCTACACCTGTGGCAACCATGACTGGCACTTCCCCCACCTGGAGTGGAGCCAGGCAACGCGGGCAGAACACTACCCGCGATTCCACGGGCTGACCGATGGCAATCCATCCTTCGGGTCCAGGGAGGTCGGGGGAGTGCGCCTGATCACCGTGGACAACTCGACCTATCAGGTCAGCGCCGAGCAGGTCGAGTTTCTGCGTGCAGAGCTGGACAGCGGGCAGCCCTGTCTGCTGTTCATCCACATCCCGATCTGGGTCAAGACGCTGGCGTCGGCGGTGCTGGAAAAGTGGCAGGCGCCGATCATGATGGCATCACCATCGGACTGGACAGATGAGACTCGGGAGAAGTGGCGGGTCGTGGAAGCCACGCCGAGCACAATAGCTTGCCACGACCTGCTCACTTCAGAGGCGGCCTCCTGCCTTGCAGGCATCTTCTGCGGCCACGTGCACTTTGCGCATTCCGACGTAGTGCGTCCCGGGTGCCAGCAATACGTGACGGCTCCGGGATTCGAGGGCGGCTATCGTTGGATCGAATTGACGGGCCTGGACTGAAGGAGATCGGCACCTCTTCGAGGCGACGCAGGCGCAGATCGCGAGTGGCAAATTCTCCAAATAACTACCTGGCGTTGACGACGGCCTCGTAGACCTGCTCTTGATCACGCGTGATCTGATCCCAGGTGAAACGCTCGGACCAGGCGCGGCCGGCAGTGCCCAGGCGGGTCCGTTCGTCGGGATCGCCGAGCAGTTGGCGGATGGCCTCAGTTAGAGCGCCAACGTCCTCGGTTGGCACGAGGTGTCCGGTTTCACCGTCACGGACGGCATCGACGAGTCCGGGGATCCTGGTGCCGATGACGGCCTTGCAGGCGGCGGCAGCTTCGACGGCGGCGATACACCAGCCTTCGTATCGTGAGGGTGTGCAGACGAACAGCGAGCACCGGTACAGCTCGTGGCGCTCCTCCTCGCTGACGGCGCCGATGAGTTCGATGCGGGAAGCGATTCCCAAGTCGTCGGCCAGGCGTGCCAGTTGATCTTGAGCAGCCGCCGAACCGCGTCCCGCCAGCTTCAGTCGCACATCTTTGTCGTCGAGTCGGGAAAAGGCCTGAAATAGCAGATCGATGCCTTTGGTGTAGATGTCGTGGCGGCCGAAGTAGAGGATGTAATCCTGCTCTTCCGGCGGTGAGACGAAACAGGAATCGTCGACGCCGGTGAAGACCACGTGCAGACCCTGTGTGCCGCGGATGTCAGCGATGGTGTCGCGAACGCTGGGGGAGATGGACAGCACGTTGGGGTACGCCCTCAAGGTGGTGGATTCGATATAGGGGGTCGCCCGGCCGACAAGGGGATGTTTCTCGACGGCGTGGCCCCCCATGATGTGGAAACACTCCAGCAGCGAACCCCGACGTCGTGCACTGGTGGCATAGATGGGAGCGAAGGCGGAGAATCCGTAGACCCAGAGGTCGTATTCGGCGCGCATCAAGTACGTCGAGGCGGCGATACCAAAGGTCAGTCGGCTTACAGCGTACGATTGGGGCGAACCGACACGGACGAAACGCATGCCGTCACGCTCCTCGATCTCGGGTGCCCCCGGATAACGGCCGGTAAGTATGGTGATCTCATGGCGCTCGGCGAGGCGCCTGCTGATCTGGTGGGTGCGCAGGGCGCCGCCTCCGGCCAACCAGGGATTCCATGGGTCATCGTATGTGGTATGAAGGATCTTCACAGACATTATTCACGGCGATGGAACGCACTGTGGCAAATTGCTTCGCCGCAGTTGAGACAGCTACCAGGTCAGCGCGTCAATCGTTCGAGCCATGCCGGAACCAGACTGAATCTCGCCGATAAAACGGGTCCGTACTCCTGCTTCGGAAAGTCGACTAGACATCACGGAGGCGTAGTCGGGGGAGCAGACGCAGACGAGGCCGATGCCGAGATTGAAGGTTCGCAGCATCTCGTCGTCATCGATCGAACCCGCCTCTCTGATGGCGGCGAAGACGGTTGGGATCGACAGCTGCGTGAGGTCGATGACCGCATCGGTGTCAGGTGGCATGATCCGCTTCAGATTGTCGACGAGGCCGCCACCGGTGATGTGGGCCATGCCATGCAACCCCGATTCGCCGAAGTGATCCTTGAGTACGGGGTAGTATCCTGTATGCGGGCGCATGATGACATCCAGAAAGGTCTCCCCGTCAATGTCTTTCGCGTGCAATTCGGCGTCACGCTCCATCAGCGTACGGGCGAGTGTGTAGCCATTGGTATGAAGCCCGTTGGAGGCCAGGCCCAATAACACGTCGCCAGGTCTGATCGCACTGCCATCGATGGCCGCGTCGCGATCGACGACGCCGATCACGGTTGCGGAGAGGACGAAGAGTCCGTCGACGACGACCCCGGGCTGCACGGAGGTCTCACCGCCGATCAGGACACACGCCTGTTCCTGGCAGGCCGTTGCCATGCCCTGGACCAGCCGACCGACAATCTCCTGGTCAAGGCTGCCGCAGACGATGCAATCTGTGACATACATGGGCTGCGCCCCCATGACGATCACATCGTTGACGGTGTGGTTGACGAGATCGCGACTCAGGTCTTCGAGGCGGTCGAGCTCGATCGCCAGTTTCTGCTTCGATCCAGGTTCATCGGTCTTGATTACCAGCAGTGGCTCTGCCAGCCCTGGGAAAGTGCCTTGAACAAGGGGTGCGAATGCACCCAGTTTGTTGAGGACGCGCGGGTCGCCGCTGTCGATGCTGTCAGCCATACGGCGTTTAACGGCATCCGTGGCGTCGATGTCGATGCCCGTCGCTGCGTATGTGAGTTTTTCGCTCATGAGTGGCTATCCTGGGGTAGTCGGGGGCAGTTCGAGCAAGAAACATAACTTGTGTCGCCGTCGCAGCCACCCATCGTCTATGCGAGACCGGCGCAATAGTTACGATGCGTCGTCAGTGTGCGCGACCTCGAGGCGCTGTAGATGACGGTTCTGTGAACGGCCAACGGCTATCGTGTGGCATACGATCGGTTTGACGGGAGCCTATGGAATGCTCT
>DPVW01000342.1 GCA_003529325.1 Candidatus Latescibacterota bacterium | reverse complement strand
AGACGGAACTCGTCGCCCGCACCGACCTCTTCCCATGCAGACTTCACCTTGTCGAACAGTGCTTGATCGGGGGTGCGTAGAGCGCCTTGTAGGTATAGAAGCTCGATACACCAACCAACGCGCTGATCCGCGGTTCCACCAGCGCCGACAGCCAGCTGTGTCCCGAGCCCATGGACACCCCCATCGCCCCGATTCGGTCGGCGTCGATGCCAGCCAGACTCTGCAGCACGTCGCACTGACGCATGGCGTCCCACACGTACTGAGCTGCCATGCACCTGCCTTCGGCGAGCAAACGCATGGCGACGACGCGCTCGTACATCACACCGTCAGGATTGCCTGCCGGATTCTGCCTGTCGCCCCAACAGATGGCATCGCCGCAGAGCACCGCAAAGCCGCGTGCCACCAGGGTCGGTCCGAGCGCGACCCATCCCTCCTGCACGTCGACACCGGCAGTAGACTTCTTGCCCGACTCCCACGCACCGTGTCCGTGAAAAGCCATCATCGCCGGCAGCTTCGCCGACCCGGACGTGGGGCGCAGCAGGTAGCCGCGGACCCGTTCCGTCGCATCGTTGTCCCAGGCGATCAGTGAGCGCGTGAAGCCGTCGCATTCCTCCTCTTCGAGGAATTCCACATTTGTTGGGACCCGCTCGGGAAAAGGTCCAAGCATGCTGCGGTAGAGTCGGTCGATTTCTTTCAGTTCCACGGATCGCCTCCTTATTCTGCTACTCATCATGTCCTGCCCTGGTCAATTGAAATATGTTACCCTGGGACCCGTCCTCAAAGTCAGGGCTTTCTCAAGCAGCGGAGACTTGATGCCACCTGCAGCCTCGTACAAAGACAATGTCCAGGCTCTCACCTTCGATCTCTTTGGCACGATTCTCGACCTCGGTGGCAGTCTCGTGCCGCACATTGGGCCCTTCCTTACTGCGAAGGGTGTCGACAAGGACCCGGCCACATTCTGGGCGCAGTGGCGGGCGCGCCAGCGGATCGAACAGTACCAGGACAACATCATGGCCCTGGGACACAGCGGTTATCAGCAGGTGGCACGTCGCGCCTTCGTCTATGTGCTTCGCCTCAACGGCGTACAGTTCACGGCTGACGAGGTGCGTGACTTCATGGGTTGCTGGCAGCAACTGCAGCCCTTTGCCGAAGTACGGGCCGCATTGCAGAGCCTGCAACGACGCTACAAGCTGGTGGCCTTGTCCAACGGCGAACCGGAGTTCCTCGCCCATCTGGCGAAAAACCAGATCGACTGGGATTTCGACGACATCATCTCGGTCATGGAGGTGGGCGCCTTCAAGCCGCACCCTGGTGTGTATCGCCACGCCGCCTCGCGATTGGGCCTGGAGGTGGGCGAGTGTCTGATGGTTTCCGCCAACGCTTTCGACGTGGTCGGTGGTCGCGCCTGCGGCATGCGCGGTGTCTACGTCGACCGTTATCAACTGCCCTACGATGACCGACCATTTCCACCCGATGCGGTGGTGGCGGATTTTACCGGCCTCGCCGAGGAGCTCCTCTGATCATGGACAATACCAAGACAGTAAAACAGCGAATCCGAGATGGCGATGTCGTCGTCGCTCTGAGGGTTTTCTTCGACTACGACCGTGGCCAGCTGGAGGACGCTCTCGGCAAAGGCACATACGACCTGATCTACGTCGACGGCCAGCACGGTGCCTTCACCGACGAGCGGCTCGTGGAGTTCTCAGGCATGGTCCATGAGTTGGGACTGCCCGTGCAATTCCGCATCCCCCACACACGCCACACCTACTTGATCGGTCGTTATCTCGACATGGGACTGTCAGCGATCCTGGTCCCCGAGGTCGTCGAACAGGAGACGGTGGCAGAAGCCATCGCCTACACCTACTACCCGCAGATGGGTCGACGCAGTTGGGGTGGCGCGGCGCGACGCGGCCAGGAACAGTGGGCGGGTTCAGTGGATCGCCTGGAGTACGCCGCCTGGTGGAACGACACCGTCGTGCTGGCGATCCAACTCGAGTCCGTCGCCGCCATCACCAGAGCCGGCCAACTGATACGACCCGGCGTCGATTACGTCGCCTTCGGACCGAATGACTTGCTCTTCAACCTGGAGGGGCATCCGAACTTTCCACTGCAGAGTGTCGACGACTGCATGCGCAACGTCGCCGAGCAACTGCAGGGGACGGGCGTTCGTCTGGGCATGGCGGTGACGACGACGCCGGAAGAACGTGAGCCCTACCTGAAGATGGGCATCACCGTATTCCAGGAGGCACCCAGATCATAGTGCACCGGTGCTCCAGTTCTTCGGCCAAGAGTAGTGCTCGTGGATATCCTCCAGATGCGCCATCGGTTCGTTGGGGTCGATGTCGACCAGTGACTCGAGGGTTTCCAAGGCCTGCTCGTATGACTTGGTCTGATGACTCTCCAGAATGCCGTAGAGCATCATCGACTTGTCACCGGAGAGCAGGGCTTCCAACGTCTGCTCCATGCTCAACCAGCTGGGCAGAATGCATTCCAGCATGATCTTCTTTGGCAGTGGTGGCACCCGCACCGGCTGAATGCCCTTCTTGTTCACAATCGCCGGCACCTCCACCGCTACATCATCGGTGATGGATGTCTCCCGCGTCATCA
>DPVW01000411.1:2774-4582 GCA_003529325.1 Candidatus Latescibacterota bacterium | reverse complement strand
ACGTATCTCTGCGACAGGACACTAGCGGCACAGTATGAATCGACAGGATCTCAAACTTGATGGCATCGCCGCTTCACCGGGGATCGCGATCGGCAAGGCCTTCGTGCATCGCTCGGAGCGGCCCGCCGCCTCGCTACGACGGGTGCCCGACTATCGAGTGGAGTCCGAGATCCAGCGCTTCCATGCGGCTTTGTCCTCGGTGTCAGAGGACATGCGACGGACGCGGCAACGGGTGGAGCACGAACACGGTGCCGATCTGGCGATGATCTTCGAGGCGCAACGTACCATGCTCGACGACATGACCATGAAGGATGGTACCGTCGACTGCATCCGGTCCCGCAACTGGTCCGCTGAGCGCGCCTTTTCGGCCACCATGGCCCATCTGCGCGAGGGGTTCGAGAAGATCGACAATGAATACCTGCGCGCTCGTGTCGGTGACCTCAAGGATATCGAACAACAGGTTCTCGTGCACCTGGCAGGGGGCAGTCTCTCCGGTCTGCAGAGTGCTCGTTCGAATACGGTGATTTTCGCCCGTGAGCTGCTGCCATCCGAGGCGGCGCAGTTGGGACGTCGACTGGTCAAGGGCCTGGTCACCGACGTCGGTGGCACGACCACGCACACCAGCATCATCGCCCGCTCCCTCGGCTTGCCCACGGTGGTTGGCACCGAAAAGGCGTCCCGGCAGGTTGCAGCGGGAGATCCCGTCATCGTCGACGGTGACAGGGGTACCGTCCACATCCGCCCCGACGCCGCTACCGTGCGTTACTACCGCTCGCAACTACGGCGCCAGCTACGGCGTGAGCGTGAACTCAGTCAGCGGCGAGATCTTCCCGCCGTGACGCGCGACGGCGCCGAGATCACCTTGCTGGCCAACGTCGATCTGCCACAGGAGATCGAACAGGCCGTGGCCAGCGGCGCGCATGGTGTCGGCATGGTGCGGTCTGAGTTTCTCTACCTCGGGTATGGCCTGCCGTCGGAAGCGGAACAGCTCGACGCTTACGCGCAGATTGTCAGCGCCATGGCGCCACTTCCCGTCGTGATCCGCACCTTTGACCTGGGCGGAGACAAGCTGACACATGCCGTCGATTCGCTGCCCGAGGACAATCCGTATCTCGGTTGGCGCGGTATCCGCATCTGCCTGGATACGCCGGAACTCTTCAAGACGCAGTTGCGGGCGATCCTTCGCGCTGGTACCAAGGGAGATGCGCGGATTCTGTTGCCCATGATCAGCGGTCTGGACGAAGTCCGCCGTGCGCGGCAGATGATCGCAGAGGTCCAGCAGGAGTTGCGGCAGGAAGGCATCGCCCACCAGGCAGACTGTCAGGTGGGTGTCATGATCGAGGTGCCATCCGCCGCCATCACCTCTGAACAACTGGCCCGGGAAGCCGACTTCTTCAGCCTTGGGACCAACGATCTGGTCCAATACACACTCGCCGTGGATCGCGGCACGGCGCGGGTCGCCAATCTGTACGATCCATTGCATCCGGCGGTACTACGCCTAATCAAGCAGGTCGCCGACAACGCCCAGGCGGCGGGAATTCCCGTCAGTATCTGTGGGGAAATGGCAGCCGATCCCGTGGCGGCGGTCCTGTTACTGGGATTGGGTGTGCGTCTATTCAGTGTCAGTCCTGCACAGATTCCGGAACTGAAAGAGGTGGTCCGCGCAGCCGACATGGCGACGGCGCAGCAGGTCGCCGGAGACAGCCTTGCCCTTACATCCGGCATCGAGGTGCGCGCCCATGTGGAGGCCACCATGAAGCAGGTATTTCTCACTGCCCGACCCCCTCGCCAGGAAGAAGCGCCATGAG
>DPVW01000411.1:1038-2453 GCA_003529325.1 Candidatus Latescibacterota bacterium | reverse complement strand
AAGCGCCATGAGCGACGCCCAGCGCCTGTGGGCAGTTGTTCCCGTCGCCGGGTTCGGCGCCAGGCTCAGGCCGCACACACACACTCGGCCCAAGCCGTTGCTTCATGTCGCCGGCAAACCGATCATCGGTCACATTCTCGACCAGCTTGTCCCACTCGGGATCGAGCGCATCGTACTCGTCGTCGGTTTTCTCGGCGATCGTATCGTCGATTACGTTCGAGATCGGGGTGATTTCAGACAGGTTGAGTTCGTCGAACAGAAAGAGATGCTTGGCCTTGGTCACGCAATCTGGCTGACACGAGACGTTGTCGGTGACGATCCACAATTGATGGTGTACGGTGACACGATCTTTCAGGCAGACCTGACCGAGGTCCTGCGCCGGTCTGGAGACGGCCACATAGGTGTCAAACGCGTCGACGACCCGAGTCGTTTCGGCGTCGTCGTGCAACAAGGGGACCGCGTCTCCGAATTGATCGAAAAGCCGGAGTCCTTTGTCTCCGATCTGGCCATCGTCGGCGTCAATTACGTGCGGGACAGCCGGCGTCTTTACGCTTGTCTCGGTACGATGATCCGCGAAGGCCGGCGCACCCGCGAGGAGTTTCAGGTAACCGACGCTTTTCAGGCCATGGTCGACGAAGGCGCCGAATTGGGTATCTTTCCAGTAGCTGACTGGTATGACTGCGGTACCAGAGAGGCGTTGTTGCTGACCAACAGGGTCATGCTGGAGGGCCTCCCCGTACCAGCGGTGGGCAGTGATGTCGTCGTCGTGTCGCCCGCCCACATCGATCCGACGGCATCGGTCAGCCATTCCGTCATCGGTCCCCACGCTTCGGTAGGCGCCGGCGCCCGCGTGCACCAATCGGTGGTGCGCAACAGTATCGTGGGCGAAGAGGCGGTGGTCGAAAATATCATACTCGAAGATTCCCTTATCGGGTTTCAGGCTGTTGTCACGGGCCGCCCCAGCCATCTCAACGTAGGCGACCTGTCCCAGATCACGAGTTGAACACTATCCACTATCAGCAGAGGAGGCACCACAGGTGAGTCACTACCTGTTTACATCCGAATCCGTTTCCGAAGGACATCCTGACAAGGTCGCCGACCAGATCTCCGATGCCATCCTCGACGCCATGCTCGCCGGGGACAAGAACTCGCGCGTCGCCTGTGAAACCCTTGTCACCACTGGCCAGGTCGTCGTCGCCGGCGAGATCACCTCGAAGGCTTACGTCGATATCCAGCGAGTTGTGCGCGACGTCATCAAGGATATCGGTTATGACAACCCGGAGATTGGGTTCGACTACCGCTCCTGCGGTATCTCGGTCATGCTCGACCTGCAGTCCGCCGACATCTCCCAGGGCGTCACCGAATCCGAAGGTCTGCACACGGAGATGGGCGCCGGCGACCAGGGCATGATGTTC
>DPVW01000411.1:531-725 GCA_003529325.1 Candidatus Latescibacterota bacterium | reverse complement strand
GGCATGATGTTCGGTTACGCCTGCCGCGAAACGGCGTCGCTGATGCCCTTACCGATCACGCTGTCACATAAGATTCTCCAGCAGTTGGCAAAGGTCCGCAAGAGAGGCGCCATCAAGTATCTGCGCCCCGATGCCAAGTCGCAGGTCACGGTGGAGTACATCGATGGCAAGCCGCAGCGGGTGACGACGGTGGT
>DPVW01000411.1:0-211 GCA_003529325.1 Candidatus Latescibacterota bacterium | reverse complement strand
GTGTCCACCCAGCATGACCCCGACGCCAGCCATGCACGTATCGAGCGTGACATGATCGCCGAGGTGAAAAAGGTGATCCCCAAGAAGCTGCTGACGAAAGAGACGGAGTATCACATCAACCCCACGGGGCGTTTCGTCGTCGGCGGACCACACGGTGACTGTGGACTCACGGGCCGCAAGATCATCGTCGATACCTACGGCGGATATTGCC
>DPVW01000498.1 GCA_003529325.1 Candidatus Latescibacterota bacterium | reverse complement strand
GCTTGAGCAAACTCATGGAGTTGGCGCCGGCGCCAACTCCATGGAGCGTGGCGAGATCGTCCGTGTCGGTCAGGGCGGCGAGCACAGCGACGCCAGTCTGCACCAGGTGGAGAAGCTCAACCGACAACAGCTCAACATCCTGCACCAGCGATGGGGCCAGATACAGAGCCAGATCGAGGGGTGTGGGCAACTTCTGCGTGCCCTGACCGAAGCTGATACCCCACAACAGCTCGGTCTGTTTGCCGTGGCTGAACCCAGCGCCCTCAGCCCGTGGCAACTGAGTTCAGCTTTCGGTGAAAGGTATGTCAGCCGCATCGTCGGCCTGGCCACGTCCGAGCAACAGCGGCTCATCAGCGGAGCATCAGCGTCGGCTCGAGACGGCACTGGCCCTGCTTACAGAGCGCGTGGCGGAGCACAATCGCGACCTGCGCCATGAACAGGCACGGGTCGTGCTCGCCACGATGTCCAACGTCTACATCAACCGGATCCTGGAATCCAAACGTTTCGACACCGTCATCGTCGAAGAGGCGGGTATGGCCATCCTGCCCACGCTGTTTTACTGCGCCTCACTGGCGCGACAGCGAACCATCATGGTCGGCGATCCAGCAACTGCCACCCATCGTACAGTCCAAGCAGGACTACGTGCATCGCGCGACGCAGACCATCGCCGCTCATGCCCCCTACCCGGGAAGCCCTGTCATCGTGGTCGACACGGCAGGTTCGGCAACCTGTGCCACCCAGGAGGGCGGTTTTTCCCGCTACAACGAGAGCACGGCTCGCTTGTGCGCCGAGTTGGCAGTGCAGGCCGTGCACGATGGCATCGACTCCGTCGCCATCATCACACCCTACGTCGAGCAGTCCCGCCGGATCCGGCGTCTTTTACCCTTAAGCTTCAAGCCGCTTATTGGGCTGCAGATACCCCCCGGGCACATAGGGGAATATCCGCTCCACATCGTCGATCAACTCGACACCGTATCCCGGCTTGTCAGGTAGTGTCATCAGACCCCCTTCGACCGTGAGAGGCTCCTTGAAGATGCCCTCCTTCAGCGGATTGTAGGTCTGGTTCAGTTCGCAATATTCGCGATTGGCCACAGCTGCCACGAAGTGGGCATTCACCATCGTCGAACCACCACCGTGCCAGTTGTGCGGGATGCTGGTGATGCCACGCAGATGCGCCATCCGCGCGATATACCAGTTCTCCGTAAGCCCCGTGACATTGCAGTCCGTCTGGATGATGTCGAGGGCACGACGGTCCAGCCACGGTTGTGCCTCGAAGCGTTCGAGGAACCGTTCGCCCCCGGAGAGCTTCACCGTCGGCAGGGCCTGTTTCAGGCGCAGAAACAAGTCGATGTGTTCCAGACTGGTGCCACCGAAGGCTTCCTCGAACCAGTAGAAACCCAATTCTTCGAGGACTGGCGCGAAGTCGGTGATGATCGCCTCCAAGGACCCAAGAGCCATGCCCAGGCCCTCGTGCATCAAACGAAAGTCCGGTCCCACCGCCGAGCGCAGCCGCTCCAGGATCGGCACATACCGCGCCAGCGTCATACCCGCGTGCTGCCAGTCCGTCCCGGGCCGAAACTTGAAGGCATCGTAGCCCTGTTCTTGGTAACGCAGGGCCTCCTCCACGAGAAAGTCGGCGCCATTGTCGTACCACTCATGCTGTACGCCGGCGCTGGCGTAGATCTTGATCTGTCGTGACGGTTTGCCATCGGTCGCCAGCAATTCGTACACCGGCTTGCCTTTCGCCTTGCCGATCAGATCCCAGCAGGCCGTGTCGATCCCCGCCCACGGTGCGCGATTGTGGCGCGAGTCGTTGCCGCGGTTGGCCAGATATTCGACGTCGAAGGGATTCATGCCGATCAACAATGGCCGAATCACTTGCTCGGTATAGATCTTGATCTCGGCGGGATTCTCATACGGCGAGCCCTCGCCGATACCGACCAGACCCTGATCGGTAAAGATCTGGGTGATGGCACCGTCCGTTTTCCACACCTGATAACCACCACAACGCCACAGATCGCGGTTGGGATCGACATACGACAAGGGCAACACCCGCACGTCGGTGATCGATAACTGTTCCCGCTCGACGCCATCCAGCGGGTGATTGCGCATCCCATTACCTCCGGGCGGCGTTGCACGCCGTCAGATAGTGTGCATTCGACGCACTGAAGCCCAGCTGCGTCTCCACCTCTCGAATGGCCAGTTCCGTGGCGAAGCATTCGTCGACGGTGTCCGGATACTCCACGCCCATCGTCGCCTCGCGCAGCAGGATCAAGTTATAGCCATAGCGCGCCATGGAGCGCATGCCGTAGTCACGATTCAGGATACACCAGTTGGTGGCAAAGCCGGCATAGATCAGGTGCAGGATGCCGCGCTCGCGACACAACTCATGCAACTGCAAGCCCGTCGCCAATAACACATCGTCATCGCGCACATCGATGTGGGGTGACATGCCGATCTCGATACTCGGAATCCCCGGGGGTTGCGCCCGTGGTCCACGGAATGCGGCGTACTCCCCCTGGCGGCTGCGGAACTCCGAGGGTGGCCAGTCCGAGGGGACCCCTGGCGCAGCTGCCTGGTGGCGCTGGAGGTGCTCGGGGAAGTGCTTGGCCACATTCGGACTGGGGGCGTGGACGACGGTCAAACCCGCCTCACGCCCGGCATTCAGCACGGGCACGACGGCCTCGCGAGTCATGGACTCGGCGCGCTCCAGCCAGCTTTCGATGAAGTGGTTGTCCCAGGTGTCGACCAGCACCAGCGCCGTCTGCTCGACGGGGAGCTGCATGTCGACGGTGCGCCGCACGAAGTGTTCCTCCCGCCAGGACAGGCCGTTGGCGGGACTGTCCTGGTAGTATTGTACCGTCAGTTCCAGCGTACTCATGACGTGCCTCCGCGTCACAGTTAGGTTGAACCCAGGGTGTTATATGAAATAGCCATGGCCAAGACGAAGACAGCAAAGAAGCGCTCCCGCTCCCGTGGCCGCCACCGGGGCGTACAGAGCCGCGCCAACACCGATCTCGACGCCCACATCCAGTCCCTGGATCTGCAAACCATTCCCGAGGACCAACACTGGTGTCGCGCTCACGGAGACGGCACTCAACAAGGGCTGGCGGGAGCGCCGTGCCCTGGGCCTCGATGCGGTGGAAACATACAAAGCCTGGTGTGTCGAACACCGCCTGAGCGATTTCTTGCACAAAAGCCCCCGCCAGCGACACAAAGAGTTGGCGTTACACCGGGAAGAGGCGAGTCGCCAGGCCCTGCACCGCGTCCGCCGGCTGACGCGCCGCCCCCGCGACACGATCACTGCCCCTCTTCGCCGGTGAATTGCCAACCGACGATCTACGCCCCGAATACCTCAAGATCGTCGCCGACTTCGCTCAAGGGTTGCAGACAACACCCGCACACGCCGCCTTCCGTGATCTGTTGCTCCGTGCCGACCGTTGCAGGGCGAATCTCTTCGACATCAACACGCCGGCGATGCCCTGTTTTGCCGCCTCGCCTGGCAACACCTGGATCGGCGGGTCTGGCGCTCCTACTCGCACGACTGCCGTACTGGGCGCAAGGCGGTCTATTCCGTGCAGCGCTGCGTGGACGATGGCCATCAACCCGCAGGGCCGGCGCATTATCCAGGCCCGCGGCAAGCCTGTAACCGGCCTTGCCGCCCACGTGCGCTTGGGCGAGTCTATGCCCCATGACCCAACGCAGAGTCGATCAGTCCTGGGCGCTCTACGACCGCGCCATCACCGTCACTCCCATGGGCACGCAGACCCACAGCAAGGCACCCCGCGACGCTTTGCGTGGCTCGGAGCCCTGTTTTCTACAGCGTGGATCCGGCTGCCGCGTGTGGGACGTGGACGGCAATGAGTACATCGATTTTCGCTGCGCCCTCGGTCCCATCACGCTGGGCTACTCGATCCCCGAGGTCAACGACGCCGTCGCCCGCCAACTGACCGATGGGGTCGTGTTCAGCTACGCCCACCCGCTGGAGATCGATGTCGCCGAACGCCTCGTCGACATCATCCCCTGCGCCGAGAGTGTGCGTTTTCTCAAAACCGGTGGCGAAGCCATGGCCGCCACGCATCGCCTGGCACGCGGTTTCACCCGCCGCGACCACATCCTCACCTGCGGTTACCATGGCTGGATCAACAACATGGACCGCCTCGGAGTACCGGCGGCGATGAGCTCGGTGTATCGCGCCCTGCCATGGGGCGACATCGAGCCATTTGAAGCGGCCTTCGCCGACATCGGCGGGGATCTCATCGCCGCTGTCAGCGTCGCCTGTTCTTATGGTGACATCGAACTGGGTCACACCTTCCTCGCCGAGTTGCGTGCCCTCACCGAACGCCACGGGGCCCTACTCATCTATGATGAGATCGTCACCGGTTTCCGTCTGGCTCGTGCGGGTGCCCAAGAGTATTTCGGCGTCACGCCAGATCTGGCCGTCTTCGCCAAAGGCATGTCCAACGGCGTGCCCCTGTCCGCTTATATGGGGCGTCGCGACGTCATGGAGAAGGTGCGCGACGTCGTCATCTCCTCCACCTTCGGCGGCGATGCCCTGGGCCTGGCTGCGGCCAAAGCTGTGATGACGATATATGAGCGTGAGGACGTGATCGGCACCATGTGGGCTCGCGGTCGGCGGCTGCACGCCGGCATCCACGCCCACGCAGCCGATCTCGATGTTGCCGTCTCCGTCGATGGCCTGCCAGCGGTGGGTGAGTTGCAGTTGCCCGCCGCCGAGGCCCGACTCGCCTTCGAAGGGGAATGTCTGCGGCGCGGTGTCATTCTGTATTCTGTGCTGTATCCCAACTTCTCCCACGCCGACAGCGACATAGACGAAGCCCTCGTCGTGATCGGCGACGCACTTGCTGCTGTCCAGAGTCGAGGCCTGCTGGCGTGATCGCCAGCCTCCGCCGGGTGCTGCTGGATCGGGGCGTGCACCCCGTGTACTACATCCTGCGCGCCTGGCCAGTCGCCATCGTGCCAACGGTGGCCATCGCCACCATCGCCTCGGTCATCGCCCAACTGGTCGGCGCCGAGTACCTGTTCGACGAGAGTCAGTGGGGTGATCTGTTTGAGATGTCCGCCGGTATGCTGCTGCTGCAGATCGTCGTCGTCGCCCCCATCCTCGAGACCCTGCTCATGGCGCCCTTGCTGGCGTTGCTCGTGCGCCTGCTGCCACGACGGCGTTATGCCGTGCTCCTCTCCGCGCTGGCCTGGGCCATCCTGCATTCGCTTAGCGCCCCCATCTGGGGCATCTGCATCTTCTGGACCTTCATCATCTTCTCCACGGCATTCCTCGTCTGGCGCGAGGTTTCCTTCTGGCACGCCGTAGGCGTCACCGCAGCCATTCACGCCCTCAACAACGCCTTTGCAGGGCTGGGTCTGGTGCTGTCGTAGAGGTCGGTGGGGGGGTGGGCTTATTCGGGTCGAGGATCGGCGAGGCGAAGGATGTTTTGACGCGCCGACACCTGATCGATGCGCAAGCGCAGCCGCTGACCGGGCACCGCCTCGATCCGTTCGCCGTGGCCGGCCGGCGCGAAGGCGCCCATGGGCCCACCCTCGAGCAACACCAGATACCCCGGGCCTCGTGGCTCGACGACGACGCAACTGACCCCGGCGTCGGGGTTCAACCCCTCCAGCCACTTCAGGGTCCAGTAGCGCAAGCTGTCGGCCTCCACGCGGCGTGCCGCGTCCCGGGCAGCTGCCGTTTCCAGCAGCGCGCGCTCGAGTGCTTCGAGCGGCAACGGGGCGCCTACAACCCCTAACCATGCCAATAGGTGCCGCTGCATGATCAGATCGACATACCCGCGCATGGGGGCGACACCGGCGGCACAATGGCCCAGACCCAGACCGGCGTGGCTGCCGGGGGCTGTGCCGAGATTTTCCGCGGTGGCGTGATTTTCGAGCAGAAAGGCTCGAACCCCTGCCGCCGCCACACCGTTACGCGGGAGACTATCCTCGAGTGCGATCACCTCCTGTGTCGCATACAGCGCCGGCACCCCCTGTTGCTGGCACCAACAGCCCAGGGCCTCGGTCGCCAACAGATACAGTTCGGTGTCGATCTGTGCTGCCGGTGACTCTGTCGCAGGCAGCGGCAGTCCATGCAGCAACTCGATCCATGGGGAGGGTTGCACCTGCCAGGCGCCCGCCGAGCGTCGCCTCCCGCGCAGGGCCTGCGCCAGATCGTATCGAGATCGACTGCATGGCGCGCCATTTCGCGCCGATCATCAATGGCGTGGAGATTCCTCAGGCCCTCGTCGACTGGCGAGGCTGGCACTAGGTCCCGCGACACATCGACGATCTTGTCCCGTCGCAGCTTGTGTGGGTGACCATCGATGCCGACGACGCGATACCAACCGGCGGGAGGGCACTCCAGATAACCACACAGGAGCTGTCCCGCCCGGCGAAATTCGACCACCGTGCCCGCCCGCGCCGTCACCGGTTCGCTGGCGCGTTCGTCCCGAATCAGACGGGCCACCTCCTGGCGTGCCGGCGCGTCAGGGTAGCCGTCCTGAATTTGTCCCAGCGAGTCTTCATATCCGCCAGGCTAACATCGTGGAATGAACGATGTCAACCGTGGACTGCATCGCCTGCAGCACCTACCGTTGACGGGCCATGAAAGTCGCCTCCTGGAATGTCAATTCCCTCAAGGTCCGTCTGCCCCAGCTATTACAATGGCTGCAGGCCGAAGACCCCGATGTCGTCGGTCTCCAGGAGACCAAACTCCTGGACGACAACTTCCCTGTGGACGAGATCCAGGCTGCCGGTTACCACGTCGACTTCGCCGGGCAGAAGACCTACAACGGCGTCGCTGTCCTGAGTCGAGGCAATGGACCGGAGACGACGGACATCGTCACCGATCTGCCCGGGCTGGACGATCCGCAGCGACGTGTTCTGGCCGTCACCATCGGCGACCTGCGCTTTGTCGATTTCTATGTGCCCAATGGTTCGGAAGTCGGCTCCGACAAATACGACTACAAACTCGGCTGGCTGGAGAAGTGCACGGCCTACATCGAGGACCAGTTGCAGCAACACGAACGCTTCATCGTCGGCGGCGACTTCAACATCGCCCCGGAAGACGAAGACGTACATGACCCGGCGGGTTGGACCGGGCAGGTCCTGTTTTCCGGACCCGAGCGCCAGGCCTTTCAACGCCTGCTCAAGCTGGGACTCACCGACAGCTTCCGGCTCTTCGAGCAGGAGCCGGCGACCTTCTCCTGGTGGGACTATCGCATGGGCGCCTTCCGCCGCAACCGTGGTCTGCGTATCGACCACATCCTCGTCTCCGATGCACTCAAGGACAGGTGTGTCGGTGCACGAGTCGATCGCGAACCCCGTACCTGGGAGCGACCTTCCGACCACGCGCCCGTAGTCGCCCAGTTCACAGATTAACCGACGTAGATCAATGACGGATCGTTGAGTTTTGGCCGGCCCTCAAGTGCACGGGTTCGGGAGGAGTCGTCCTTTCGCCGTCTGTCACCACGGTGCGTATCTGCAGTCGACCACCACGCAGATCGATGCGCAGGTCTGTCTCGTCGAGACGATATGTGCCCCACGCGTTCCCTGTGGAGAAGAAGAATGTCCCTGGCCGGCGAACGCGAAGTTCGCCGGTGACCGCCGAATAACCGAAGCCACTCCATGCGAGCACGCCACCCCAACTGGCGAGGGCTCGGGCGTAGTGATGTCCGCATTCTGCTTCGTCATAGGGATTTCGTCGGCGGCCGTCGTAACGATCGCGGATGGCGGCAAAACACTCGAGTCCAACCTCATCCATGCCGGCGAATAACATGTGCACAGCTGTGCTGTATTCGAAGCCAGTCATGAGTTCGTTGCAATACGGGAACGGTCGTTGTGGTCGTCCGCCTCTGGGATAACTGGCCATGAGCAGACCCTTCTCATCCCCCACCGCATAACTGCGAAAGTGGTTGAAGTGGTCGAGGAAGGAATCGCGCCAGTTGTAGGCGCGGATGCTGGTCAGTGTTTTTTGCGCCAGCTCTGGTTCCAACAGATCACCGAGGCCACAGGCGTGGGCCATGTACTGACCCACCAGCTGATCGACGAGGCATGCTGGACCCAACTGTAGTACCGGGTCATCGAGATCATCGCGATTGATGTTGCCGATAATCCCGGGGTCGATGGTCGCTCCTTTACCAGGTGGTACGACCTTGTGTTCGAAGAACTCCCCATTGAAGAGATGTTCTTCCATCCAGGACTTGCCGGAGTCGAAGAGTTTGCGACAGCGATCGGCAAACTCGTCGTCGCCGGCGTGACGCGCCATCTCCTCGCCACTGCGCAAGGCCCCCAGATACCAGAAGCCCATCTGTGGATTCGGTCCGAAATACTCGACATCCATGGTATTGTGCTGGCAGCCTTCGATCACCCCGTCTTCGTCGGCATCCCAGCCATGATCGATCCAGCAGAACTCGATCGACTTTTTCACCATCGGCCAGTGCGCCTCGAACAGATCCTGCGAACCACTCAGCTGCCAGTCGCGGTAGAACCGCATGATGACGCCGAGTTGACCATCGGCTGCCGCAAAGAAGGGCGAGACCAGATTTTGCTCGATGGGCAGGGTGATTCGTGTCTGAATCTGGCCTCTCTGTGTCGTGCTGTGGCCGAATTCCAACTGCCGCATGTTGCGCGACAGTTCGCCGAAGACGAACCCCAGTCCCTGTTCGTAATTCCACACATGCGTGCAGGAGCCGAGACAGCAGCCCTGGTAGTCGTGGCAACCTTCCCAGCCGAAGAAGTACCCATCCGCGGTACGAAAGCAGGTCTGCGTGCGCAGGGTGGACAGATTGAACAGGGCCGCCTCACGGATGACCTCCGGGATATCAGAGGCCAGGAAGTCGGCGACGAAGGCGACGGTTTCCGCCTCCAATGCCGGCAGGCGCCGGATCTCTTTCTGTGCCACATCCCAGGCATCCTCATAGACCGTGCAGTAGTGGTTGCCCACCCAGTCGGGGTTCGCGGTGCACTCCCCTTCCTCGCAGCCATCCTCTTCTGACTCATCGTCGGCGGCACTTTGCGCATCGAAGTCGCTCGCCGTCCAGGCCAGCCGATTCGGGAAGTGCCACGACAGGAAGAACAGGATCTCCTGCTCGCCGCCGGCGGCAATGACAACGCGCGGACAGAGCGTTGCCATGGGGTCGTCCTTGCCCGATTGCCGCGAGTCAACAGCACCGTCTTCGGTGAAGTCGTCCCAGAAGTCGAGCAGCGAGTCACCCCAACTCAGATCCGCCCAGTCGGTGCGATACGTGAGCTCTGCCGCCGTCGTCGTCAGCGCCATCGTGCCCCAGGCACTGTGTTGACGAGGCACGTCTTGGGAGGTCATGAACAGGCCCTGCATGCCATCCCCTGTACGGAATTCGTTGACATTACTTTTGGGGCCATACTCGTGTTGCGCCGAATAGCAGTTCATCTCGTGTGATGAACGATCGGCGCCGATGTAGTTGGGCAGGGAAAATGCGATGGACGCCGTTACGGGACCTTTGCTGCGATTGCGCAGACGATAACGGAACACGGCACCAGGAATGCTGCTGTCGGCGACATTGCAGGGTGCCATGGGATTGAAGGCCTGCAGATCGACCTGCAGGGGCAGGGCATCACAGTCGAAGGCGATCTCCGCCAACGGATAGGCCGTGTGGTAGATGGCCCCTTCCATGCGTGGGAAGTTATGATTGTTCACCGAACAACCCGCCTGGCCATCGAACTGCACCGGATCCAGCGGACCCTCGAGGAGACGCGTATTGCGCACGCCCTCGTTGTCGCAGGTGTGCAGCAGGACGGAGGGGCCGGCGCCGAACCAGGAGTCGCCCTGTTGTGGCACGAAACCCTTCGACGGTCGATTCATGAGCTCCCAGTCGCGCAGATCACCGCGCCCACCGAGCGACACGGTGCCCGTGCCGATGCCTCCCAGTGGCATGGCTACCTTGAGCAGATTTTCTGCGCGGTATTGGCGCAGCCACGGCCAGTTCATCGTCATCGGTTCCTTTCTCGACCCGGTCCCAGAATCTGCCTCATCCTGCGCCCTGACCTCGGTGAGCAGAGGTTCGAAGCACATGGAGATGCCGAATGCCGCCATCTGGCAACAGAATAGGATTTCAGGATGCCGATCCCCCCTGGATCGCCTCTGACACCGAGTTTGGGCTCACAGAGGATCTTTTGCCCGTCATCTGTTATGTCGGCGCCATAGATTGGCCGGGCGACCAGTCGAAACAGGCCCGCATAG
>DPVW01000315.1:8223-14194 GCA_003529325.1 Candidatus Latescibacterota bacterium | reverse complement strand
GTTTCAACTAACGGGACCATGCCGGAACAAGCGATTGTAGAGCACTTTGAGACCGACGAAGTCGAGTACCAGCAGATCCATACCGCGAGTCTGGGTTGCTTCGATAGCAGGCGCGTCTAACACGGGAGCTCGTCCTCATCGACGAACCGCGCATTCTACATTTGCATTGGATCACCACAGCCCTGTGCGTCCTACTCCTGTCGGCGACGGCCTCCCCGGCACTGGAAGCAGGCGCTGCCACGATCGAGATCACACCGCAGCCACCCCTGGGCGTGCCGATGTCGGGATATGGCGGAGACACCTATGACAACCGCTCACAGGCAACGCACGATCCGCTGCACGCGCGGGTTCTGGTCCTCGATGATGGTCGCAGCCGGACAGCGCTGGTCACCCTCGATCTGATCGGGCTCAACCAGGGCAACCTGCCAACACGAATGGGGGAACTCGGCATCGACAATTTGGTGCTCGCCTCCAGCCATACCCATGGCGGACCGAAGGTGTTGTCGTTGCTCGAAGCATTTGCTGAAGACCGCACCTGGCCCGTGGACGATCCGTACCTGACCTGGCTCGAAAATCGGATCACGGAGGGCACGGCGCGTGCGCTGGAGCGAATGCAGCCGGTGACGCTGTCCGTCGCCAAGGGCAGCGTCGATATCAGCTTCAACCGCCGGCTGGTCCATGCGGACGGGACGGTCGAGATGATCTGGGGCAAGAATCGGGCCCGGCGGTACACCGGCCCGACCGATCCTGAAGTCGGTGTCGTTCGTGTAGACGATCGGGCAGGAAATCCCCTGGCGATTCTGCTCAACTACGCCTGCCACCCGGTCGTTTTGGGCAGCGGCAACAGACAGCTGACAGCTGACTATCCCGGATATGCCTGCGCCTACCTGGAGCGACAGTTTCCCGGCACAGTTGCCCTCTTTCTACAAGGCGCCGACGGCGATCTCGACCCGTACATCGACGTCCAGAATGACTTCGCGCCGGCCCGGGATCAGGGCGAGGAATTGGGCCGCGAAGTAGAACGGGTGGTCCGCGCCCTCGGTCCGTATCGGCAGGGACAACCCCAGGCACTGGAGTTGAATCCACTCATCGAATTGACCCACTACCAGCACACCTTCGAGGGCTTCTATGATCGCAGCCAATCGATCGAGACGCCTTTCAGTCTCCTTCGCATCGGCGACAGACTGGCCTTCCTCAATCTGCCGGGTGAGCCCTTCGTGGAGTTGCAGCTCGACCTGAAGGATCGCTCCCCTCTGCCATTCACCTTTCTGATCGGTTATGCCAACGGCTACGCCGGTTATTTTCCTACACTCAAGGCCCATCGGGAAGGAGGGTACGGTGCCAACTCCGGCGGGACGATGCATCTTGAGCCTGCGGCGGGAGAGACGATGGTCGCCAGGGCACTTGAGACGCTGACAGCGTCGTTCTGGGAGCAGGCCCTACCGAAGGTTGTCGTCGGCGGCTCGGTGACGCGACTTCGTTCCATCGTGCGGCCACCTCTGCTGCAAGCCGATGCACCCATGACGGTGACCGTGGATCTGAGCCAGTTGGGCGGCTCAGCGGAAGAAGAGCTGACGCCGACTGAGGACGGGAGTTTCTCTCTCGACGTCGAATTCCCTCTCGCCGCCCCGGCGGGCCGTCTTGAGATCTGGTTCACGGTCGTGCAGCAGACCAGCACAGGGCCCTATGTGACCCGCGTCTCCCAAACACTGAGTGTGCTGCCGGGCTCAGATCTGATACCACTTAAGGGGGAGTTGGCCTCCGGTTGGCGACTCGAGACGAGTCCTGCAGTAAACGCTGAGGAGATCGGGATATTTGACGGGCGTGCCGCCCAGGCTTTTCAGGTCGACTCGGCGGCGATGGCAGCGTGGGCGTCGACATGGAGTATCGATCTGACCCGCCACGAACCATTCAGCCTCAGTGGATACGGGAGTCTGCGGTTGGCGTTCCATGCCGGCACGCTCGTAGCGCCTCGGGAGCCATGGCTGGCGCTCTATCTGGGTGAACGACGGATTGATTTGCGTGGGAAGATCGACCTGGAAAATTCGGAGTGGCAGACCGTCGAACTTGCTCTCGACCCAAACGCTCAGGAGAGCCTGATCAGACAGATTCGACTGTGGGGCAACTTGAGTGGCCGTTTTTTTCTAGGCGAACTGCGCCTCGTGAGCGCCCTCTCGCCAACCACCGCTGCGCCGGTGCCGGCGACGGCACCCCGAAGCTTCAGACTTTTGCCCGCGTATCCAAATCCCTTCAACGGGACGACGACGATCCGCTTCGATCTGCCTTCCTCCGTCGAGGTGAATCTGACGCTCTACAACCTCACAGGACAACGCGTGGTCACCCTCGTAAGTGGAATGCGGGAGGCAGGCGGTTACAGCATTGGTTGGGATGGCACGGATGATGCGGGAAGAACCTTGGTGTCAGGCATGTATTTCTACAACCTCACCGCCGGCGATCTTAGCGAGACGCGGAAACTGATCCTGCTGCGCTAGAGGGAGGCCGTGATCACGGAGGCGGGGGCCGCACCTCCACTCCGTGGTATTGGTTGGGTGCACCGCCAAAGGTGCTGTGCCATCCCAGAAGCCCGGGATGTCGTCAATGCGTCCCCGCCACGCCCCCCGCGGCGGCAGCATGTGGGCCGTGTAAGAGACGTTGGCGCCATCTTTCGAGTTTCACACTCGTGTCTCTACGACGGTGTGGTAGTGATATCCATAGGCGCCGTGTGTATGGCCACTCCAGTCGTCCAGCGGCTCGTCGACACCGTCGCTGGTGGTGTCCCCTCGAGATACCTTCCGAAGCCGGCTACCCCATCGAAGCCGAGTGAAACGATCGGTGGGTGAGTGTGTGATACATAATCGATGGCATTGTAGAGATTGAAGCCGGACTGTGTCGCGCTGAAACCATCGGCGTGGTAGTGGCTGACAAGGCCGCGTCCGGAGTGCAGGCCGGCATGCTCGCTCCACCGTGTGAATCGCAGATCGTCCGTAGTCCTCAGAGCTTCGCCCTTACGTAGGCGGTCAGCTGCCTCCCCGACTTCGCATGAAGTGTGTTGAGCAGAAACAGCGGATCTCCCGGGCGGGCAGTTAGATAGGAACCTCACCCAGGTCTCGCCCACCGAACAGCTCGATCTCGCGGGCCGTAAGGTTGGATACGACATTGGGTGATGTCGCCGGGTTTTCGGCAAATTTCGACGGCGTGACTACCTGGAGAGCGAGGAGTTCGTCGAAGGGCATCTGAAAGATTGACGCTGCGCTATCACCACTCGCCTCACCGGACATGACCCAAAGAAGAAAACAGGCGGACAATCCCCCTGAGACCCGGATCCGAGCGATCATACCCTGCGAGTTCCTGATCGCGTTCTCTCCGAGACGGTGAATCAACGGTCAACACCCGACCGCGGAGGCGCCGTGGTTGTTGCCTGACAGGGCAATTTTCGAGCCAAGGATATGTCGACGATCACGGACACAGTTGGAGAAGAGATCGGTGCGACACCGCAGGATTCGACTGGCTGTACTGGCCTCCTTTGTGCTGCATCTCCTCGTTCTGTGGATGTATCTGCGCTGGGTTGGTCCCGATCGCTTGCATGAGATGCTGCGCCCGATTCGTTTCGAAACCACTCCAGGAATCGCACAACAGGAGAGACGCCGTGACGATGGAACAACTGCAGACGGCGCGCGAGCTGTTACCAAATATTGATCAGGACCTCCCCACGACGTCTTTGTGGGCTGGATGCGGGCAGCGATTATCCCGTGCTCAGAGCGGACCATCCCGTCACCACCGCTGATTCTGCGCTGGAGATCACCCTGGACAACAACCGCCTTGCCATCGATATGACGGAGCAGTGAGCCGATGAAACTGGGATGTTTCTCAAACCTACCCGACCCCGACAACGCCGGCGGCTTCATGGATCTGGAAGCCTTCATCCGCTTCATCCACGAACTCGAGTTTAACGCCGTCGACTTTCATCTGGGCAAGGGCTTCCGCTCCAAGGAGCCCGACTATCTGGAACAGATCCGCCGACTGTGCCAGGACTGTGGCCTGCCCGTTGGCTACGTCGGCTCCGTCGGCAACTTCGCAGGTCCGGAGCAAGAGGTGGCCAGGCGCATGGATCAGGCGCGCTTCGACATGGAGGTGGCCGCGGCACTGGGTGCGCCACTGGTGCGGCTATTCGCCGTATCCCTGCGCGATGATGATGACCGGCAGGCACTGTGGGAGCAGATGATCGCCAACTTCCAGCTTCTCGCCGACGAGGCGGCCCGCAAGGGCGTCGCCCTGGCCCTGCAGAACCACAACAACCGCAACCTCGCCGCCACCGGGTCCGACGTGCTGGCCATCCTCGATCAGGTCGGGCGCGACAACTTCACCTACATCCTGGATACGGGCGAGTGGCACGGCTCGGTCGGGGCGTCGCCGCTGGGGGAATCTGACCCCGATATTGACATCTACGCCTTCATGAAGCAGGTCGCCCCTCGCGCCGCCTACGTGCGCGCCAAGATCTACCGAGTCGAAACCGGTCGCGAGGAGTGGATCGACTACGAGCGAGTCGTGGGGATTCTCAAAGGAGCGGGTTTCGACGGAACGGTTTCCATCGTGCTGCAGAACCAGACCGAGGGGCTCGCCGACACCGAGGCGGTGCGTCTGGCCGCCGGCCACCTGCGCGAGTTGCTAGCCGGCTGACTCAGGTGGGACCCGGCCACCTCCGCACCATTTTTACGGAGAGCGCACGGGCAAGGCATCATGCACGTAGCTCAGAATAGACTCGAGTACCTCCTCCCTGTCCGGGTGCTGCAACAGGGCAGAGGCCACGTACATGATACGTCCATTGCCCAACGCACCCCCCGGCTGCACGCAGGCGATGGCATCACCGTGGATCTGACCATCCGCATCGGTCACACTCGCCAGAGCCTGATAGCTGCTGGCGTCCGGATACAGATCGGCGCGCATCAGTCGTGATCCCTCTGAACGGGCCACTTCCCATACCCCCAGATCGGGTGCAAATTCCTTGGCAAAGGTTATCGTGCTGCTTTGGGGCACGTTGATCATCTCGAGTCGGAACCCGAACTCCGCCGCCCGCTCGCCGCGATCAGGGTAATACATGGGATAGGCGCCACCCGCCACTACCAGCAACACACCGCCACGACTCAGGACCCCCTCCAGGTAGGCGACGATCTCTGCCACCGGTGTCTCGCCTTCGTTGAAACCCTCGCCTCCAGTACCTATGACGACCAGCGGCAGATCCTCACGCCGGCTCAGCAGCGCCCCCCAGTCCGCCGGTTCGATGTCCAGGACATTTCCGTTGTAGAGATCGCGAATCCACGGGCTATACGGTTCGGCGTGAATGGGAATCGAAACCCCCTCGAACCAACGCTGCCAACGGGATATTCTCGCAGGCGAAAAGGGACTCTCCTCCTTGTAGAACTGCAGCTGTGAGATGGGCTGATAGGTCTGTTGTGCGGCGTCGGGAGCAATCTCCGGAAAAGAGACCTCCTCGCCACGCAGCAGTCGGCCGCCCAGACCCGCGAGTCGCAGATAGTGGTCACTCGGTAGACCTTTATAGGTGATAAAGCGGCCGACCGGTGGTTGATTGGTGCACTTGAAGATGGCCGTCCCCTCGTCCACCTCATCGAACATCGCCACGTAGACCATGTTCATGCCATACTCTTTGATCGCCTCCAGCTGGCTCCAGAAGAAACGCCCTCCGCGCCGGGAAATCTGGTCCAGCACAGCATTTCCATTCTGTAGATTCGTCCAGGAAAATCCGGGGAAGGCCACGGCGTAGTAGTCGAGATCATGCTGTCGACACAGCACCAGATCTCCAGGCCAGTAAGAAACCATCCCTGATAACCTGCCATGACTTTGTTATACAGACTCGAATTGTCCACTTGCTTGGTCACGACACCGGTATGGGGCGACAGAGATTCGCCGAGTGTCATGGCTTGATGCTTTTGGCGGGCATAAACACCATCCGCAG
>DPVW01000315.1:0-7852 GCA_003529325.1 Candidatus Latescibacterota bacterium | reverse complement strand
TTTCCGGCTTCAGTTCTTGACCGTTGAATTCAGCTAGGGCGCCGGGTCCACCTCGACGGCACCCTCGCGGCTGACCTCACCGTAGATCCGCGCGAAGTTCTCCGAGCCGTCGTCCTGCCACAGGTCAACGCAAATGCCGCGCAGGTCTCCCTCCTCGCGTCCGGTCAGGCGCACGACGTCCGGTGGCACGGCGGTGTACCAGCTACGGTCGCCGGGCAGGCGCAGGATGCCGACGCAGCGCGGCGGCGCCACGGGAGGGGCGGCGGCGCGTTCCGCCAGCCGGGTCAGGGCGTCTTCATCGACCTCGACGCCCAGTCCTGGACCATCAGGCACCTTCGATGCACCGGCCACGACTGGGAGACGCGTTGTGGTGACGTCGTCCTCATACTGATCGTCAAGATGGATGGAGTGGCCCGTCGCCGTGGGCAGGACGGCGGCCATGTGCAGAGCCAGCGCCTTGGTCAGAGTGCCCCCGGTGAGCTGGAGCAGCACTTGCGTGTTGGCGCAAGCGCAGGCGGCACCGCCGCTGAGGGTTCGGCCGATCGACACACCGCTGAACAGGTAGGTGTCGGCAACGCCCGCGGCGAGTTCGGGTAAGCGCGTGTGCGTGGCGGCGACGTGGAAGATGAGTGGAATATGGCTCTGTGCGCGCAGCCGGCACCAGGCGTCGCGGTCTGCCTTCGGAAATGGATCCTCGATGTAGCCGACGATCGGGTGGGCTTCGAGTTGGCGCAGCAAACGCAGGGCGGTTGCCAGGGTGCGGTTGCCGTTGAGATCATAGTGCAGGCGGAAGTCCAGAGGGGCGATGGCCTCTGCTGCCTGCGTCTGCTCAAGGATATCGAAGAAGGGTGCCGTGTGCATCTTGATCACGCCGTAGCCCTGCTGTGCGGCACGTCCGACCTCACGACCGAAGTCGTCGGCCGACGCCCGGCTCGTCCAGGCGGCGACGGAGATGGCGTCACGCACCTTCGGCCCCATCAGCCGGTATGCGGGCACATCGAGGGACTTGCCCATCAGGTCGTAGAGGGCGCCCCCGAGGCCAGGATCGAAGTCATTGCCGACAAACTCGAAGGGGTCGCACCCAATCAATGGCTGCAGGGCGGCGCGGGATGGGCCCACGAGGCGGTGGTCGCCGTAGCCCACCAGACCGTTGTCGGCCCGGACCCGGTAGACGGTGCGGTGGTCGATGGCGGCGCCCCAGATCTCGCGGCCCGCGTAACGCGTCGCCAGGCGCGGGTGGATGGGGATGACATCGATGTCAGTGATCTTCACGGTCGGGTCTCCAACTCTCACAATTCTGTGCGCCAATAGCCGATAGAATAAGCGATTGGTCATTGGCAGGGCGAAGCCAACCTGAAACTGTGTCGAACCGACCGTCCCGGCCGTACCAAACAAGAGGAGGCTCTAATGGCTATCAGCGTATCTACGACTTTTGCGGGAACGTTAGCGTGTTTCCCCCGACTCGCGACGACGATGGCGCTTGCCTGCATCACCCTCTTGATCGGGTTCAATGCCGCAGTCAGTGAGACCGCGTCCAGCCGCGCCGAGGACGAACCGGGCAACTGGTTGGCCCACTTTCTCCGCTCGACCAGATCAACCGCCAGACGGTTTCACGCCTCGGATTGGCCTGGCGCTTCGACATACAATCGACGCGTCCTTCTGGGCACGGGCAACGGCTCGCCCTGGCCCCGGGCCATCCGCTCCCCCGGCGGCGGCGACAATCTGTTCCTGTCCTGTATCGTAGCCGTGGACGCCTCGACGGACCGCTACAAATGGCATTGCCAGACCACCCCGGCGGACAACTGGGACTATACCGCCACGCAGGATATCGCCCTAGCAAAGTCCTGCTGCAGGCCCCCGAGAACGGCTTCCGCCGCCGCGTGGATGCGCGCGACCGAAAGGTCGAAATCAAGCAATGGGTGGCCCGTGACCTGTGCATCGCTGTCTTCAATATTCAGGCCGACAGCACCGGCTTCGATTGTTAGCCGCACGGTTTCGGCCACTGTCTCTGGCGCATGGCCATACCCCGCCTCCATGTCAGCAGTCACCGGAACATCGACCACCGCGGCGATACGGCGGACGGCACCGAGCATTTCTTCACGCGGGATGCTCACCGTCAGAATAACCTAGCATCCATTCGACGCCAGCGCTCGACGACGCGACGGCCGGGAATCCGGCCTCAACAACGATCCGTGCGCCGGCGACATCCGCTGTGTTGCAGAGTGCCAGTATCTCTGTTGCCCGATGGAGGGCCAGGAAGTCTTCCGCCTTCTTCCGCTGTGCCGCGATGTCCATCTTCAATGCCTCCACTCAGATTTCATGCTTGTAGTTTGCTGCACAAGTCTTCAAAGTCGACGGCCTCAATATCAAAATTGGTCTCGCTTGGCTGCGCAAAACCCTCCGCCACATTGTCTTCTTCTGGGACGTTTACATAAGCCGTATGCATGCCGGCAGCCTGGGCTGCTGCCAGATCGCCTTTGTGGGCAGCTACCATCATGCTTTCTGACGGTTTCATTCCCAGGAGGCGGATCCCCTTTGTATAGGCCTGCAAAGAGGGTTTGTAGTAGCCCAGAAACTCGCACGAAAGGATACCATCCCATTGCACCTTCGCCGCTTTTGAACTGCTGACGATGCTTTCCCAACTCAAGATCGTCAGCACGACCACCGTATATCTGGTACGCAAACGGTTGATCGCTTCAGCAGCGCCAGCAAAGACTTTAAGGTGGTGCCAAGTCGATTTCACAAGAGCCATGCGGTCAATGGTGGTCAACAGCGGATAGCTGCCTGTCAGATTTTCGAGTGCGTGCAGATGCATGGCATCCGCATTTGTCCAAGGCAGGTTTCCATGACGTACCTGTGTGTGAACCTTGAACATTTCTCCTCGCCAGTCATCGGCGAAAGCATCACCGTCAATTGCTTGGCCCTTTTCATCAGCCAATTTCTGAATCTCTTCTCGGGCGGTGTTTTTCCAATCGAACACGGTCCCCCCTACATCAAAAAACAACCCTTTGACATCATCCATAGTCTCTCCTGCGGGCTGGCTAGAACACATCTCGGTCCGAGGGTTTGGGAGCATCCCAGGCTTGTTTCACAGCCTCAAGAAACAGAGCTCTCGTGCGTTTATTCAGAGTGTGGAATTCCTCTGTCCCATATGCGTGAGTAGGAAGAAAGTGCTCCGCTTCAGCTAGATGATCGAATTGAGTGCCCTTGGGGGCCTTTGTAGGATTGTAGTTCAGCTTCCACCTTCCGCCATCGAAAATCATGACGTGGCCCGTAAACAGGAACCGCGTGCCGCTACGCCGCCAACGGTAGACGCTGTGACCAGGCGTGTGACCGGGGAAGTAAATGGCCTCAAAATCCGCGCCCAGCTGTAGGCCGTCATGGCCAAATTCCTGCGCGGGACATTGCGTCTTCTTCCGCACGACCGCAGCAGCGGCCTTGTGGTAGCACAGCTTGCAGCGAAATCGATCGTACGCTTCCGCATGGAACGCTGGGTTCAGATCGTGGCCATGAGTGATGAACTGAAGATCAACACCCCCCAGCTTCTCAATCTCTTCGAAGTGGTCGGCCAACGAGGAGAGGTAGCCTGGCAGGAGCAGATTGCCCTTTTCCGTACGACCAGGTAGCTGTAGCTGCGAGACTGAGGTCCGACTTCAGTGAGTCGATACAGATCGGGAAAAATGAGCTCCATTGAGCCTCCTCTCGATTTATCTGCGGCTACGCTCCCACTCCTCCATGCTCATCGCGCCGGCGACCACGTGGCTGTTGTCACCGACGCAACCCGGTTCGCGCAGTGCCGGCTGGTCGACGAACCGGGCGCGGGACGCCTTGTGCTGATTCTCGGGTTGCAGGACGTCTTCCTCGCCCTCGGCGAGGTGCCGGTACAAAAGCTTCAGCTCCGGGGAGAACCTCGAGAACACCTCGCGCGGCACGTACGTCCTGAGCGTGTGGCCACCCGAGTGCAGGTTGCCGAACTCGTTACCCGACAGCCACCACGGGGCGTAACGGCACACAACCGCCGTGCGCTCGTACTCGCTCTGGTTGGCAGCACCCGAGTGCCAGATCCGCGTGTCCTGCATAAAGACCGAGCCCACGGGGGCCGCGATTTGGAACTCGCCCGGGATCGGCGCTCGTTCGTCGATACCGTCATCGGGGCCGCGCGGGTTGCGCGGGTCTTTGTGCGACCCTGGAACAACCCACGTGCCGCCATTGAACGGGGTCACGTCCTCCAGACCGAGGTACCAGACCGTGGATAACGCCATGCAGACATCTGGGAATGGCTGGGCGACCGCGCCGCAGTGCTTCCACGGCTCCTCGCTGTTCGGCCCGTACGCCGTCAGATCATGCGGCCAATCGGAATGCCAACCGCGCCGCCGCAGCTGCTCCTCTGAGAACGCCTCCCCCTTCGGCTTCGACGACTTGTTGACCTCCGTCTGCAAGATGCGGACATGCGTATCGAGCATGGCCTTGGCCACTCGCAGCACACGCGGCGCCACGAGGTACTCGGCGAAGATCTCGTTCCGCGCGATGTCGCAGAACTCGGCGTCGGGCGCCATCGGTGGCCGAACAGGGCCGCTGCCAATCTGGGCGTCGGGATTGTTGCGGCGCTCCAGCTCCAGGCGTCTGCTCCGCTCCGCCTCGCGGTCCTGCTGCAACAGTCGGCGCCCCCGGTGCACGCTTTCGCGCACCGTGCTGACCTGGTCCTCAGGGATCACTCGCTCGACGACGCAGAAGCCCTGGACTCGCAGCGATTGCAGATACCCCTCGATCTCCGCGTCACCCCCTCTGGGGATACCCGTGCCGATGGAGTAGGGGAGCCGCAGCCGATCATCAAGAGGCCTCACGACTGTAGAAACTCTCGAGGAATCCGCGAGCCTTCGTACTCCGCATCGGTGGCGCCTTTGCCGGACCACTCAGGCTGGAAGTCCATAAACGTGGGAGATGCGACGCTCATTAAAATTACGTCGCCGCGCCTTGGAGAATCTGTGTCAGGCGTTGCGCAACGATCCGTTCCTCTCCCGGGTTCATCATCCACGTCGTGATACCGATCGCGCTGCCGCCACCGGCCGTCTCGATCGACGGACGCCCATCGGTGAGGGCTCGTCGCGCCTCCCGAGGTTTGATCTTCACCTGCTCCTGGTCCCAGCGTATACGCAGTGACGGTACGTGGTTGGCGATCTCGGGCACGTGAATCTCCGTCTACACCGGGCACAGACCGCACCGATTCGGAGATATGCTGAACCTGGGTCTCCCACATCTGCCAATCAGCCTCATGGTCTCGATCGAGGAAGTGCTCGAGGGCGACGAGCATTCCGAGGATCTCTTCCTTGTTCACCTTCATGCCGCGGCCGACAGTGTTGCCGCGGGGCGGGGCGTGCAGTCTCGCCGCCTCGATCAAGTCTTTCCGCCCCAACAGCAAACCTGCGCTCTGCGGTCCACGCAGACCCTTGCCACCGGAGAACGTCACCAGATCAAAACCCATCTGTGTGTACTTCCAAAGATTTCCCACGGGTGGCACGTCGGCGGCGCAGTCGTTGAAACAGGGGATGCCATGGCGTTTGCCAATGTCGACAAATTCCTCGTCCCGGACCTGGCCACTGAAGTTGGAGGCGTTGATGAACAGCAGCATCGCCGTCTGCGGGCCGATCGCGGCCACGAGTTCTTCCCGCGTCTCTACATAGACGATCTTCACACCGCAGTTGCGCACGGCATGCACGTAACCCACGTGGTGGGCCTTCTGCAGGATTACCTCCTGTTTCATACCTGTCAGATCGGGCAGCTGTTCCACCTTATCACGGTCGGTGCCGCACAGAACCCCGGCGGTACCCAGCGTCAGAGCGGACGCCGCCCCCGCCGTAACCGTCGCCGCTTCGCAGCCCAGTCTCGCGGCGATGCGCTCGCCGACGCGGTCCTGGATGTCGTCGAGCTTGACGTAGTGTCTGGCGACGTAGCGGATCGCCGAAGTCACCTCGTCGCGCATGAGGGATCCTGACAGCGCTGTATAGGTGCCGGCGGCATTGATGAAAGTACGCAGGCCTAACTCGGCGAAGTGGTCGCGAGACTCGTCCGCAGAATCTTCGGCGCCTGGTAGCGAGAGAACGCCGGTGGCGCAACCGCCGAGCAGCGGCAGACTGGGCAAATACTGGAGGAGTCGGGTCAGCATGATGGATCACTCCTTTGAGTGGAAACGACATGTTGGCGGATCAGGATGCGCTACCCGAGCGCATGACGGGGTGACCGAAACAGACGGGAAAGTGATCCTTCTCAGCCGTCGGCGGGCGGCTGTTATGCGGCGGTCTGCGGCCGCACCGCGTGCCCACTTGCATGGTGATGATACTGTGTGCCCGGCGCGGGCGCGACGACTCGTTGGGCTCGGAGTGGTGTAGTGTAAGGCAGTGGTGGAAGATGGCGTCCCCGGTTTGCACTTCGACCACGTGTGCATCGCCGGCGTCGAACAACTGATCGATGCCGACAAGACGACCGTCGTCGTCGACTTCGAGACCGGCAGTGGTGCGGTGGGAGGCGGGGATGTAGTGCAACGCACCGTTGTCGGCATCGGCGTCGTCCAACGCCAGCCAACAAGTTACGTTGTTCGGCGGCAGGCTCTGCCAGGCCTGGTTGTCCTGATGCCAGAACACGCCGCCCCCGTGGCCAGGGGGTTTGTAGAGGAAGAAGTCGTGGAACAGTTGGATGCTCGAGCCCATCAGGTCTTCCAGCCGATCCACGATACGGTTGTCGTAGAGAAGTCGGTGGTAGCTGAGGCTTCGCTCGCACATCTGATTCAGGGCGATCACCTCGTGATCCTCGCTGTCAGCGATGGACTTGTCGGCGAAGTTGCCGAACTGCCCCGACGCCCTCGCCTCTGCCAGAACGCGGTCGAACTCCTGACGCAGCTCGGCGATCGTATCCCCATCCAGAAGGCCCCGCACGTGCAGGTATCCCTGGCGCCAGAAGCGTCGAACCTGGTCGGCGGAGAGGGCTTTCGTCCGCTCCTGGAGTGGTCTGAGTGGTTCCATCACCTATCCTTCGGGCGCAACGACTCCCAATCCCCAAAAGGCCAGAACTGTTGACTCCAGTCGATCAATCCGTTCACGGCACTAGCTAGGATCCGTCCCGATATCTGCCAGGCGTGGTATGAGCGGAAACAATGGATCGGCCTCCGCATCACTCGCACCATTCGGTGCAAAGGCTTCGACTGGGTGACCTCATAAGGTTCGGCCCTCGGCACGTAGGTATCAACCTCCAGTTTGTTCCAATCATGGTCACCCATCAGGTACACGGACGCGTCTTTCACGCCGCCATACTCTCGGTTCAGCTGGCCGCTGAGTTGATGGCCAGCGAGAAATTGCGCGCATCGATGTGGCCCCGGCCTACACCAATATCGTTCTCAAGGACATCGCCAACTCCTGCCTCGGTGGCCAGTTGCTGGGCGCAATTGACACCGGTCGTCGTGGCCGGGAATAACTGGTGCACCGGTAAGTTTGACCTGCAAAGAGAACGCGCCAGACATCGGAGCCATCGAGATAGTCATGAAGAAGGCCCCCGCCAGCTACTGCCGACGGAGGCCTTCGTGTGCTTGTTTCGACAGGTGCTACTTCACCAGTAGCAGCTTCTGCACCCGATGAAATTTCCCCGCATGGAGACGTGTGAAGTAGACACCCGCTCCCACCGCTTGGGCCTGGTCGTTGCGTGCGTCCCACACAACCCGATGAACACCCGCCACCTGGTGATCATCCACCAGGGTTCGGATCTTCTGTCCCAGGATATCGTAGATCACCAGCGTCACCTTACTCGCGACCGGCAACTGGAAGGAGATCGTTGTCGACGGGTTGAAGGGGTTCGGGTAGTTCTG
>DPVW01000486.1:3605-3918 GCA_003529325.1 Candidatus Latescibacterota bacterium | reverse complement strand
TCATGGATGGGTAGGCTTCCATGGGGATCCGGGTAAAGGAGATGACCCCGAGCACAACCATTGAGATCGTCAGCATGCCCAGCGTAATCGGCCGGTTGACGGCGAACTTCGCGAGTTTCATTCAGACCTCCTGGAACTAGGGCGACCGGTCAAGTACGGTATAAACCACGGGGATGACGACGAGGGTTAGAATCGTCGATAACAACAACCCACCGATCACGGTGATCGCCATGGGTGCACGGATCTCGGCGCCCTCCCCCAGGCCGATGGCCATCGGCAACAGTGCCAGTACGGTGGTGGATGTCGTCATCAA
>DPVW01000486.1:0-3212 GCA_003529325.1 Candidatus Latescibacterota bacterium | reverse complement strand
CGCAGCATGTTGACGTAATCCACCAACACGATCGCGTTGTTGACGACGATCCCGGCGAGCATGATCAATCCGATCAGGACGACGACACTTACCGTTTCGTCCAGCGCGAGTAAAGCCAGAATGCTGCCGACCATACCCAATGGGATGGTGAACATGATGACCAATGGGTGCAGCAGCGATTCAAACTGCGATGCCATCACCAGATATACGAGAAAAACGGCCAGCAACATGGCGAAGCGCATACTCTCAAAGGAACGCTCCATCTCCTCGTTCTGCCCACCGATGTTGATACTGAAACCATCGGGCAATGGCATGCCTGCAGTCGCTGCCTGGATATCGGCGACGGCTGAGCCCAGATCCCGGCCGGTAAGGTTGGCGGTGATGACGACGACACGCTCCTGGTCGAGACGGCGGATCTCCGCCGGGCCCTCGACGATGACCACATCCGCCACCGCATCGAGAGAGACGGGCACCGGATAACTTGGCGGGCTGACGATCAACTCGCGCAGGTCGTCCACCGACCGCCGCTCCGACTCTACGGCGCGCACACGGACATCGATGTGACGGTCTTGACGGATCAGTTCCGTGGAGACATCCCCCTGCAGCTTGTTGCGCAGCAGATCACCAATCGCCTGGATCGTCGTACCGAGTTCGGCGACACGATCACGATCGAAGACGACCTGCATCTCCGGTTGCCCCCCCTCGGCGCTGGACTTCACATCGACCAGCCCGGGGATGGCGCGCAATCGCTGGGCAATATTGGCGGCGATCGTCGTCAGCGTCTCCAGCCGATAACCCGTGACCTCCACTTCGATCGGTGTACGAAAGGAGAAGTAGGAGGGCCGTGAGAAGCGGAAGTCCAGGTCGGGTTCGTCCACCAGGACGTGGCGTACACCCTCCATGGTCCGCTCTTCGTCGATGCGGCTCGAACCCGCTGTGAGGCGTACGAACATCTGCGCCAGATTCTCCTTCTTCTCGTCGGCAAAGCCCCCCGTCTGCCCGCTGGCGCCGATCTGGCTGAAGGTGGTGATGATGCCTGGCAGATCCTTCACTCGACTGTCGATGCGCGCCACATGCTCCGTCGTCACTTCGAGGGGCGTCCCTGCGGGCCACTCGAGATCGACGAGAAACTCGCCCTGGCTCATTTCCGGAATGAGTTCCACACCGAGGGTGCGCGACTGCAACAACACCGCCGCCGACAATGCGACGAATCCGGCAAGCGTGTAGACGCGATGGCCGAGGCACCAACCCAGCACTCTCGGGTAAAGCTTGACGGTGGTACCATAGATTGCATCGAATAGCCAATAGAGGGGCGTCAGTAACAGCGACAGAATCTTGCCGCAAGATCGAAAAAGTGCACTCACCAGACGTAGCAGCATCGCCGGACCGCGTACCGCCACCCCTTCGGCACCCCCCGATTCCTGCTCGGTTGCCGCGCCCAACGACAGGGAGGAGAGCATAGGGATCAGCATCAGCGCGACGACGAGAGCGGCAACCAGCGAATAGGTCACCGTCAGCGCCTGGTCGCGAAATAGCTGCCCTGCCACGCCTTCGACGAAGACGATGGGAACGAAAACGCAGATCGTCGTCATCGTTGCGGCGATGACCGCCTTACCCACCTCACTGGTGCCCTTGCGTGCTGCCGCCAACGGCCGGTCCCCGTCGTCGCGATAGCGCTGCACATTCTCGAGAACGACGATGGAACTGTCGACGAGCATGCCGATACCCAGTGCCAGCCCGCCGAGTGACATGATGTTCAGACTGACGTCCGTGGCGAACATCAGAAAGAAGGTGGCCACCACTGAGATGGGAATCGACAGGCCGATGATCACCGTGCTCTTGATGTCGCGCAGGAACAGAAAGAGGATGATAATCGCCAGAACCCCGCCGATGAGCGCCGTCGTCAGCACCTCGTTCACGGACTGTTGGATGAACGTCGCCTGGTCGACGACAATCTCCACCTCGGCATCACCGAGCAGATCGCCGAAGCGAGCCTGGAATTCGCCGAGACGCTCGCGCACGGTGGCTGACACATCCACGGTGTTGGCATCACCCTCTTTGAAGACGGCGATCTCCACCCCTTCGCGGCCATTGATGCGAGTAACCACGTCACGCTCGACGTAACCGCGTGTGACGCGACCCACATCGGACAACTTCACCGCAGCCGCCCCGATCTGGGCGATGACGATCTGCTCCATGTCCTGCGTGTTGGTAAACTCGTTCAGCGTGCGCACGAGGAACTCCGCTTCGCCATCCTTCAGCAGGCCACCTGTGAGATTGACATTTTCCGCCGCCAGTCTCTGTGTCACCTGACTGATGGGAATGCCAAGGGTTGCCAACCGATGCGTTTCGACCTCGACGTGAATCTCTTCTTCGAGACCGCCTTTGACGCGGACCGCAGCGACGCCCTCGAGACTTTCGAAGTCGAGGCGGATACGGTCCTCGGCGACACGCCGAAGTTCCATCAGACTGCTGCCACCATAGAGGGCGATGCGCAGGATCGGATCGAGGGATGGATCAAAGCGCAGCAGGATCGATTTGCCAGCGTCCCGTGGCAGTTCGACGAGATCCAGCTTCTCGCGCACATCCAATGAGGCAAAGTCCATATCCGTGCCCCAACCGAACTCGACGATGACATCGCTCATGCCGGGACGTGATACGGAACTGACGCGTACCACATTGCTCACCACACCGACGAGCCCCTCGATGGGCTCCGAGATCAGCCGTTCCACTTCCGCCGGCGCCGTGCCCGGATACTCAGTGCGGATCGTGATCGTCGGATAGGTCATGTCGGGCAACAGATTCACCGACAGCCGGGAGAAACCCACCATGCCGAAGGCGCCGATGGCGACCATGATCATGGCCACCGTCACCCTCCGGGAAGTGGAGAAATCGACAAGCTTCACGTGATCACTCGCCTCCGCCCACGATGCGCACCGGGGCGTTGTCCTTCAACCCTTCCTGACCGACGGTAATCACCTCATCACCGACCTCAAGGCCGGACATGACCTGCACTCGATCGCCATCGGTGTATCCCAACTCGATGCGGATGCGCTCGGCGCGGCCATCGCGCACGACAAATACATCATCCTCATCCGTCTCCAGCAGGAGCGCCTTCTTGGGTATGATGAGGGCATCCTGGCGACTGTCGGTGACGATCCGCACGGTGGCGAACATACCCGGACGCAGCACGCCTTCCGGTGGCACGTCGA
>DPVW01000283.1:713-10896 GCA_003529325.1 Candidatus Latescibacterota bacterium | reverse complement strand
TCTCGGTATCGAGTGGCAGGTGCCCTGGGTGGCACTCGATGTCCGCGGAGGATACTACACCGATCCACTGCCCTTCATCGGACCCCGTGACCCGAGTCTCATCGTCGATCCAGAGACGAACCCGAAGATCCGCATTCTACAGGACCGCAGTTTCTGGACCCTTGGTGCGGGTCTGGTGCTTGACGAGACGGTGCGAGCCGATCTCGCCTACACCCGCGGCGCCTATGAGCAGGCAGAGGGCATCGCCGAGTCGGAACTGCGCGAAGAGGTCGCCATCGATCGTCTGTTCCTTGGGCTGGTATATCAATTCTAGTGCCGTGTCTCGGAACAATCCTTGTATTCGGCCGCCGGGGCATCCCGGCTCGACGCCCGAATTCTACAAGGCTATTTCCGAGACAGGCACCGGCACAGGCACCCGGTGGGTTGGCCCGTGCCACCGGCCTGAGTATATTGAAATCAGATGACGATCCAGTGACGATCCAGCCGGGAGCAATGCCATGACGAAACGACTGATTACCTGGGCCGCACTGGCTGCAGCAAGTGTTGCATTCAGCGGCTGTTACACGGTACTGCAGGGCCCGCGCATGGCGTCTTCCCTTGAGGATGACAACGTGGCGCAGGTGCGCAGGGATCCCGTCGAGGCCCATTTGCTCGAGGGGTACGACGAGCAGGACTGGGATACCGGTCAGGACGGCTACGGCAGGGGCTACGGCAACGGCTACCCCGTCACCGGTTACGACTCGCGTTACGGCATGTATGGCTTCAACAGCCCCTTTGCCTACGGCCCGGGGCTCGGGGCATCCTACCCCTATGGCGGATACGCCTCGGCATATGGACCCTACGGTTACGGTTATGACCCATACTATGGTGGTTCCAGCCGCGGTTCTTATACGGCGCCTGGATATCAACTGGTAACGACGCAAGAGTTGGCAAATCTACGCGCTGAGAATGCCGCGTTACGTGCCGGTTCCGTCAATGATATCCTTCCCGGGGTCAATCAGCAGGAGTTGTCGCGCCGCAAGCAAGCCGAGGCGGAGCGGGCGTGGACACAGCGCACCGTGCCAGTTACCCGGAAGTCGACAAGTACTTACCGTACGCCGAGTTCATCAACTTCAAGTTCGTCAACTTCGAAAGTTTCCTCCTCCTCGTCCTCCTCTTCTTCCAAGAAATCCTCCAGTGGTTCGAAGAGCAGCGGTGAGAGTGCCGCCAAGCGCCGCAAGAAAAGCCGGTAGACCTTATCAGTCGCCGCTGGTGTCGAAGTGCCGGGTCTGCCGACGGGGCGGTGGTGCCAGCCGCGTCAAGAACTGACGCAGTGGCGAGGCGAGGGCCATCAACATCTGCCGTTCGGTGGGGTCGCCACGTCCGCCTCCCACCATATCCACCTGTACCGGTTGCCAACTGCTACGCCGACCCGCCTGGGACCACTTTTCGCCGGTGTGCAGATTGATGTACACGAGTTCCAATTCCACCGACAGGTTCAAACCCGGGCTGTTGACTGCCCCGAAGGGTCCGGGTGATACGGGTGTCACCTTCGAATCCAGGCTTCGCAGGGTGATATAGACCATGCCATCCAACTCGAGTTCCGAGCGCAAGGCCTGCTGCAGGCTGTCGCCGAAGATCGTCGTCGAGTCGAATAGCACATCGCGAAAGTGCCAGCGGATTTCGTCTTGGCCTATGATCGTGCGATCCTTCAGGTTGCGCAGGCCGCGGGCGGTGGCGTCTGTTAGTCGTCCCATCACCTTCTCTATGTCGAGACTCTGAACCGGCTCGATGTTCGTCGTCGACAGAACACCGATGTTTTTTGCCCCTTCCACCAATGGCAACAGTTCCTTGTCGGGCGCTGCTGGGGCGCTGAATCTGATCTGTTCGCCCATGCCCCGACCGACGGCGCCAGAGGAGCAACCCAAGGCAAATCCCGCCCATATCATGCAGGCAAAGAAGGATCCCGCTGTCTTCATATCAGAAGGCCTTGCCGAAGCTGAAGTGCATATGCCACTCGGAGGTGGTCTTGAAGTCGGTGCGCTTGGCGAATTCGAAGTTCATGGGTGCCAGGAAGTACACGAGCAGGCCGAATCCATACCCCCCCTGGAGACGTACCGAATCCGCCGCTGGGTCATACACCGCGTCGGGTGCCTGCAATGGCCAGGGGTCGATGGACTGATCGTCATTCCAGGCGCTGCCCACGTCAAAGAAGAACGCACCGTCGACAGCAGGGATGGAAAAGGTACCCGGCCATCCAAAGGTGATGTTGCGGATGAAAGGCACGCGGACCTCAGAGTTGAACAAAGCCACACGACTACCGCTGAATTCCGAGAACGGATATCCGCGTAGGGGGCCCACGTTCAAGTTGTATCCAGGGAAGAAGGGCAGAAACCACGCTGGGCCACCAAGATTGTACTCGAGGCCGTCGCGGCCCAGTGAGCCCACGCCGATCCCGCGCAGACCGAGGACCGACCAGCGCCCGAGGCGAAAATACTGGCGGTAGTCGGCCTCCAGGTGTGTGAAGGTGCGGTCGTCATCGGTCGCCGCCAACGTGCGTCCCGCGGACAGATAGTAGCGTCGGCCCGCCGTCGGCCCCAACAGACCGTTGCGCAGCGAGTCATGCACGTAGGCCGCCTTGACCAGATGGGTGCTGAAACCGTCGAGTAACTCCGTCACCGGCCAGGCGACCTCGCGCTCCTCGTCGACGAAGGAATAGGACAACTCGATCCGTCGGAAGACATCGAGTGGATAGGTCATGTCCGCGAGCAGGCCGCTCTGACGGCTGCGCACGAGTCCGCGAGCGAGGCTGCTGCCAACGACGTGCACACCGGTGCCCCCGGGGCCACCCTCGGTATCGTTGAAATACTGGTTCCAGTTGAAGATCGTCACGCTGTAGGTCGGGCGCTGGCCGTAGTAGGTGTAGCTCCCAGCGAAGGTGAAGTCGTTGTTCACTTCCTGTGAGCCAACGTAATCCGTGAACATGTTGAGCGAGTGATTGCCGAGCAGGTCGCTCATGCTCAGCTGCGCGATCCCGGAGAGAAAGCCAGAGTAGTAACCCATCTGCAACGAAATCCCGTCAAACTCCAGCTTGGGTGTATACCGCCGAACGGGAAGTTGATCGAAGTCGATGTTATTACGCTCGCCCACGGGGCTGTCCAACCGCGCAGTACTGCGCCTCAATGCCGCACCCACATCCTCTACCTCTTCGGAGGGCTGTGCGTCGACGCGATAGTCATCGCTGACGTCGGCGAGCATGACCGGATCGTTGCCCTTGGCAATGGACTCGAGCAGGTTGACGGCGCCGATGGGGGGACCGGAATTCTCTGCAATGGCCACCAAGGGTGTTGGACTGTCGGTGGCTATTGTCGGCTCCAGCGACATCCCCTCGGCCACATGTATGAGGCGACCGCCAGCCGGTTCATCGACGCGAGCGGCCAGTTCGTCGCTGCGACGGATCACTTCGGCCCGGCTGGGTACATCCATCCGGTAGAGTTCGCGCCGGCCATGGTAGAATGTGGTCAGCACGATCTGCTTGCCATCGGGGGAGAGAGTGGGACTCATGATTCCACTCACCGTCCGCGTCAGGCGGAATTCACGGTCCTTGGTGATGTCGTACAGAAACAGGTCGTTGATGCCCTCCCGGGTGGAAACGAAGAGCAGACGGTCTCCCGTGGGCAGCCACTCCGGCCACAGGTCGTCGGTTGGCGTAGACAGCAGTGTCGACACCCGCTGTGTTTCAAAATCGTACACCTTGATGTCAAACTGGCTGCCTCGCTTGGAGCTGAAGGCCAGGCGCTTGCCGTCGGGGCTGAAATTGGGCTGAGCGTCACGTTGCGGGGTGCCCGTCAGCTGTGTGAGTTCTTTGGACTGGACATCCACGATGTAGACATCGCTCTGGCCAAAACCGGTGCCGATGAAGGCCATTCGGCGGCTGTCCGGCGCCCAGTCGATGCCCTCGACGATCTCCAGTCCGTCGAAAGAGAGCACATCGACGATCTCCTTGTCGTATCGATCCCACAGGACGACGACATCGCCGGCACCCTTCTTGCCGACGAGAGCGATGGAGCGCCCGTTGGGGGCCCAGGCGACAGTACCGTCGTTGAAGGTCAGGTCGTCGTAGACGACGGCGCGCATATTCTCGGTCACACGCTCGACGAGGCGGCCATTGCTGAGGCGGATAATGTCGACGTGCTGTTCGACGCCATCGGTACTCAGTGTTGCCAGCATGTCGCCGCCGAGGGACCACGAGGGCGCCATGTAGAGCCGGTGGATGTCGTCGGCCTGCAGGATGCGGGTGGCAAACTCGGAGACGTAGTCGCGATTCTGCAGCAAGGGCCAGTACTTCTTGCGCATGTGCGCCTGCCAGCGCTCATCGAGGGCTCGCATGTCCATATCCAGCAGGCGTTCGAGCAGCTTGTCCGTGTCAGTCTGACTGTCCCACACGCGTAAGATTCGGCTCACCTTCTCCGGTCCGAAGTTGGCGGCGATGTACTCCATCAGACTGTGACTCTGTTTATATGCAAGGAACGGATTCGGCAGGTAATTCCAACTGGAATTCATCACTTCAAGTGGCAGCAACTCGTCGGTGAGGACGGCGTCGCGCAGCACCATTTCATCGATGGTGTTGCTCTCCTGGGTGGCAAACTCGGCCAAACCCTCCATGATCCAAGTTGGTGGATTGGCGATCGGGTTGGAAATGCGCTTCACGGGTCCACGATTGATGATGTCGTATTGGAAGATGTGCATCAATTCGTGCACCAGGACATTGCGGAAGTCGTCGAGATCGCCGTTGAAGGGAATCACCATGCGATAACGCAGAGGCTCAGCAAAGCCGGCCACACCCGGTGGCAGGAAGGACTGGATGATATTCGTCTGCTGGAACTCGTAATGCGACTTGAAGATGACGATAGGCGGCTTGGTCGACAGTTCGTGACGCATCAGGGCGCTGATGTGAGCATACCCCTCTTCGAGATACTCCACGGCGCTGTCGGCGAGGTCGGTGAATTCGGGTTCGTAATACAGTAGCAAGTGCTCGGATTCGACGAAGTGCCAGTCGAAGTCCTTGTAGCGCACCTTGTTCATGCCAAAGCCCTGGCGCAATTGGGAAGACACAATGTCCTGCGCCACTGCTGCAGGTGGCGACCAACAGATACCGGCGATGGCCAGCACCACAGCGAAGCGGGAGATTTTTTCAGCGGCGTTCAGGGTGGGCCTCACCTTCTGTTAGCGTGGGCATGGCACCGAGGTCGGGACGGCGACCGGGGCGCGACGGCGACCCCAGTATTTCATCGACTGCGACACTATCGGAAGGCGCTTCCTGCGGTCGCGCCTCAGCGGCGTCCTGCAGCCGTTTCAGGTTGGCCTCATAGAGTGGCCGGCCTGGATTGAGTTGTGCCGCTGTCCGATAACGGGAACTGGCTTTCTCGCGTTGTCCCATCCGCTCATAGACGATGCCCAGATTGTTATGCAGGCTCGCAGCCAGACTATCGGTTGCGACAGCTTGCTCCAGATGAACGCGAGCCTCCTCCCACATTTCACGATGCAGACACCAGAGGGCGTACTCGTTGACCTGGTGCACTCGATCCCGTTCCGCACCGGTACGGGCTGCATACGCCGTACGCCGTGCAGCCAGCGCTTCCGCTGACAGTTCCAGGGAAAGACTGTCTCCCATCTGACGCACAGAGGGCGAGGTCAGTTTAACGGAATCCAGTCCGACACCGGTACGCGTGTCGGCGAGCAATACGGCGTCAGAAGGCGCCGCCGTCGTATCCACCGCCACCGGCGTGAGGGCTGTGGGCTTGGGTGCCTCCTCCCACCAGGGCGTGGCGGGGGAGGTCGATCGGCGCGACACAGAGCTGCAGGCGGCAAGCGACAGCAGAAGACCGATTTGGAGGAGTGTGCGGTATGAGAGCGTCACGGTGTGGTACCGGGGTATGGGGAGTCACCAAGTAGATCAGCAATATAGGCACGGGGGCCGACGACTTCATGTCGGAACACGAGCCGACTCAACCAGCAGACGTTGCTATCGCATCCGCGTTCCGTGGTCTGGAGCGCCAGCCTGTCCACACACCCCAGAGCAACAGCAGGTAGACGGGGAGGTATTCCAGCATCCGGATCCACTCCGATTCCTGCCAGACTCCCGTCGTGCGGTAGCTGCCGTGCACCTCATAGGCGAGCAAGACGAGCCAGCTGAAGGCGATCCATGCCGGTGTCGCTCGCAATACCAGAAAGGGCAACAGCCACAGCAGATACCAAGGGTGCACGGTAGGCGCCAGCAGCAGTTGGGCCCCCAGAACGCTGCTGCAAGCAGCGGCTGCGTCGGCGCGGCGCAGCGCCGTCCCCAGTGCCACCAGAGCGACCAATCCGAGGCACAGCCAGCGGGCGGTCAGCAGCGCCTCGTCATCCCACTCCCAGCCTGGCTTCGGATCACTCAGCAGGGCATAGACGACGCCAAAGGCACTGTCGTTGGCGCGCCACCTGGTGGCGTAGGCGGACAACCCCGACCACATGGCGGCGCCGGCATCGGCAAAAACCAGATAGGCGGCGACGACGAGCACGGGCACCCAGATCAGCATCAGGCGGGGTCTGGGATTGAAGGTGCGGCGCCAGAATCCGCCTTGTGCCGGCGCGAGCCGTTGCCAGAACACGCCGACACACAGCAGGGGGATCATCTTGCTGAGCACGGCAGCGGCAAGGGCCCAGCTTGCGACGAGTCGCCACCGATGGCGCAACCACAGCAGGCCGATACACAACCACAGGACACCGAGAATATCCACATGGCCATTGCCGGCGATCTCAAGTACGGGCAGTGGATGCCAGGCATAGAGCAGGACCCGCCAGTCCTGTTGCCCTCGAGCCTTCAGCCAGCGCCAGAGGACGAGGATGAGCAGCAGGTCACAGACAACCAGGGACGCCTTCATCCCTGTGACGCTGGGTGCGAGCAGGTAGACGCCGTAAAAGAACCACTGAGCGACAGGCGGGTAGACAGTGACCAGTTCTGGGTGGTTGACCCGGGACCAGTCGTCGTCGCGCAACCTTGTCAGGGTTTCGTCGTCAGGAGCGTGGGCGTAGGGGTTCAGGCCTGCCGTGTGCACCCGTCCGTCCCAGAGATAACGATAGATGTCATCCGAAAGACTTGGCGTCGTATCGAGCAATATCAATCGACTACAGAGGGCGACAGCGCAGATGATGAGGGTTGCGCGTGGGATTTGGGCGGCGTTATGCAGCAGCCAAGCTGCCAGCCCGTATCCGGCGAGAATCGGGACCAGCGCCCACCAGAGCTGGTGGATGTGAAGGGACAGATCGCCAAGGTGGCGCACGTATCCCCAGGCACACAACTGCAGGCAGCCCGACAGAATGAGTCCCGCCAGGCGCCACCGAGGCGTCAGATTCACGGCAGCACCCGGCGAGCGCCGGCGTATCGTCTGTCGAAGTAGGGAGAACTCAGAGGATCGATGACACCACCGCGACTGGAGCTGGCATGGGCAAACTGCCCGTCACCGACGTAGATACCCACGTGCGACACCCCTGGACCTGAGGTGTCGATGCGAAAAAATACGAGGTCTCCCGCCCGCAACTGGCCTGGTGCGGGCACGCGTTTGCCGAGTCCATACATCTGTCGAGACGTACGGGGCAACTCCACCCCATATGCTTCCCGGTAGACGGCCCGTGTCAGGGCGGAGCAATCCATGCCGCCACGCGTCGTGCCCCCCCATTTGTATGGGACACCCAGATAGCTCCGTATCACATGCATGAGTCGGCTCGAATCTCCTGTGCGTAGGGCCCTCGCCCTGGTTTCGAGCTCCTGTGAAAGTCTGGGACCCCCGCCCCCGGCCCTGGGGGCGCTCGTGTACCGGGGTGCCGGCGTCATGCCGCAGTGGGCGCTGCCAAGGAGCGCGACAAGCAGCACCGCCAGTCTCAGGGACTGCCTAATAGGAGAAGAATCCACGGCCCGATTTGCGCCCCAGGTGGCCCTGCGTCACCAGCTCATGCAACACGGCAGAGGGCTCGTAGCGGGTCCCCAGCCCGGAGACCAGGGACTGTAGGATATCGAGGACTACATCGAGACCGATGAAGTCGGCCAGGGCGAGGGGGCCGATGGGGTGAGAGGCACCCAGGCAAAGGGCACGATCCACATCCTGAGCCGGTGTCTCCCCTTCGTCGACGATCCGCACGGCCTCTGCGATCATGGCGAACAACAGCCGGTTGACGACAAAACCAGGCCGGTTGGCAACGGTGATCGGCGTTTTGCCCAGTTGTTCGGCAAAGGCCTGTACGGCGGCGAGCACCGCGCTATCCGTCACGGCTCCCGGGACGACTTCGATGAGTGGCATAAGAGAGGGTGGATTGAAGAAGTGCAGGCCCAGGACGCGCTCTGGCCTCGTCGTCGAGTCGGCCAGCTTGTCAATGTCGAGGCCGGAGGTATTGCTGGCCAACACCGCAGAGGCTGGCAGACAGCGATCCAGTTCAGCAAACACTACCTGCTTCAGCTCCAGCCGCTCCGGCACGGCCTCGATCGCCAGCTCAACGTCCGTGATCTGCGCCAGACAGGGCGTGGACAGCAGCAGATTTGCGGTGGCAGCAGCAGACGTATCCATATCGGTACGTCGCTGCAGTCGCCGGGTTACGGCGTCGATAGCTTGGCTCAGGGCCTCGGCGGAGCGGTCATGGAGGCGCACCGTCAGTCCGGACTCGACCAGGAGCTGAGCGATGCCCTGCCCCATGGTGCCCGCACCGACGATGGCAACAGTAGAGAACATCTTCTAAGGTAACCGGCCTCTCCCGCGGCGGGCAAGCACCTTGACCACGATGCTCGCGGCACTTGCTTTGTCGCAACGACCCAAGCTTTCTGCGCTACTACTGGTGCCCCACCAAAGGAGCCTCCCTTTGTCTGACCTTCGTATCGCCTTCGTCGGTTTTCGCCACGGCCACATCAACAGTCTCTACGCTCTCGCCGCCAAGACACCAGGGGTCAGCATTGTCGCTGCTTGTGAAGAGCATGAAGCGACGCGCGCGGATCTGCATCTCAAGGGTGACGTGGATATCACGCATGACGATGCGGGGCGTCTGCTCGATGAAGTCGACTGTGACATCATCGGCGTCGGTGACGCCTTCGGTCTGCGTGGCAACCGAGCCATCACCGCTCTTGAGGCTGGCAGACATGTGCTGGTGGACAAACCGTTGTGCACCAGCCTGCAGGAATTGCGCCGTATCCGCGAGTTGGCGATGGCTAAGAATCTGCAGGTGGGCTGCATGCTGACGATGCGGGATGCTGCCGGCACGATCGCTGCTCGGCAGCTGATCCGCGCTGGAGATATTGGCGAGATCCACGCGATCCAGTTTGGCGGGCAGCACCCGTTGCTGCGCGATACCCGCCCAGACTGGTACTGGGAACCTGGGATGCATGGTGGTACGATCAACGACATCGGCATTCATGCCATCGACGGCATTCCACATATCACCGGCTTGAACTTTGTGCGCGTCGAGGCAGCTCGCTGTTGGAATGCTTTCGCCACGGACGTGCCTCACTTCGAGGATGGGGCACAGATGCTGCTGACGATGGACAATGGCTGTGGCGTCATGGGTGATGTCTCCTACCACGCCCCGAATGGCTCCGGATACAGTATGCCGTACTACTGGCGCACCACTTTCTGGGGTCAGGAGGGGATCATCGAGATATCGTCGACGGCGGATCACCTGGCGCTGACACCGGCTACGGCAAAGCAGACGGAGCGACGAGCCCTGCCGGCAAGCAACAGCGGTGGATACTTCCGGGCCTTCCTCAAAACGATTCGGGGTGAGGTTCTCGACGAGGGCGAGCCCTCAACGGAGAATGTGCTGGATTCGTCGGAGCGGGGGTTGCAGGTGCAGGCAGCGGCCGACGAGAACCAAAGGGGTGTTGAACTGTGAGCGCCGTGGCGAAAGCCCCCCTGACCCCAAAACGAATTCATCTCGTCTGCAACGCCCATCTCGATCCGGTCTGGTTGTGGCACTAGGAGGATGGTCTCACGGAAGCACTCTCGACATTCCGCACGGCGTACAACTTTGATCCCTTTGGACATGGCGAGGGGTTTGTGCAGATCCTGGCAGGCTGTGGCATGGAACGGTATGTCTTCTGTCGCCCCGACTATGGCACGCACGAATTGCCCATCGGCCCTTTCACCTGACGTGATCGTTCCGGTACGGAGGTCGTCGCCCGCCC
>DPVW01000283.1:0-425 GCA_003529325.1 Candidatus Latescibacterota bacterium | reverse complement strand
GACGTGATCGTTCCGGTACGGAGTTCGTCGCCCGCCGCAGTGACGATCACTACCTGACAAATGGAAACTTCGTCGAGCGCGCCAGGATCCACCTGCCCCAACTTCGATCCCGAACCCGTGTCGATGATTCTATGGGGGATCGGCAATCACGGAGGTGGTCCATCCCGCGACGAGTATCGATCGATCAAGGAGTACGCACGCCAGCACCCGGAATACGAATTCATCGACAGTACAATCGACCGTTTCTTCGACGACGTGCTGGCACAGATGGACCGATTGCCCGTCGTGCAGTCCGAGATCCAGGACAGCTTTCCCGGGTGCTACACATCGATGAGTCGCGTCAAACGGGGCCATCGCGAGGCGGAAAGTCTTATGGTCTCCGCCGAGCGCCTCGCTACACTGGCGTGGTGGTGGGGGAGGTCGCC
>DPVW01000222.1 GCA_003529325.1 Candidatus Latescibacterota bacterium | reverse complement strand
GCAGTGAGCACGGATGGCTCGGCGTCTGAATATTGACGAATTCCTGCGACAGGACACTAGTGCCATTGAGCAGAAAGAATTGGTTGGCGGGGCGGCTGCGCGCGCGACGGCAAGCCGGGGGCATTACCAGAACTTGGCCTCCGCCTTGGCGACTTGGGACAGTCACGTGGTTCGAAACGATGCAGACGGTCGCTGACACCGAGACCATCCATGATGACGCTGTACAGATCGAGGGCGGCTCCGGACTTTGGCGCATTGAGCACGACGGGACGTCGTTTTTCGCACGCATCGAGCATCTTGTCGTCATTGCGCACGTAGCCAACGTATTCAACTTCCGTAGATAGATACTGGCGCACGAGTTGGATGAAGCGATGCACTTCGGCGATGTGCCGCCTGGCGCGGACGCGATTGAGAATCAGCTTTGGGCGATAATCGCCCAACATGGCCCGAGCCTCCTGCCCAGCGATGGGATCGTCGTTGCTGAGCCGCACCAGCAAGTCTTCCAACCGCCCACTTTTGCGGCCCGCTTCGCGCGCGAAGTTGGCGATCAACTCCGTTGCCGACTCGTTCTTGTTGAGCAGGTGCCGGAGTTTGCGATAGACCGTGTTCTTCAGGAAACCGTAGGCATCAACCCGGGCCTGAGGCTCGGGGGTGGTAACGATGATCCCCTCATCAGAGAGGGAGAAGATATCCAGGGTATTGTATGCAGAGCCAGCGCCGAGATCGATGAGAACGTAGTCAGCATCGAGGCTCAGGATGTGACGGATCAGTTTGGCTTTGGTCGCATAGGAGAGATTCGCCATACCGACCATCTCACTGCCGCCGCAGATGATTCGCAGATTCTGGTTCGGCGTCGGCAACAGGACGCTCTGCAGGCTATCGACCTCGAGCGTCAAGAACGTGCTCAGACTCTTCGGCGGTGACACCTGGTCGAAGAATAGATGTAGATCAGCGCCCCCGAGATCACCATCGACAATGATTACTTTGTAGCCAAGAAGAGACAGACCGACGCCGATATTGGCCGTCAGTGTGGACTTTTCGGTCCCCCCCTTGCCTCCTGCAACTGGCCAGATTACGGTTTCCGGCACTTTGCAGTCGAGATCGATAACGTTGGCGTGAGCGGCGGCCGGGACGAGGCGCGTCGGTCGAGGCTCAGTCTCAAGCTGTGCCGTCATGTGGCTTGGGGATCCTACGCTTGGAAATGGGGAGTGGTAACGGTACTGCCGACCCGATTCGGGTGTCAAGACCCGGACGGCCGGCATCTATTCTATCGGCAATCGGCATGACCTCTGCAGTGGGTCGGCCAGTTGCCGCCCCGCGTCTGGCCTGTACATTTGGAGCCCATCCTCGCAATCAGATGATTTGGCGGACCGTGTCCCATCCACCCCCGACAACTACACGTGATTTCACCGCCACCACATTCGTGGTACGAGATAAGTCCACCTTGTTGTTGTGGCACAATAAGATAGGGGCATGGTTCCCACCCGGGGGGCATATCGACCCTAACGAACTGCCGGAGGAGGCCGCGCTGCGAGAAGTCGCGGAGGAAAGCGGTTTGAAAGTGGAACTTGTCACCACCGACACCGTCGCCGGAACTATGGGACATGTACGTCTGCTGCACTCCCCGGTCTGTATCCTACTCGAGGATATCGAGCCCGGTCACCAGCACATTGACCTGATTTACTTCGCCAGAACAATAGACGACCGGGCACCGAGTCTGAACCTGCGTGAGGCGGCGCGACTGCGCTGGTGCACCTGGGAAGAGCTGGGAGCCGACGACATCGCCCAGGACATTCGTGTCCTCGGCCGTCAGGCGATCGAGATCGTCAGCGGAGCACGTGACACGTGACCACCCTTGTGCTGAACTCGGCCCGATACCTTGACCACGACATGGGGGATGGGCACCCGGAGCGACCCCAGCGCCTGCAAGCGATTCGGGCCGGCCTCGAGGTCGCCCCCATTTCAGGTCTCGAGTGGCAGGAGTCGACACCGGCGCCGCTCGAGGCCCTGCATACCAACCACAGCGAGGAGCATGTGAGTCTGATCCGGCGTCTCAGTGACGGGGGTGAAATTCGCGCGATCACCGCAGACACCGCAGTGGGCCCCGCCACTTGGGACGCGGCGCGACTCGCTTCGGGTGGGGCCCTGGCAGCGGCCGATTCCGTGCTGTCCGGGCGCGCCCACAATGCCTTCTGCCTGCACCGTCCCCCAGGCCACCACGCCGAGCGGGATCAGGGGATGGGATTCTGCTTCTTCAACCATGTCGCCATCGCCGCCCGTCATCTCCGATCTCGAGGCATCGGCCGCGTTGCGATCATTGACTGGGACGTCCATCACGGCAATGGCACACAGAACGCGTTCTACCACGACCCGGATGTATTCTTCTTCAGCGTACATCAGTCCCCCCACTACCCCGGTACGGGGGACAGACACGAAACGGGGGCCGGAGCCGGCATCGGCACGACGCTCAATGTGCCCATCGCCGCGGGCCAGGGCGACGACGAGTATGCTGCGATTGTAGATCAGCAACTTCGACCAGCGCTGGAACGGTTCCGGCCCGACTTCCTGTTGTTATCGGCAGGCTTCGACGCCCACCGGCTGGATCCGTTGGGTGACATGGAGTTAACCGAGCAGGGATTCGCCCGTCTTACGACACAAGTTGCCGAGATGGCCCACGATCTGTGCGAGGACAGACTGGTCAGTATGCTGGAAGGCGGCTACCACCTGGATGGGACGGCGGCGGCGGTGCGAGCGCACCTTGAGGTGCTCGCCACCGTGGGCTAGACTCGAGCTCTCTGTTATCATCTGAGACTAGTGAAAATGTGAA
>DPVW01000202.1:1247-11664 GCA_003529325.1 Candidatus Latescibacterota bacterium | reverse complement strand
CGATCGACCTTGACCAGGATGTCGTCGGGTAGATACGTGCCCTGATCGATCTGCATCAGATCTGTTGCCGCTGGCGCCGGTGCTCGTGGGTGCCGCCCACCGTCGAGGGTGGCGGCGAACTCTTCTGTGTATAATGCCTGCTTTTCCCCTTCGAGCAGGAAGAATGCCCAACTGGAGGATGGATCTTGTTCGAGAGCGGCGGAGAACTCGAGAAATCGGCGCAGACGTTTGCGCAGGCTGTGGCCATAATAGACACTCGGTTCGCGCAGCCCCGTCGCCAGAGAGTCAATGGCGCGCCGCGCCAGAGCCGGCGTCCATCGTTGGTACTTCTGTGCCCACAACCAGGCCGTGTAACGTCGGTATCCGCCGAAGACCTCGTCCCCACCGTCGCCACTGAGGGCGACGGTGACACTGCGCCTCGTCATGCGGGACAAGTGGAAGAGTGGGACCGCCGACGAGTCTGCAAATGGCTCGCCAAAATGGTCGAGTAGCTCAGGCATCAGGTCGCGCACGTCGTAGTTGACGATGTGCTCTTCATGACAAGTCCCCAAGGCCTCAGCTACTTGTCTGGCAAAACCCAACTCGTTGAAGGAGCCCTCTTCGAAGCCGATCGCGAAGGTGCGCACCTTCCCTGCCTCACGACACATGTAGGCTGTGATCAGACTCGAATCGAGCCCACCGCTGAGGAAAGCCCCGAGGGGGACATCGGCGATGAGCCGGTCGCGGACGGCCTCGGCGAGGAGTGCATCCACTTCCTCTTCGAGTTGCGCGATCGGCAGGGCTCGGTCTTGAGGGCGAATCTCGGGAACCGACCAATAACTGGCCACCTTCATCTGCCCGTCTTGATAGACGGCGTATCCCCCTGCCGGCAGCTTGCGCACGGAACGCAAGGCGGTATGCGGCTGCGGCACGAAGAGGAAACTCAAATACATGTCGACAGCCCCCTCGTCGACCTGTGTCGGGATCGTCTCATCCTCGAGCACGACATTGAGTTCAGATCCGAAGGTCAGGGCGTCGTCGCTCAGGGCGTAGAACAGAGGTTTCTTTCCCAGTCGATCACGGGCCAGTACGAGGCGCTTGTTTCGTGTGTCCCACAAGGCGATGGCAAACATCCCTTGCAGGCGCCTGAAACTGTCGACATCCTCATCCTCGAAGAGGTGGAGGAGCACTTCTGTGTCGGAAGCTGTGGTGAAAGTATGCCCCTGTTGCTCAAGCTCCTGGCGTAGTTGGCGATAGTTGTAAATCTCGCCGTTGAATACGATCCAGAGACTGCCATCCTCATTCGTCATCGGCTGGTGTCCCCCCTCCAGATCGATGACTTTCAGCCGGCGCATACCGATGCCGGCAGGTGTGTCGAGATGCACCCCTTCGTCATCCGGACCTCGGTATACCATAGCTGCGCACATCCGTCGCACAAGGTCCTCGGACACGGGCCGCTCGTGATCCGCGTGGACTTTCCCTGCGATCCCGCACATTGCTCAGACCCCGAGAACGCTATCGTAGATTTGACGGGTGCGCGCCGCCGTCGCATCCCAGGTAAAATCACCCCCATCGATGCCTGCCCGTGCCGCGCTGCCCAGGCGCAAACGGAGGTCGCTGTCGGTGCTCAGTCGCCGCAAGGCATTGGCGAGAACACGACCATCCCCCGCCGGAACGAGCAGTCCATTGACACCCTCTTCGACCAGCTCCGGTGTGCCACCTACGGCAGTGGCAACTACAGGAAGGGCACAGGCCTGGGCCTCCAGCACGACGTTGGGACGGCCCTCGGAGAGACTGGGCAGAATGAAGATGTCCGCCGCTGACATCCACTGCGGGATCTCCCGTGCGGACCGACGACCGACGAAAAGAACACGTTCCTGCAAACCCTCGTCGCGAACTCGGCCTTCGAGGTCCTCTCGTAAGGGTCCGTCTCCAACGAGGACGCAGATGATGGGCAGATCGGCCAGCTGTACCAGGCCATCGAGCAGATGATCGAGGCCTTTGACCGGCACCAGGAGTCCGACATAAAGCGCGATCAGCCCCTGCTGAGGCAGACCACACGCCGCGCGCGACGCCGTGCGGTCCGCCGGATGGAAGCGTTCATCGACACCGTTGGTGACAACATGCAATTGCCGCGGTCCCAAGCCGATTGTCCCGAGCTGTTGGGCGAGGTCTTCGCTGACGGCAAGCACCGCTGCCATGCGGCGGTAGATGAAGCGGTTGACCCCGGCACCCAGTCTGCTTTTCGACAGATGGAAATCGCTACCACGGACGGTGAGCACGACCGGTCGCCGAAACCACAGACTCACCAGATAACCGATAAGCCCGCTGATCGTCCACTGACAGTGCAGGAGCCTGGATTGGCGTGCCATATCGAGGGCTCGCAGCCAGAAGGCAGCAAGGAAGAAGGGTACCTGCAGCCGGGCAATCCAACTACCCCGAAGGTTCGTCGGCATGCCACCGCCATACGCCAGACGCTGCCACCGAGGGATGAAGTAGCGGAACCGACGGACCTGAATGCCGTCGATCTCCTCTCGTAGAGGCACGCCTCGGTCATGCGGTGCCAGCACCCCGACTCGCAGCCCCTGGCGGTGTAAAGCGCGAGCCAACTCCAGCACAAAACTGCCAAAGAGGTCCCCTTCGAAACGAGGGAATCCCGTCGTCAGTAAACAGACATCGAAGTTCTGGCCAGGCGCCTCAGCCACCACCGCCCCCAGCGCCCTCGCCAGCCCCCGCTCTGTTTGAGGCCAGCAATTCGGCGATCAACTCCCCTTCCTGGCGCTCCATCTCCTCACCACTGTAAGACTGGATCGCCATGCGAGACCGGGACCCCTGGCTGGCGACTAGATCTGGATCGGCGAGGAACTCCTCGAAGGCGGTAGCAAATCCGCGAGACCCACAATCGACGATACGCGCACAAGAACCACTCACCTCCGGTGCAGCCTCCCAGCGTGGCCGGTTGATGACGATCGGAAAGCCGAGGGCCATGGCCTCCATGACTGTCATCGAAATTCCCGGTTGCACAATATTCATGGCAAACAGATGATGACCTTCGAAAAGTTTCGGCAACTGTGCATTCAGTACCGCATCGACGAAGGTGACACGATCGCTTACCCCAGCGGCCTTCGCCGTCGCCTCGAGAGCACCACGCAACGGTCCGGTGCCAACGAGGGTTAGCCGGGCATCGATCGAACTCAATGCCTCGATCAGCGGCCGCTGATCCTTGCCGGCGAACTGACGACCGACATTGATGATGCGCAGCTGTTGGCCAGGCTGCAGGCGTGGCTGTAGATCCTGAAAGCGTTCCAGGTAGATGGAATTGTAGATCACCCACACCTTGTCACGATGTCTGGAGTGGCGCAGAATTCTGCCAGCGGCCTCGTATTTCGGCACGAGACGGTCTGCATTCGCATAGACATACCGCTCCCAACCCAGGGCCTTCAATCCGAGTTGATAGGTAACAATCTTTGCGTACCCATCACCATAGGTCCAAAATCGACGATAGATGCTGATATCATCGTGAATGGAGACGAAGCTCGGGCGTCCGAGTCGCCGTGCGGCGCGAACAGCGAAATATCCTTGCAGGAAGGGGCCGTGACCGCGAATGATATCTGGTGCGATCTGCTGCAGTGTCTGTTCCGCACGTCGACGCAGTGTTAGCAGATTGTGCGGTCGGGGTTTGCCGATCGGATAGATTCGCAGCCGAGCCCTGCCTGCCATGGGCTGCACTTTTTCGGGTTCGATATCGTCGTCAGCCAGTGTCAGGACATGGACTTCATCAAAAATGTCACCCGGATTCCAATAGCGCTCCTTGATCTCCCCCTTTTCGTAGGCAATCCGTAAGCTGCCGTCCGCGATGACGCCATATTTCAGCAGCTGTTCAGTCACTTGCTCTCTTCCATATCGTACAACATCGCAAACAGCAGAAACTGCAGACCCATCATGATCATCAAGGCGCAGACCACGGAACGCGGACCACTGACGCCGATACCGGCAATCTGCTGGTAGATGAGAAAGCCGCCGTAGATCACACCCATTGGCAGAAACAGCAGGCCGAAGAAATAAAAGAAGAACAGCGGATGAAAGTCGCGGATCAGATAACGGGTGAACAATCGCCAGAAGAAATCCCGTACCAACATGCCCGACACCTTCACCAGATAGGGGAAGCCCTTGATCTGCGATTGACGCTCACCCTCCAGATAGATGGCACGCCGCGGCACATCGACGACACGCAGGCCGTAGGCATTCATGCGCACGAGAAAGTCCATGGGGTAACCATACCCCTTCCAGGCGATGTCCCAGTCCACCAGGTCGATGGCGCGTTTGCTGATCGCGGTGAATCCGTCGACGACATCGAAGATCTTGTAGTAACCGGAGGCCATCTTCGTCATGAAGCTGATCATCGCATTCGGCAGCATGCGCGTCATCGGCATGTCCTCGAGGCCATCATCGGGCATGAGGAACCGATTGCCCTTCGAATAATCGGCCGCACCGTCGACGATGGGGTCGAGCAACTGCGGAATCTGCTCCATCGGCATCTGGTGATCCCCCCCGGTGACGACGCAGATATCACAACCGGATTCACTGGCGCGTAGATACCCGGTGATAATGGCCTGACCGACGCCCTGGTTCTGCTCGTGACTGACGAGGACGATTCGCGGATCATTGACGGCGCGCTCGCCGATGATCTTTGCCGTGTCGTCCTGGCTGCAATCATTGACGACATAGACCACGTCGACGAAGTCGGGTATCGAGTCGAGTGTCGGGCCGATGAGCCGTTCCTCGTTATATGCCGGAATGGACAGGCCGATTTTCTGGTTTCGGTACACGGGATCCTTTACCGGGTTACGAGGTCCACGGCGATGCCGCCCTGGCGTAACGACTCCGTTCCTGCCTCGAGGATTCTGACCACACGGAGACCACTCTCCCCGTCCGTCAGCGGCCGTCGTTGTTCGCTGACACAATCGACGAAATCAATTTTTGGAATCAGCAGATCGCCGGCGCGCTGAGTCAGTTGGAATTTGCCGAAGGAATCGAACTCACCGAGGGAAGCGTACGCGGGGGCTCCGGCGACGGGCTCACGGTCGATGCCCTTGTCGAAGACCTGGATTTTGGCCTCGGTGCTGGCATCGTCGTAGCCGACCATCTTGCGGCTGCCGACGACGGTGGTACGACGCACTTTCCCAGGATCAAGCCAACTCACGTGGATGTGTACGGCTACGCCATCGTCAAATTCAAGATCGAGATAGACCACATCTTCCACACCCGCCTGCAGGTAGGTGTAGCCGCGGGCACAGACCCGCACCGGTTCTTTCTTCAACCAGCGCAGGGCGATGGAGATATCATGGGGCGCCAGATTCCACAGCGCATTCACATCACGTCGCACGACACCAAGGTTCAGCCGCTGTGAGTAGATGTAATAGATCTGCCCCAGGTCGCGTCGTGTGATGAGGTCGTCGACGTACTCCACGGCGGCATTGTATTCGAAGGTGTGCCCACCATGGGTACGAGGTCCTTCTGCGCCGCCAGTTCGATCAGCTGTTCGCATTCGGCGGTACTGCGTGCCAGCGGTTTCTCGACAAAGACCGATCGCCCCGACGCCAAAACCTGTCGTGCCAGTTCGAAGTGTGTGTCTGCCGGGGTCGCCAGGATGATGGCATCGATATCGCCACGTCCAAGCAACTCGGTGACGGAGTCGATCAGATCGATCGTTGGATAGAGGCGCCCCACTTCCTCTAACCTTCCCGACTCCCGATCGCATACAACCCGCAGATCGGCGCCTGGCAGAGCGGCGATGTTGCGTACCAGATTCGGTCCCCAGTAACCGAAACCAATCACGCCAACCCCAATCATGACTCCCCCTCATACCTTGCGTGCGCTGACGACGATACCCCGCCCAAGGGCGAATCGCGAAAACAGCTCATCGATCCGGAACAGACCGGCAACAGCCTCGACGAGTTGACGATTGCTGGCTGCTTTCGTGTCACTGCGCTGGTTACGTTGTTCGGCGTCCATCGATGCCGTGCGCCGTACCCAGGGGCCGAACAACAGGCGGTGATAGATCCGCCCCAATGGGAAGCCCCATGTACGGATATCATGAATGACGAATCCCGCACCCTCGAGCAGGGCGACGAGTTCTTCACGGCGATAACGCTTCACATGTCCCGCCCAGACGTCGGCGTCGTCCCACAACTTCGGATTCAGTGGCACGCTGACGACCAGGGGTGCCTGACGCTTCAGGACACGGTGCAACTCCGCCACGGCGGCGACATCGCCGCCATCCTCGGGCAATATATGTTCGAGGACCTCGCCGCAAACCGCACCATCGAAGACCCCGTCACCAAAAGGCATTTCTGTCACCGATCCCTGTTGCACCTGGACTCGACTCTCCGAGCCATAGCGGGCGGCCTTGTGATGTACCAGTTCGACAAACTCTTCAGAGTGCTCGATGGCATCTATACGGAAGCCTTCTTTCTGCAGATCCATCGCCAGGCTGCCGCTCCCACAACCGGCGTCAAGCACACGGCCGCTGTCAGGCATGAGAGCACACAATTGGCGCAACAACAGCCGCTCCCTGAACAGATGCACGGGACCACGGATTTCGCTCTGGCCCCAGGGTGTTGGCTGAATGATATCCGTGCTCATGGATTCCCCGCTGTGGTATGTGATCGTTGCTCCAGAATCTGTGCCAGGGCGCCGCCGACCGCCGCCGGGCAACCATGGCGTCGGTAGACCTCGTGCCCCTCTAGTGCAAGGGACAAACGCAGTTCGTCATCATCACGCAGACTGCGCAGGGCGTCGGCCAGACCGGCGCCGTCTCCCGCCGAACACAACAGGGCGGAAACACCATCGGTAAAAATCTCTCGAATCGCCGGTGAGTCGCGGGTAATGATGGCACGTCCCACGGCAGCCGCATCATACACCTTGTAAGGAATCACTCTCGCCGCCTTTGCCGTCGTCCCGAATATACCTAGGCAGACGTGAGCGGCCTGGATGTGACTGACCAGATCATGGGGCGCCACCCAGTGGGAGATGAACTCGCACTGCAGATCGAGTTGACGCGCCCGCTCACGCAGTTGTGGATACATCTGACCATTGCCGATGAAGCAGAACTGGATGTCCTGCTCATCACGCAATTCCCCTGCGGCGTCGATGATGGCCTGGATACCGTGCAATGGCACATAGGTACCGAAAAACAACACCCGCAGCGGCTCTTCCCCCCGGGCTTCGGGTGGGTGAAATGGAAAGTCGCCGTCATCCTCTCCCACCAGCGAACGCTGAAAACGGTCTGGCTCCAAAGAGAATAGCTCGCTGTAGTATCGGGCCTGTTCATGGGTGTCGACGAGCACCGTATCCGCCGCCAGAAAAGCGGACCGATCCAGCCGCCGGAGCAGACCAGCCAGCCAGCCGCCAGTGCGCACTCGCTCTCGATCGGAGACGAGGGTGTCGTATAGTGAGATGAAGGAGACCAGTGCCACCGGTTTGCCCTGTGCCAACCAGCGGGCCAGATGGGCGTCGAGGAACCCGGGGTAGCCGACGATGATCCAGTCCGGCGCTTGGGGCAAGCCGCGGAATTGCCGCCAGAGGGCCAGCCAGGCACGCACCAGACGCAGTCCCAGAGTCAGCAATCGCAGGGGATTGCGTGTCGCCAGCGCGCGGTGGACGAAGGGTCCCCAGGCCTCGGCACGGCACACATCCACTCTGTGACCCGCACGAGACAGACCCGTTTGCAGGACACGATTCACCGGATAACCGGCGCCGACGGTGTACGTACCGAAGAAACAGAACTTCACTGCTCAACTCACTCGTCTTCCGTGCGCTCGAAGCGCATCTGCGCGATCTGTTCCGCGAGCAGACCCATCATGAAGACGATGACGGATGTCGTAAACAGCAGCATCGACATGTTGGTGAAGCGATGTTCGGTCAGGAAGGTGAAGAGATAATATCCGAGTCCCATGAGGAACAGATAGAGGCTCACGGGAAGGAAGATCTTCATCGGCGAAAACAACATGCAGATCTTGGCGATCACGAGCAGGAACTTCGTACCATCCGAGAACAGCCTGATCTTGCTCTTTCCTGTTCGTTTGGCAACTGTGATCGGTTCGTATTTGACGCTGAATCCGGCACGCATCAGACACAAGGTGATGGTTGTGGGGTAGGAAAATCCATTTGGCAAAAGGGCGACGAAGCGACGGGCCACATCCCTCCGGATGGCGCGAAATCCTGACGTCAGGTCGTCGATACGGCGACCCGTGACATAGCTCGCCAGATAATTGTACAAACCATTGGCGAGATGACGGTGCCAACCGGCCTGAGAACTCGCATCTCGGGCGCCGACGACCATGTCAAACTCGTCGCAGCCGCGAAAGATGCGCGCAATCATTTCAGGGTCATGTTGCCCATCGGCGTCCATGAACACACAGACCCGTCCCCGGGCATTGCGTATCCCCGTTTTGACCGCCGCGCCATTGCCCAGGTTGTACGGATGGCGAACCAGACATACCAACGGGCTGGCCCGTCGGGCAATCTCTCCGGTGCCATCGGTGGATCCATCATCGATAACGAGTACCTCAAAGGATCCACGCACTTGCTCGACCGACTGCAGACGTTCGCACAGACGCTCGAGCACGGCGCCGATCGATTCGGCCTCGTTGAAAGCAGGTATGACGACGGTCAGGTCCACGAAGCTCGATTCGCCTTTCGGATTCGGGACCCGTTTCTTCTCTTCCGGAGCGGGTCCCTAGTCGGCGCCTTGCGACGCCGAAAACAACGGCAACTGGCGGCGGATCTCGGCTTCCTCCTTCTGATGACAGGAGGGACACACCGAGATCAGGTGCTCGAGTTTGTTGGCTTCGACGTTGGAGCGAAACCGGCGAAACGGGATGCGATGGTGCACGTGCAAGCGGCCACCGAGTTGTTCCTCGGTAACACCGCAAGACTGGCACCGAAACTGGTCGCGTTCACGGGCGCGCCGCGCCTGCAACTCCCAGTTCGCTCCCCGTCGACGCCTTCCTCTCGCTTCGAGTCGGACCCCAAAGTCCGGTTCCGCCTCGACCCACGCCTGCCGACATTGCTCGTCGCAGTAGTGGAGGCGAACGTCGAGTTGCTGTACCCAGTCGGGTACGTTGACGCTACGCCCACAGTGTCGACATCGGACAGCAGACGAAGCAGAGATCGCCCTGTCAGATGGCAAGAAACCCCCGTCGATGTCCGCCAACCCGGATAGGGGCAGACACAACTGGGATTCCCCCAGGTCTCGTCCACGGCTTGTGGCCATGGTTTGTCTCTCCAGTCGGGCCGCCAGCCAGAGCGAGAGACTACAAATTTAGTTGTAGGGAGTAGCTGCTGCTTCCGGGTCCGTTAGCGATGGGACAGTCGCAGATCCAGCAATAAAAGAGGAGGGGTAAGTGGTGCTAATATACTGGAATTTCTGAGATTGTGTCAAGAACTGCATCGCTAGAATTCCTCCTGATCGGTGACCACGAAGTCGATGTCGATGGTATCTCGTACCGCCACTGCCTGAGAGATAACCTCGGCCTGCCGAGGGCGGTTGTCCCCGGGGCTGGTAAGGATGGCGACAGCCAGACCGTCGACGGCCTGGCTGTCGGAGGTGATCGTACCGACCGTCGTGGCGAATTTGACGATCGTGTTGTCTTTCACCGGATTCTCACCCGTACGGACCGTCGCCCAGACCTCCGCTGTCGAAGTGCTGTCCTCGACCGATAAACGGGCGGGGTAAGCGGCCTAGTTCTATGGTGAGTTCATTGTCGTCAGACGAGGTCAGGGCGACGGAGAAAGCACACCCCGCGGCCAACAGCATCAACATCCCCAGACTTGCCATCCTTGAACTTGAACGGACGCCCACCCGCAACTGTTCCTGGATTGCTTCAGTACGCGGCATATGCAAAATCCGGCGGAATCCAAGGAAAGGTATGGGCCATCGAGGACAACAGATTCTTGACGACGTCGTCGAGAGCCGACTCGTGGACCTTTGCCAGTTCCGCCGCCGTGCGGCTGACGGTGATGTCGCGCTGATCGGCGGGCAACAGGCGCACCCGTTTGCGCAACTGTCCCTGAACGGCGATCTGCCCTGTAAAGGATCCATATCCATGCGGTCTGCACGCGAGAACCACATGACCCGGCAGCGAAGACCGACTTCGATCTCGGTCTCGGGCAGTTCGAAGATGAAGGGTATACGCACGCCGGCAAAGCGGTCGGTCTCATACCGAGAGACCGTTCCAGTAACCACCACATCGACGCCGATAAGACGGGCCAGCTCGATGGACTCTGTGGGAGTCAGGGGCCCTTTTTGCGAATCCCCGAATAACGACTCAGATCGACGACCTCCAGACTGTCGTGCGGTGCGAATCTTGTCCACCAGCCGTCGTCCCGCGTGATACTCTTCAAAACCGGCGAAATCGACTACGGCGATGCGCAG
>DPVW01000202.1:635-1040 GCA_003529325.1 Candidatus Latescibacterota bacterium | reverse complement strand
CGAATAACGACTCAGATCGACGACCTCCAGACTGTCGTGCGGTTCGAGTCTTGTGCGAATCTTGTCCACCAGCCGTCGTCCCGCGTGATACTCTTCAAAACCGGCGAAATCGACTACGGCGATGCGCAGCACCGGGTCACCAGAGCCGTACTTGTTGAATCCCCCGGCGGAATCGATAAGGAAAGGAATCAGCATGCTGACATCGAGACTCGGGCGAAAACCGTAGGCGGTCGAGTAGTACCCGGTATAGATACTACCCTCCCCCAATTCCGGCACCACCACGCTGTGAGATCGGTTCAGCGAGCGCAGGCGAAAACGCCCTTTGCCCAGAGGCTCGGCACTGCCGATCAAGTCGAGTCCCTGTCCTGCAGGGATCGTGATCGCCGAGCACCGGCAAGCGCAGCA
>DPVW01000202.1:0-312 GCA_003529325.1 Candidatus Latescibacterota bacterium | reverse complement strand
CTCCAGATCCTGGGCCTCAACGGCGGTGACGGCGATACATGCCGGAGACAGTGATTTCCTTATCATCTGCGATCCGGTCGCATTCTTAGGTTGCCGAAACGCCGGCGGTAGCTGGTATTCAAGTTAAACTTGCTGGTACATGACCTCCGTGGATCGTTGAAGTGATTACTACTGCTGTTTCGTCATTGCACCGATACAGCGTGCTGGGGAACTGGGGATCCCGTACGCACGAAGTGACCGGGTTCCTTAGTCCTGTTATCGGCACTCAAAGTGTGAACTTCAAGACTATCGTCCGGGCAGCACCCATAGATC
>DPVW01000231.1 GCA_003529325.1 Candidatus Latescibacterota bacterium | reverse complement strand
GTGCCGAACGCGACACGGAGCTGCTGCATCGGGCGCAGGGAAACCTGCCCGTCGCGGTGCCTGAGGTGTTGGCGCTGGAACGCTTCGACGGCTGGGCGGTGGTACTGCTCACGAGGCTCCCGGGACAGATCGCAAAGGCAGATTGGCCCCGCTCGAGCCGGCTCAGTGGTGTACTCGAGGAGTTGGGGGAGGCCATGGCGGCACTGCACCGCTTGCCGCTGGCCGACACGGACGAGATCCTCGCACTCAACGGAGTGCCTGGCGGTCTCGCCACACAGGCGAAGCAGGAGATTTTCTTGACCGCTGGCTGCCCCAGGAACGAGGGTCGTCAGTGCTGCACCTCGACCTCACGGATGAAAATGTGCTCATCGAGGCCGGACGACTGTCTGGCATTACAGACTTCGCGGGCGCCAGTACCGGAGATCGAGCCATGGAACTCGCAGCATCCGGGATCTTTCTGGTGAAAGGGGATCACCGGTTGCTGAGTGCCCTGGCAGTGTCCGCCGGCATGCCCGGCGCAGATCCACGTGAACGGCTGGCCTGGCACCTGCTTCATCCATATTCGGATCTGCCCCGGGACCTGGCGTTGTGCAACGCGGGTGCTGTCAGTGGGCTGGAGGAGGCGGCGATGGCGATCTGGGGTTCATCATGATCAAGATCGGTTGCAACTATCTCAGCTTTAAGGGCGCTGAGATAAGTGTCGATGATTTCATCGACACCTGTCATGACCTGCGGCTCGACTGTCTGGATTTCCATCAGCGCGCGTTCAGTTCGACTGCTGTCGACTACCTGTTGGGTCTCAAGCGGAAATGTCTCGACCTGGGATTACCCATCGGCTATCTCGGCGTCGCTGGCGGCTTTGCGGGGGATGCGGATTTTCAGCAGGGCAAGATCGAGGAAGCCAAGTCGGCTGTTGATATGGCCCTCGTACTCGGTGCGCCGCTGATCAGGGTTTTCGGTTGGCACACATTCGAAACCGAGGGCCGGGAGCCAATGTTCGCGGCACTCGCCCGGTGCCTCGGCGAAGTCTGTGCCTACGGTGCGGACAAGGGCATCATTGTCGCACTGCAGAACCATGACAATCGCAACCTTGCCGCCACCGGACCGGATGTGCTGCGCATTATCAAGGACGTGGATCACCCCAACCTCTCCTTCGTCATGGACACCGGTCAGTGGCGCGGCTCACCGGGCGCGTCTGGCGAAGCGGATCCAGCAGTGGACATCTATCGCTACATGGAACAGACCCTGCCGTACGCGGCCTACGTGCGCTGCAAGTTCTACCAGATCGCCGACGGGCGGGAGTCGGTGCTCGATTACGAACGCATCGCCAACATTCTGCGAGCAGGGGAGTACAACGGCTGCATCTCCATCGTTTACGAAGGGCGGGAAGCGGAGGATCGACGGGTCTTGATCGGTAAGGCAGCGGCCCATCTGCGCCAGGTTCTGGGGCACTCGGCCGCAGCAGGATCGGTGTGACCCGCGCCCGTCGGTGCCGGCGCAAGATCGTCGGTTGGGATTGCAACCCCCCCGACCCGTTTCCAGGGTACGGTGGTATGGTCGGCCTCGGACAGGACGCAGCACAACTGGCCAATGGGGACTGGCTCGTCCTGTTCCATGCCGGCTACTGGCACATTTCTCTGGCCACGCCATACGTCGTTGCAGAGCCGACGCTGAGAAAATGGCACGAAAGGGGTTTCCGGGATATCGATGCACCCCGTGGTGGCCGGATCATGGCGGTCCGTTCCGACGACGCGGGGCACAACTGGTCCAAACCATGGACGGTCTACGATGGGACCTGGTCCGATACGCCCGTAGGGCTCACGCGTCTGGCCAACGGCGAGTTGCTGTTGTTCGTCAATCAGCAGGCTTCCTGGTATGGACTGTCTGTGGCACCACCGGGGCACCTGCCGGTCAATACCCGGATCGGCGTCATGCGCTCCGCGGATGACGGCAACACCTGGACTGAGCCGGCATGGCTCGAGATGCCCTGCCCCTTCTATCAGCGGGCCCACGCTCAGGCCGAGGTGTTGCCTGACGGTGCCATCCTCTACCCGACGTATGCAGCCGATGGTGCCGGCACTCTGCATGGCGCTATTCATCGCAGCGATGACGCCGGTCGATCATGGCGATTGCTCAGTCGTATAGAACGTGACGACGGCCAGGACCTGGACGAGCCATCGCTCACCTTGCTCCACGACGGCCGCCTGATGATGCTGAGTCGTCTGGACGCGGCGGTGTGGTACTCAGCGGATGATGGCTACACGTGGCAACTGTCGCACCACGCGCCCTTTGCGCCGCTGAAGGCGCACCGCACGGCGGTCCTGGCAGATGGTACGGTTGTGTGCTGGATGACGTCGAATGGCGTCCTGCGTGTGTCCTGGAGCCAGGACGGTGGCGCAACATGGGCGACGGATGGCGACGGTCTGCCCCTGGCCCTCGATGCTGACTTCTACGGTTATCCCGGCGGCTTTCTGCTGGGCGACGAGTCTGTGCTCGTCGTCTATTACGACGCTGCAAATCAACAACAGCGCACCAGCATATGGATGCTCCGTTTTCGCCTGAACGCACTGCGGAGCAAACTGGAAATCCTGCCGGGTGCGGACGCGGGGCCAGTGGCTGAGACGTTGCCCGGCACCGAAGAACTCGACGCTGACGCCGCAGATCACCCGTCCGAGTAGCTGGTGCGTCCTGCCGTCAACTTGCGGTCGAAGCTGGAGCACAGCAGTTGGGTCAGCGTCGGTGGCAATTCTCCCCGTTGGGCCTTCAAAGCCCATACGGGGGGGACCGCATGTGGGGGTTGCACGATGCCGCTCACGTCATCGGCCTTGCGGTAGCAGAACAGAGACGCCAGGCGCTCTGTGCGTGACGGGGCCTTGGCCGCCACTGCATGGGCGGCGTGGGACAGGCAGCAGACGATCGAACCGGGCGGCAGGTCGAGGTATTCGATCTCGAGCGCCCGGCCGGTGACGGGATGGTTCCTGCCACGAAGCCAGTCTGAGCGCAGCGCCTCGTCGTTTGCGGCACGGCAACCGTCAGGGTCGCGAAAGAGGTGACTGCCACGCACGAGTTTGAGACCACCGTCCTCATCGGCAGAGAAACCCTGTGGATAACAGAGGGTCAGGTTGATGTTTGGTTGTCGGCGGTAGTCGTCGATATCCACAGGGCCGACATCATCGAAGCCGCCGCCGATCCTGTGGCTGTGCCAACCGCCGCCGGTGTAGCCCGGCGCCCGCGTCAACATCTGGTTATGGTCGAAGTAGAGGCTGTCGGTCCTCAGACACAGCCGTTGCAGATCGAGCATCTGCGGATGAGTGAGAAGATTCATGAGATACGCCACATGGCCAGCGGAGAAGTACTCGGCGAAGAGGCTGTGTTGCCGCAGCGTCAGGACACCGGCTGAGTCGTCGCCCTGAGGAACGCGCTGGCTGCCGCCGAGGGCGGCATGGAGATCGTCGGTGGCAACCGCTGCCGTGGGTGGCGTACGTCCCAAGCGTTGCCAGTTGATGGTCTGCCAGTTGGCGGCCAACAGCCGGTCATTGAGCTGCTGACCGCGTTGCAGAGCCGCCGTCCAGGCCCCCACCGATGCTGCCGTCACGACGCCTCGCAGGATCGCGTAGCCATCGACGACGAACGCCTCGGCGTCGAACTGGTCGAGCACTGCCTGCCAGTCGAGAAAGTCCTCGCGCGCCGCCTCCATGCGGGAAAAGTCAGGGCTCGACCATTCGACGGGGGAGTCAGGGTTGCGCATGAAATCGGGTCGTGTCGCCCGCGCCAGTTCCTGCGTCGGCCCCGCCAGAGCTTGCGCCAACAGGGGATCGTCGATGTGTGGCAACAGGAGGGGGTTGGTCAGCACGATGGCCCTTCCGGCGTCGAGGTGGCATTAGGGTACAGGTCGCATGGCCGTCGTCAACCGGGACCGGACTCGGCTGGACGGGTTGTGGGCCGCCGGCGTACCAACCTTTGTTTGCGGCAACACCAAACCGGAGCAAACCGTCATGCAGCCTGCTGATACAGCCCAACCCCCGCCCCGCCTCGCATTCTACCACGATGGACGGCACCCTCTCATCTACATGTATGAGCCGCCGATCGAGCGGGAAGAATACGAGCAGGGGGTGGATGAGTTGCTCGGGACGCCGGTGGATGCCCTCATGTTCTGTCTCGGAGACGGGCGCACGGTTCTGCACGACACCAAGGTCGGAGAACTCTGGGGTCACAACATGGAGCGCTGGCCGCATCTGATCTTCCGCCGCGCCCATCAGAATGCCCGGGCCATGATCGATCGTGGCGAGGATCCGCTCATGGTCATCTGCGAGCGTGCGCGCGCCAATGGACTGCCGATCCACCCGACGTTGCTGGTCCAGCAGGGCAGCGGTGTACGTGGGCAGGACACGCGAGGTTCCGACTTCCGGTTCGACAACAAGAGGTTGGAGATCGGCGCCAAGGCTGGTGTTGACGCGGACTGGCCCGGTCATGCATGTCTCGATTTCGCGCATCAGGAAGTTCGGGATGAGCGTTTCAACCTCATCGAAGAGACTCTTCAACGGTACCCGGTGGACGGCTTTGAGCTCCAGCTCAACTACCAGCCGTTCTACTTCCACCCGGATGAGATCGGCGCCGGCCGCGAGGTGATGACCGCCTGGGTACAGCGGGTGGCGGAAGCGGTACAGAAGAGTGGACGGAATCGACGATTGACAGTGCGTGTTCCCATCGGGGTGCAGGGCTGCTACGATATCGGCCTGGATGTGGAGACCTGGATGCGCAAGGGACTGGTGGACATCGTCGTTGGTCAGACGTTCTCCGGGCCGGAACTGGTGGACTGCAACGCCGACTACCGCGAGCTGGTCGCCACGGCGAAGGGTACACAGGTGCACGTGATGGCGACGCTGCAGAGCCTCGTCGACTCAGATCGCCTCGGACAGGCTCCGCGAGAGGTGATCCGTGCCTGTGCCAGCAACTATTGGGCGCAGGGGGTGGACGGCCTGTATCTCGGCCACTGGTTCGGCAACTGGCCGTATGACGCTGATTTCTATGAGAAATTGCGTGAGCTGCCACACCCTGAGGTCATGGCGGCGAAGGACAAGTACTACTACGTGCCCACCGGCACAGGCAGGTATCCGCAGCCGGCGCTCGAACCCGGCGCGCGTTGTCCGCTGCCGCAGCAGATCAACGAGGACGACGGGGTGACGGTGCCGTTGATGGTCGCCGATGATCTCGAACACTGGGGGGCACGCGGGCGCGTGCATGAAGTGATCCTGCGCTTGCGCCTGGAGAGCGTGACCGAAACCGACGAACTGACCTTCCGGTTCAACGGTGCCACGCTGCCGACATCGAGCCTGCGGCGGATCAACGAATTGTATCGCATGAACTCACCGCGGTTCCGCACCGGATCCTGCTACTGGTTTGTGTTCCACCTGCCGCAGCAGTGTTGGCCGATCAAGGGAGAGAACCAGATCGAAGTGGAGCTGGTGCGACGCGAACCGGAAGCGGTACCCCCCGTGGCGCTACGGGATGTGGAGCTGGAACTGCGATACCTCATGGGCAAGGCGTATCATCGGAGTTTCGTTGACCCGGACCTGGGCTCGACCAATGTCGGTGTGAGTTGATGACTCAGGCCTCTTCCCAAATGGGCCAGTCCTGTCGCTGAAGTTGCCGCCAGAGGCGATCGAATGTATCCGTGCCGTCGTCCTCCCATTCATCGAGTCGCACGCCCGGCGCAAAGGCTTCGTCGACGCCGAGTTTCATCAATTGCTCCGCCTGCTGCAGGCTCTGATAGTAGTGCTTGAGTCCTCCGGGCAGGCTCACCACCGACAGGTGTCTGGGCCACTCCCGAAGCGCCAGGGATGAGTACCTGGCCACGGCGTCTTCGTCCAGTTCAACGCCCAGACCGGGTCCCTCCGGAACCTTCATGAAACCTCGCTGCATCACCATTGGTTCGGTGATGAGCTCGTGTTCTTTCGTGTGGCTGCAGGTGACGGCGGGGATATTGGCCGTGGGCATCACCGCGCCCAGCTGGCAGGCAAAAGCTGAGGTGATACCGGTACCCACGTACTGCAGAAGAATCCCCGTGTTGGCCGCCGTGAAGGTCCAGGCTGCAGCCAGGGCCGTACCGACGTTCTCGTGGCTGCACAAGGCACCTTCGAAGTCGCCGGCGCGCAGCATCATCCACGGGCCGGAGGGCTCGCGGCTGGGCCCGTGGCGAATGACATTGACACCGTGCAGATAAAAGGGGATGCGGATCTCCTGATGCAGCCGACGCCAGCCCTCGACGTCGTGAGCAAAGATCGGTTCCTCCACTCCCTTGACGACGGGGAATTTTTCCAACTCGCGGAGAATGGGCAGAGCCCTTTCCACGTTCATCAGAGCCCCGTTGAAGTCGAATTCGACGCGGAAGTCCGGCGGTGCTACCTCCTGCATCGCTGCTGATTGTTCGACGACATCGTAGAAAGCGCGGGCCTTGCACTTGAGTCCCCGATATCCCCGGCCAGCTGCCTCCTGCACTTCTGCCGCTGAATCCTCGGGCGACATGCAAGGCATCCACCAGCCCATGGTCACCCACTGCCGCATCTGCTGGCCCATCAGCTTCCAGGCTGGAAGGCCCAGATGTTTGCCCATCAGATCGTAGCAGGCCATGTCCAGATTGTACCGTCCCTGACCCATCACGTGGTCAAAGGGATCGGTGCCGATGTAGCCGTCGAGCAATGCCTGATCCAGGGGTGGCCCCGGGTTTTCCCCCAAGCCGATCAGACCGTTGTCAGTGTGGAAACGGTATACCGTCACCTCTTCGGTGACACCGAAGTGGTGGAACTTTGTGCGAATGCGCTCCTCGTGGGGCACGATGAGGGAAAGTGCCTCGATTCGTTCGATCCTCATGTCAATCTCCTTCGGTGAACCGACGGTAGTCGTCGACCAGGCGTGTTGCCCCTTCGAGTATGAATCCCTGCTCGTCTTCGGCTTCGAAGAACAGACAGCCCTGCGTTACCCAACGCTGTGCGGCCTGCGTGTGCGCCGCCGTCGTGCCGAAGGGAACACCGTGAGCTTTGCACAGTTCAAGGATCTCTTCCATGGGACCGCAAACGTCCGGATGTTCCGGGTTCCCAGGCTGTCCCATCTCAACCGAAAAATCACCTGGCCCGACGTAAACCATATCCACCCCCGGGGTGCTGACGATCTGTTCGGCGTTCTCGTAGCCAATGCGTGTCTCGATATGAACGACAAGGGAGATTTCCTGGTTCTGTTCAGCCAGCCAGCTCCGCTGGTCGGTGATCTTGACATGATCGCTGTTGCCGTACCCAGGCGCCGCCGCCCGGGTGCCCTCGGGTGGAAATTTGAGATAGCCGAGAAATTCCTCGAGCTGGGCACGCGATTCGGTTCGTGGCAGCTGGATGCCGACGACGCCACACTCCAGCAGCTTGGCGACCTCCGCCCGTTCCAGTTGGGGCGTTTTGGCGATGACGGGCAGACCGTTGTCGCGTGCTGCCAGTACCGTGTCGGCCAGACCGGTGGGGTCGAAGAAGATGTGTTCGTACTCGATGTAGACGAAATCGAAGCCAGCCTGTTGATACAGTCTGACAAGGGAAGGGCGGACGATTGATCCGAGGATCCCACCGACGAGGACTTCTCCCTTCTGCAGCCTGGCTTTCAGTTGACGTCCGGGGCCTCCCTCGGGATAGAGCGAGGCGTTCGGCGGGGTGGCACTGTTGGGTTTGGGCATCGGGTTCCTTCGGGAACGCTTCGTGGTTGTCTTACCGTGTCAGGCTGGCGGCGCTGTTCC
>DPVW01000450.1:8995-9509 GCA_003529325.1 Candidatus Latescibacterota bacterium | reverse complement strand
ACGCGACAATACGATCGTCATCTTCACCTCCGATCACGGTGAAACACTCGGTGACCACGGTCTCGTACAGAAGGGCTGCCGGTTTTACGAGGGGCTCGTACGGGTACCCTTGATTTTCTCCTGGCCTGGCCACATCGAGGCGGGCCAGCGCTCGGATGCGCTGGTGGAATTGTCCGACAAGGCGCCGACCCTGTTGGAACTGTGCGGTCAGGACATTCCCGAGAACATGACGGGAAAATCACTGGCACCGATCCTGACCGGGAAGGTTGCTCCGGATCACCACCGGGACTTCGTACGCTGTGAGTATTACGATGCGTTGCAAGCCCCCGATGGCACCCTAGCCACGATGTACAGGGACTTGCGTCACAAACTCGTCGTCTATCACGGTCGCGACTATGGCGAGCTCTACGATCTGCAGCAGGATCCTGACGAATTCGACAACCAGTGGGAGAATCCCGCCTTCGCCAACATCCGTGCCGATCTCATGAAATGCAGTTTCGACGCCTCCATACTA
>DPVW01000450.1:4451-8668 GCA_003529325.1 Candidatus Latescibacterota bacterium | reverse complement strand
CCATGGACCGGGGTCCGCGCCGCATTGGTGGTATCTAGTCAGCCACCATACCATCGCCTCACCGTCTCGTCATCCGACAGGCGGCGCACCCACTGCTTGCGCAATTCGATCAGCCGCTGGGTGACGTTCCGGTGGACGGACACAAGGTCCGTCGTCTCTCCCGGGTCACTGTCGAGATTGTAGAGATGCACATCGGTCAACCCCTCGGCGACGAGTTTCCACGGGCCCTGACGCACAGCGGAGCCCTTTTGCCAGACCCAGTGCAGGGCATCATGCGTTGGCGCCGCCGCGGCAGACGCCAACAGACCCGACAGGCTGAGCCCGTCGACAGCCAGTCCATCCAGGGAAGCACCGCAGTAGCCGGCCAGGGTCGGTACCCAGTCGATGCTGGGCACCGGTTGTGTCCGTACCCCACCCGCTGTCAGATGGCCCGGCCACGAGGCGATGCAGGGGACACGGATACCGCCCTCGAGCAAGGTTCCTTTCGTGCCGCGGAAGGGCGTGGAACGGCCACCGCCGCCCAGAGAGTCGTGCTCTTCTGAATGCCCATGGTCACTGAGGAAGATGATGATCGTGTCCTGCCGCAAGCCGGTCTCGTCGAGGGTGCGCAAGACGCGCCCAACACAGTCGTCGAGGGTGGCCACGCAGGCGGCATAACGGCGGCGTGCCGGATCTTCGATGCCGGCGCAACGGGTCGCCGTGGCAGGATCAGGCTGCAGCGGATAGTGGGGCAGGTTGTATGGCAGGTAGAGGAAGAAGGGATCTGACTGGTTGTCGCGGATGAAGCCGAGGGCGGCATCCGTTACCAGATCCGGAAAGTAGTGTCCCGGGGCGGCGTGGCGCTGGTCGTTTTTCCACAAGGCGTGGCGAGCGCCCGTGCCCCAGTAGAAGTAGTGGGAGTAATTGTCGATGGCGCCGACCTTGAAGCCGAGAAACTCGTCGAAGCCCTGGCTCTCGGGACTGACGTCGGGACCCACACCGAGGTGCCACTTGCCGAAGATCCCCGTGCGATAGCCCTCGGATCGTAGAATCTCGGCGAGGGTGACCTCTTCGCGTTCGAGACCGACGCCATAGTGCAGGATGCGGGGGTGGTGGCGACCCGTAAGCAGACTCGCCCGGGATGCCGTGCAGGCCGGAGCGGCGACGTAGAACTGGGTGAAGCGGATGCCATCCGCGGCGAGCTGATCGAGGTTGGGTGTGGGCAGATCGGCAGCACCGTAACAGCCCAGGTCCGTGCTGCCCAGGTCGTCGGCGACGATGAGGACGACATTTGGCCGGCGTCTGCGGGTCTGGCCCTGTAACAGCGTCGGTGCCAACATGGCAGCGCCACCAGCGGCGGCCGTGGACAGCCACCTGCGCCGCGACATGGGGTGGCCGGAGATCATCGACCCGTCAGAAGCCATCTCGCCCCGACTCCAGTTCCACTCGCCTGGCGATCAGTTCGTCATGACGCTTTTGCAAAAGTTCGAGTTCGTCGCCAGGTCCCACACTTTCTACGAGCCTGCGCATCTCTCTTTTGGCCCCCTCGATCTGCCGTGTAAGGGCTTCACGTTGCAACCGTCGCACGTGATCCTCCCAGATCTCGGTTACATTGTCGGCGACAAATGTCTCCATGGCACAGAGCGTGGCCAGCCCCGACAGGCCTTCGTCAACGTCGTTGATCAGCGCCGACAGATCCAGTTGCTGTCCGTTGGCACATGCCTCCACCAAATAGGTCAGCAGTCGCCGTACTTCGGAGTCCGTAAAGACCTCCATCTCCAGGCGCCGTGCCGTCTCCGCCAGAAACTGTGGGTATTGCAGCAACAAGCCGGCAAACTCGCGCTCCAGCTTGTTTACCTGCACGGGAGGCGCAGAGGAGACGGGCGTTTCCTTGTCAACCTCGGGAGCGCTCTGCCCACGCCGACGGGGGGCGGGCCGACTCTGTGCCGCCGCAAGGTCGGTTCTCAGGGCGTTCTCGTTCACATCGAAGCGTTGGGCGATACGGCGCAGCATAAGATTGCGACGCACCTCGTCTTTGCACTCGGCGGTCAATGGTAAGAGTCGCTCGATGGCCCGTGCCCGGCCGGTGACCGAATTCAGGTCAACCCCAGCAGCCATGCGATCGAGGTAGATGTCGAGGGCGGGGGGAGCCTTTTCGATGAGCTGCCGCAACTCGTCGGCGCCCTGGTCGCGGCGGACGTAGGAGTCGGGGTCCTGTCCGTCAGGCAAGGTGACGATGCGCGTGTCGATTTCAGTGCCCAACAACACCTCGACGCCGCGCTCGGCGGCGGTGCCCCCTGCGGCGTCGCCGTCGAAAAGCAGCACGACCCGTTCAGCGTAGCGGGCAAGCAGTCGGGCATGTGGCGCCGTGACCGCTGTTCCCGAGGAGGCGACGACGTTGGTGACGCCGCCCTGCACCAGGCTGACGACGTCCATGTAACCCTCGACGACGATCACCGTGCCCTCTCGGCGAATCGAATCCCGCGCCCGGGACATGCCGTAGAGCACATCACTCTTGTGGTAGATCGGCGTCTCCGGGGAGTTGAGGTATTTCGGTTGGTCATCCGGGCGCAGTGCGCGGGCGCCAAAGCCGATCGTGCGGCTGGAAAGATTCGTAATCGGGAAGATGACCCGGTCCCTGAACCGGTCGTAGTGGCTCCGGCCTTTCTGGCCCTGCGACACCAGCCCGGCCTGCTCCAGTACCGGGGCGGAGAAGCCGCGACGCCCGGCCATCTCCAGCAGATTGCTCCATCCCGGCAGGGAGTAGCCGACACGAAAGTCGTCGATGATTTCGTCCGTCATGCCACGCTGGTGCAGATAGCGTAATGCGTCGGCCCCCGCAGGCTGCCGGAGCATATAGTGGAAGTATTTGGCCGCCAGTTCGTTGGCTCGAAATAGCTGGTCATTTCGTTCATCCTCGGCGGCGTTGCCATCACGACGCGGGACGGGAATACCCGCACGCTCCCCAAGAAAGGCTACGGCCTCAACGAAGGAAACTTTGTCGATCTCCTGCAGGAACTTGACCACGTCGCCACCGACACCACAGCCAAAGCAGTGGTAGATCTGCAATTCCGGGTTGACGTTGAAGGAGGGGGTTTTCTCGTTGTGGAATGGACACAGCCCCAGCCAGTTACGACCCGCGTGCCGCATCTGCACGTGCTCTGCAACGAGCTCGACGATATCCGTGGCCGCCTTGATGCGTTCGATGGTTTCTTCTGGAATCAGAGCCATGGGCAGGAAGCTATCCCGAGTACGACGGATGGTCAAAAAGAAGCGCACCCCGGAACACTTGAAACGAAGCCATGCACAAGCCATAGTGGGTAGCTTGATTGGCAAACCACCACATGTCGTGTTAGATTGGCGCTTGATCGCTTCCGGGCTGAAACGTGTGCCCGATTACAGCGAGGGCTTGTCGGCGTGATTACATTGCTCTATACTGCCACGTAGCGGTACCGATTGAGAGGGCAGTAATCGTCATCGTGGGGCTTGGTCAAGTTTATATTCTTGGCTAGGTTAGGAAAATTTCCATCAGTTCGATTCAAAACGCCGAACCGAAAGGGTCCGGAGCGGATTCCAACCCCCGAGTCCGGGACAGAATTTGCTTGACTTGACCTGTTGATACCCTATAATTTACCTCGATTCCGTAACTTGCGAGAAATAAGTGCGCGTCGTCGTCAATACCGACAGCGCGCGGTACTTCGTCTGGCTATTGTAGAAACCGAATTGCGTGATACGATGAGGAGGATTGCGAATATGTCGAGAGGCAAACAAGGGGTTTTCACCTTCGTCGCCGCACTGGCGACCGTCGCCACAATGGCGGTCGCACCGGCGTTCGCGGTCACGATCTCCGGCAGTGTGGCAGCGACCGACGAGCGGGCTCCCGAGCCTGTCAGTAACGTCGACGCGGTTCTCGGGCCTGACGGCGTCGAGATCTCGTGGGATCTGTCGCCGTCGGACTTTGTCCGTCAAAGCCCGGCTGGCAGCGACTTTTCCTCCGGCGGTACATTCGTCAACGTCAACGACGTCGTCGCATATGATGTCTGGAGAAGCGAAGCGGGGTTGGAGCCTGAGCTCGCTGGTTCTGTTGGTTCTGGCGAGACATTCTTTCTCGATCCTTTGCCCGTTGGCTCCGTGTTCGTTTATAGCGTTACTGCTGCGGATGCCGCCGGTAACAAGAGCGACCCCGTAGAGGCTCTCGCTGTCTCTCTTGGTCCCCCCCCGGTGGCAACGATCGATGT
>DPVW01000450.1:0-4100 GCA_003529325.1 Candidatus Latescibacterota bacterium | reverse complement strand
ATGGTATCTTGGTTACCAACGACGCGGAAGATGAGTCATCGGTCCTCAGCATCTCGATCACGGTCGAAGGTCTCGGTTTCGAGTCGAACGCTGATGGGCTCACGCTCGATTCTGGCACCAGTTCCACCTTCGAGGTCTCTTTTGCCGCCGTCGATGTCGGTAATCTCAACGGCTCCTACACTGGCACGTTGACGATCCGGACCAACGACCCCGACAATCGTAAGATTATCATTCCTCTCAGCGCCGACATCACCGAGGGCATCAGTCAGCCCGACATCGAGGTGAGCGCTTCTGTCCTTTCCTTTGGTCAGCGTGTTATCGGCGCAGTTTCCGCGGAGAGAGCACTCTCTGTCACCAACATTGGCGGCCTGCCGCTGACTGGCTCCGTTGATCTGAGTGGTGATGCTGCCTTCACAATCCTCGGCGCCGCCGACTTCGTGCTCGAGGAAGGCGACATCTCCGACTATGTCGTCACATACACACCGACTGCTGTCGAAGACAATAGTGCGACGATTACGATCACGAGTGATGACGCCAATCAGCCGACGATCGAAGTCGAAGTCACCGGTAAGGGTGTCGTCGCGCTGGCGCTGATTCCCAAAGACGGAGACGGTAACATCATCCTCGGCTGGTTCACCCGCGGCGGCACGCAAGTAGGCTTCGACGACTTCTTCGCCTTTGCCGACAACTTCGGCTCAGACGACACACAGGAGGGCTTCGACCCCAAATACGACATCGCCCCTGCAGGTGGGGACGGCAGTGTCAATTTCGACGATTTCTTCAAATTCGCGGATGATTTCGGCAAGACTGTCGCCAATGCCTCTGACATCCAGGACGCTCTGCAGTAACTTCGTCTACGACACCGCGTCCTGCAGCATGTTTCGGCCCCACCGGGTTACAATCCGGTGGGGCTCTTTTTTTCTTTTAACACCATCCGAGACTATGTCTTCGGTGTTGTTTTTCTCTTGACCGCCGCTCCAGGCTCGGGTTAGCTTACTGGTCCGTCTGATCCGCTCATTTGCGAGCGTGCTCACTCCGAGCGGCGGCAGGCACCAACTGGAGGTTACCCCCCATGTCCCTCTTGCAACGGCATGCAGCGCGGTTTGTCATCTGTGCAGCGCTTCTTGCCAGTCTCTCGGTGCGATCCGACGCCGCCACTTCCGATCCCGTGCGCTCCGTCGACAATCTTCCTCCTGCTCCAGCAACTGAGATTCGTGCCCTCAACACGGGTGGCGAGATCCTTGTTACGTGGACGGCATCCGTCGATGACGCTCAGTCATTCTCAGTCTTTAACGGCACCTACATCAAAACGGGTGGCCTGAATGGTTACCGCATCTATCGTGCTACCCAGGGTGCAGAGGCCGAACTGATCGGCACCGCGGGCCCTGGCGTGATCGAATTCGCGGATCCCGTGGCGGTCACTGGCGCTACCTACATCTACTCTGTTCGACCCTTCGATGCAGACAATGAAACCGTGCCAGATATCGCGCCCGGTTCCACACAGGATCTGGCGCGGATCGTCTCCCTCGGTGGTGGTCCCCCCGACGTCGTGGTCGTGCGTACCGTCAAAGCAGAGATCTCTTTCGACGTTGAGGTGGACGTGGAGGATGAGGTCGCAGTCGAGGCCTTCACCTTAGACTTCATCACATTGATGGCCGAACTGCTGGGCATTGATCCCAGTCGTATCACCGTCACCTCCGTGACCCAGGGCAGCACGATTGTAGAATTCGAGATCGCCGACATCGAAGGTGACGGTGAAGAGACCATAACCGCCGAGGAAGCGCTGGTTGAACTGATCGCCATCGTCGCCGACGACACGGAAGATGAGTTTGCCACCATCGGTCCGGTCCTTGAACTGGCGGATGAGTCCACCGAGGAGGTCGTCGTGATTCCGTTGCCGATCGATCCCGATGGCAACATCGTCCTGCACTGGTTCAGTCGCACCGGTTCAGCCGTCGGCTTTGATGACTTCTTCCTGTTTGCCGACAACTTCGGTCTTGCTCATGGCGAGGACGGATACGACGCGACCTATGATGTTGTCCCCAATGGTCAGGTGGACTTCGACGACTTCTTCCGCTTCGCGGACGACTTCGGTACTTCGATCGTCAACGCCGCTGAAATCCAGGGGCTCATCGGACAATAACGTTAGAGCCCTCCAGATACACTGACCGCAATCGATGAACGCCCCGTCCTTGCAGTGGACGGGGCGTTTATGTTCTTGACAATCCCTCAGGGGCTAGATAACTTACCTCCTACCTGCACAACGGATTCTTCAAGATGTCACAGCGTTCCCATTGCGGATGCGCTGACGACCAACCAAAAATCCAGAGCATAATCTACCGACTGAACGTCTGCCGTCAGGCTTTTGCTGACTCTCGGCGTAGCGATAACCATTCGTAACGACAACGGTTCAAATACCCCACGAATCCATTTTTTCTGATTCCGGAAGCGAGTTGTTTCGCTTTCTCCGCTGGTGGGACTCCCCTCCACGAAGGCCTTTTCTGCCGATTCGTGGTCGCCTGGCGTCTGGCAAGGTCCCCAAGGCAACACAACAACAGTTCGGCCGCCGACGTTGTTGGCCGTATGCCACGCCTGGTGCGTTGTCGGCTGTTGATCTCCATCCACCCACTGAGGTCCTGAGGCTATCGGCTTCACCCTCAGTAAGCACACCCATCTCGGAAAGGTCCTTAGTACATGCCCCCCGAGCGCACGAATGAGCGAAGTGGTAACCGCTCCCGTGGTTCCCGAAATAGAAATCCCCGTTCCGTCGACCATGACCGCGACCGCGACCGTGGTGGCAACGACCGCGAGCGTGGCAACGAGCGAGCGCGCATGCATGAGGCCGCTGAGCGGCTCGAGGCGGCGAGCGCAAATGGTGGTGATCCTCGCGCAGGTGGCGGGGATCCGGTAAACATTATCGAGCTACAGGCCATGAACATCCTCGATCAGCAGAAGCTGGCCAAGGAGCTCGGTATTGCCGACCATCACTCCCTGCGTAAGCAGGAACTGATCTTCTCCATCCTCAAGGCCCAGACCGAGCGTAGTGGGCTGCTGTTTGCCCAAGGCGTTCTCGAGGTGCTGGACGAGGGATTCGGTTTCCTTCGCTCGCCCAGTTACAACTACGTTCCCGGTCCCGACGATATTTACGTGTCCCATTCGCAGATCAAGCGCTTCAGCCTGCGGACAGGAGATACGATCAGTGGTCAGATTCGACCGCCGAGAAATGACGAGAAGTACTTTGCCCTGTTGCGGGTAGAGGTCATCAACTTCGAGGATCCGGAGGTCACGAAGAACAAGACGATCTTCGAGAATCTGACCGCCCTGCATCCACGGGAACGACTGCAACTCGAGCACGACCCGAAGGATCCGACGACACGGGTACTCGACCTGCTGTCACCCATCGGCAAGGGTCAACGAGGTCTGATTGTCGCCCCACCCTTCACCGGCAAAACCATGCTGTTGCAGAAGTTGGCGAATGCGATCACGACCCGGCATCCAGAGTGTGTCGTCATCGTCCTGCTCATCGACGAACGTCCCGAGGAAGTGACAGAGATGTCACGCTCCGTCAACGGCGAGGTCGTGAGCTCTACCTTTGACGAACCAGCGACGCGACACGTGCAGGTCGCTGAGATGGTGATCGAGAAGGCCAAGCGCCTGACCGAACACAAGCGTGACGTCGTCATTCTGCTCGACAGCATCACACGCCTGGCGCGGGCCTACAACGTGGTGACACCTCATTCAGGTCGAATCCTCACCGGTGGTGTGGACTCGACGGCGTTACAGCATCCGCGGCGGTTCTTTGCGGCGGCGCGCAATGTCGAGGAGGGCGGCAGTCTGACCATCATCGGTACCGCCCTTGTCGATACGGGTAGCCGTATGGATGAGGTCATCTTCGAGGAATTCAAGGGTACTGGCAACATGCAGGTCACCCTCGACCGTCGTCTGAGTCAACGCCGGACCTGGCCCGCCATCGACGTTACCCAGACGAGCACCCGCAAAGAGGAACTGCTGCTCTCCGAGTTCGAACTTTCCCGCTCCCACATTCTACGTCGCATCCTCAATCAGATGGGTGTCGTGGAAGGCATGGAGTTTCTGTTGGA
>DPVW01000007.1 GCA_003529325.1 Candidatus Latescibacterota bacterium | reverse complement strand
GCCGCCGTAGTGTGCGACCAGGCCGAAGGGGGTGCCGGCAGAGAGAAAGGGTCCAGAGAACGAGAATGCGCCCGACCTGTCAGTGTTTCGACGCACCATCTCCGCCATGCCTCCCCCTTCACCGGCTACGAGGAAGGCGACTTCTACATCGGCGAGTCGCTGATCGGTCTCTGCATCAAGCACGTACCCCGACACGGTATCGGCTGCCAGGGATGCCGCCATGAGCAGCGAGACAATCGCCACCAACCACGCCAGCGGGGGTCTCCGTGGCGATTGGATCATGAAGAGGCGGGGGTGAAGGATTGACCGCAGTGCGGGCAGAAGCGGAAGGCAGCATCCCGTTTCTCGCCACAGCTGTGGCAGAAGGTGTGGGCAGCAGGGCTGACAGTTGCCGAGGGTTGTGTCGCCGTCCCGCCTGCATCTCGATGCGTGGTGATATCAGCCTCGATGCGTGCGTCGATGCGGGCGCTAGCATCCTCTCCACTCTCTAATTCATCGAGGTGCTGCAGCACCTCAACCGCCTCGGTTTCAAGTCCACCACGGACCGCCGTGTAGTCCTCCGCTGACATCTTGCCGAGGGAATGATCGAATTCCAGTTCCTTGATGGAGGCGTAGAGCTGCTCCTTTTGCTCCGTCAATACCAGAGCTCGGCGCCGGTTGCCTGTGGCGCGCTGCCAGACGTGTCGCCGAGTCAGGATCGGGTGCGTGACGGCGGCGAGGAAGATACCGAGCAGAAGAATACATACAGCGGGAACCAGAACAGAAGTCATCTTAGGCCTCGAAGCTGTCCAGATCGTCGCGCAGGCGGTCGCCGTACGCTCCGGGCGCCGCTGTGGGTGTAACAGACGCTGCCGCTACGGGCCGGCCCCGGCGCCAGTAGACGAGGACCTGGCGCACGCCAAGGACGCCGACCCCGAGCATGACAAACGGTACGATCCAGACGACATCATACCCCTCGGGTGGGTTGGCGAGCCCCATCGAGCCGAAACGATCCACGTAACTATCGACGATCTGCTGCCGCGACTGGCCGGCAACCAGCATCTCGCCGATGGTCTCGCGCTCAGCGGTGGCAAAGCCACACTGACAGGTGGACAGGGATTCACGGTTGCAGGTGTCACATAGACAGACCAGATCATGTGCGACATCCTTGATCTGCTCCGGCGTCGGTGCTGCCGCAACCGGTGTCGTCAGGGCGCCAAAGCTGATGAGGAGAATTGCACAGACATGCGTCATGAGGCCGCACCGGAGAGGGCAGGTTCCCAGGTGTCGGCCCGCGAGGACTCCCGATCGAGGCGCGCCATGCGGCGGTCGCGGGCGGATGGCCACATCGTCCACAGCGAACTGACGACAAACAGTGCCGCCCCCCACCAGACACAGCCGACGAGGGGATTGACGTAGATCTGAAACTTCGCCGAGGCATTGTCGTCAGCGAAGCCGACGAGGATGATGTAGAAATCCTCGAACCAGCTGGAGTAGATGGAGACTTCCGTTGTGGTCTGCTGCGCCTTTTTATATAAATGCCGTTCCGGCACCAGCGTCGCCAAAAACTCCCCGTCCTGGGCAAGTGTCAGCGCCGCGGCGGAGACCGACTTGCTGTCATCATCGCCGAAAGCCAGGGTCTGGAACGTGATCGTGTAGTCATCGACCGTCGCCGACTGCCCTTGCTGCAGAACGATCTCCCGGTCGACGCTGAAGGCGTTGCCGGTGAAACCGACAAAAAGCATGACCATCGCCACGTGCACGAGATAACCACCATACCGGCGTCGGCTTTTTGCCAGCAAGGTGGCAAGGGCGACCACAACCGACTCAGCCGAGGTGCGCCTTCGGGCGGCGATGCCGCGAACAAATTCCAAGACTACGGAGCCACCGACAAAACCGCACAGGGTCAGCGATGTCAGAGCGTAGAAGTCACGGACCCCGACGGCGATGACGACGATGAGGGTGACAGCCGCCCAGATCGCGGGGGCGCCGAAGTTGCGGCGGAATCCTTCCTTCGACGTTCGCCGCCAGGCAAACAGGGGTCCCGCTCCGGTGAGGAACATGAGCACGAGACCCATGGGGATGCTGACCTGATTGAAGAAGGGCGCCCCCACGGTGATCTTTTCGCCCGTTACGGCCTCGGAAATCACCGGGAACAGGGTGCCCCACAGTACAGCGAATAGCAGGGCGAGTAGAATCCAGTTGTTGAACAGGAAAGCACTCTCGCGTGAGGCGAAGGACTCCAGGTGGTTCTCGGCCTTCAGATCCGGCAGACGCCGTACAAGCATGAAGGTCGAACCGAGGATGATGAGGACCAGATAGACGACGAAATAGGTGCCGACATTGGACTGCGCAAAGGCGTGAACGGAGGAAACGATGCCGGACCGCGTCAGGAACGTGCCGAAGATCGTCATGCCGAAAGTGAAAAACAGCAGGACCATATTCCACACCTTCAACATGCCTTTGCGTTCCTGGATCTGGACGGAATGCAACAGGGCTGTCGCAGCCAACCACGGCATGAGGGACGCGTTTTCCACCGGGTCCCAGCCCCAGTAGCCGCCCCAACCCAGTTCGACGTAGGCCCACTTGCCGCCCAACAACAGGCCGGCACCGAGAAAAGCCCACGGAATCAGCAGCCAGCGCCGCATGGCTCGCAGCCAGGTGTTGTCGAGTTGGCGCGCCGCCAATGCGGCGATGCCGAAGGCGAAGGGCACCGTCATGCCAATCATACCAGCGTACAGCAGCGGGGGATGGATCGCCATGTAGGGATGTTGCAGGATCGGATTGAGACCACTGCCATCCTGTGGCGTGAAGGGCAGGCGCACGAAGGGGTCGGAGGCGAAGACATTGAGCACG
>DPVW01000025.1:3809-7472 GCA_003529325.1 Candidatus Latescibacterota bacterium | reverse complement strand
GCCTAGGACGAGGATGATCGTCACGCCAAGGATCACTATCAGTCGCCTGCTCTTCGAGATGGTCAAACACAGAAACAATGCAATGAAGCCGCTCACAATGAGCATTGACAGCATGGCGGCTCGAGCGCCCGTTTCTATGACAGCGAGGAAGCAAAGACCGGCTGCAGCCATCAGTACGAATCTTGCTGCCTTGTTGCCCAATATCGGCTGGTGACACGAGGCACCATCGAAGAAAAGATCATCGACCTGCACGCTGAGAAGCGCGATCGGGCGGAGGGCCGTGCTGGAAGGCACGGGAGGGGTGGGGGAGCTGTCGTCGCAGCAGTTGCTGGAGCTAATGAGAGCTTGAGACGGCGAGATCGTCGATCTCCACATCCTGCATCTCCACTTCCACCGCCATCGCCGACTGCAGCGCCGTCAGATCCAACACGATCCGGTATCGTTTCTCGCGCCGAGAAATCCTTCCACGGACGCCCGCCAACGGCCCGCGAACGACTCGGACCCAGGTGCCCCTGCGAAGCTGAGGGTAGAGTTCAACTCCAGTTCCATGCTGCGTGGCGACATGGATGTTGCGTAACTCGGCCAACAACGTCTGCTGATCGATCACCTCCAGCCACTGCGACAGGTGCCCTCCGCGCATGGCACTCAAGCGTTGGCCAAGGTCGCTGCAACCGAAGAGGTATCCGGAAAACAACGGCAGCATCGAACTGAAACGACGGCCCTTGCGGCGCGACACCTGTTCACGAAGGGGCAAATAATGTCTCATGCCCATGTCGGCGAAATGTTCGGCCGCTTTCTTCTCACACCGTGGGCGCGAGCGGAAGACATACCATTGCTGTCCGTCGTCGCCTGGTACGAGTTCTTGTAGAATGGGATCGATCGTCTCGGTCAAGCGTGTTTGCCTCCGTTGATCCGTGCCATACAAAACCACGGAGAGACGCTGTGAATCGGTAGATTGCAGGCGGTTGGTGGCTGATCCGGGCTGGATTTCGGCAATGCGGTGGTGCGACCTGTAGCTATTGAGGCAGAGGCTAAAATGCTCCATTCGAGAGTCGTGATCGACGGTGCAAATCTGACCACGCTACGTGCGAAAGTCAACCAGTGGCTGAGTAATGTTGTGTAATCGACTTTTCAAACGTAAATCGCACATAGCGCGATGCAAGTCAGGTGCAGCTCCAACCCTGGCGGGGGCCCTGTTCGAGAAATTCATCGTCGCCGAGGTCGCAAGGCCTATCTGCACAACCGTCGAGAGCCACCACTGTTCTTCTGGCGATTGGGATGTGGCACGATCACGAGGCAGTCAAGGATGTTGGAGCATACATCCGTCGGCTCCGGCATCGGTGGTGATGCTCATGGCCCATGCCCTTCATCGGGGCACTACGATGACCTGGTCACCGCAAGAGCAACATCCTCCGCGTCTCCTCCTGTCGGCCGGCTCGTAACCGGACCAGGTACACTCCCGTCGCCGCCGGTTGGCCCGTGTCGTCGAGTCCATCCCACAAGACATGGTGACGTCCCGCCCGCCGTTGTTCTGTGATCAATCGTCGCACTCGCTGACCGAGGAGGCCGATGACGTCCAGGTATGTGTGGCTGGGTGTGGCGAGTTCGAAGGCGATGACGGTGCCGGCATTAAAGGGGTTGGGGTGGTTGGCGTGCAGGGAGAAGGTGTTGGGTCGGGGCGGTTCCCGGGCAGCCGTAACAGCAAGTCGGACCGGGATGCGGCCATCGTTGAAGCTGGCCCTGATGAGCCGTACTGCCCCAGGACCAAGTCTCCCCCCATCACGACGCGGGTAGAGTCGAAACAACTCTCCCGGTCCGATGGCGGCACTTACACCTGCGATCACGACGCGCAGGGCTAAGCGACCTTCGTCATCTGGTGACGCAAGGCGTGAAGCAAGCAGAAATCCGTGCATGTCGTCGGCTCGTTCGAGCACTGTTTCCACGCGAATCTCCTCCCACTCAAGCAACAGATCGCCGGCGATGATCTGCGAGCGGTCGTCGATCCAAATCGAGAGATAGTCGACTTCGTCGCGAAGTTCGAGTCGTCGGGCCGCTCCGGCGGCGAGTCGGGCTGCAGTCGAATCGGGACCGTCGCGTGCGCCAGGCTCGGGTCGTGGGTGGTTGGCGGCAAAAGACTCCTGCACGGGGAAACGGCGTCGCAGACCGACCCGGTGTTGCAACACGAGGGCGGCGTCGAATGGAGAGATCGCGCCGAAGGGTGCAAGGGAGTCGACATTGGCTGCCAGGGAGTCACGGGCGGACAGACCTGGCGCCAGTACGTGGGTGAGGATGCGCGACGCATCGAATGCCTGTAATTGGCCGTCGTCGTCGGCATCGCCGAATTGTCCCAGGACATGCGTCGTATCCGTTACAAGGGACGGGTCGCCCACTGACGGGGTGAGGTCGAGATAGGTGGTCTGCAGGGCGTTGCCACCAGTTACGGGGGAGGTTTCGAAATGGCCGAAGAAGATGCCGTTGCTGAGATCGATTTCGACGAGGGAGGTGCGTTGGGTATCGGCTGAGTCGTGGGTGATGATGGAGACGGTGGCGGTGTCGATCGTGTCAGGGTGTCGGTTGAGGTCGGGGTCTACGAGGCGAATCCACAGCGTGTCGCCCGGCTCGGTCACTACCGTTGCATCGAGGAGGCCGTCGTGGGCGGGTATGGCCAACAGGGTACAACGTCGGGTGGTGGCACCAGCACCGTCGAGAGAATCGTCGAAGCACAATTCTATCACACGACGAGGCGCCGTTTCGACGACGCCGTTGGCGGAGACTGCATCTGAGTAGAGGATGGCGATGCTGCTGGTGAAGATGCCGGAAGTCGTGTCCGTTTCTACGGCGAACAGGGTCTCGATCTGTTCGGGTGGTGCGTCCTCCGGTCCCTCGGTCAGATGAATTACCAAGGTGTCGTGCTGGGTGGATCTGCGATCGATGTCGTGATCGGTGACGGTGACGTGCAGTGTGTCGTGCATCAGGACTGGTGAGGGCACCGTAGCTGTCACTGCGTCGATGCCGACGAGGCGCACGACGCCATCCTCCTGCTCAGGTATGATCGCTCCGCCGTTGAGGGAAAGGTGCTCGATGCGCAGGGCGGTTGCCGCGGGCCGGCGCAGGTCGGCGACTTGAAAGTGGGCGAGGACGAGAGCTCCCGCGCCGGAGAGGGTGTCAACATCGGTGGCCAAGGCGATGCGCAGGGTGTCGATGGGGGAGTCGGAGTTGGAACTCTCGATGGGGTTGGCCGCCAGGTGCCAGTTCTTGTTGTCGAGCAGGTCACCGGGCAGCACGTGGATCGGCGTCAGCAAGCCGGCGTCATAGGTCAGAAACACCTCGCTTGCGAGCAGTCCGTGGCCGCTGGTATTCGTGAACCGCACGGGGACCACGAGGGTGTCGCCACCGAAGGCGGTCGTGTCGGGGATCGAGACTTTGATCTGCGTGCTGGGGGGCTGAGTGTGAAATGGGTCTGTGCTGGGTGGTTCAGCGCCTGGAGGTTCCGCGTCCGGCGGCTCCACTTCCGGCGCGGCGCCGACACTTGGGGTAGGTATGCCGGTGACGGTGAAGTTGGCGAGGTTGTCATTGGCGTCGGTTGCCGAATTGTTGCGGGAGAGGCTTTTGCCGGCGGATGTGGTAGGCGCCGGAGTACCCTCACCGGCGTTGAAGGCGCCG